>CAYTTL010000042.1:0-15556 GCA_964440725.1 uncultured Acidimicrobiales bacterium | reverse complement strand
GTCCTGCCAACGTCGATCCTCGTCGTCGCCGACGGCGCCGAGCTCGAAGAACTCTCCACTGCCTTCGTCGGCGCGACCGCCTAGCACCCTCCTCCTCCTCCGCCGCCGCCACCACACCCACCGCCGCCACCGCCTCCTCCGCATCCACCGCCGCCGAAGCCGCCGAAACCGCCGAAACCGCCGAAGCCGCGGTTAGACGACTTGCGGGACACCTCGGCCTCCTCGGCCAAGGGGCGGCGCCACCAAGCGAGTAGCCGCCGGAAGCGGCCGCCCGGTAGGTCGGGCCCTCGCTCCAACGGAGCAGGGGACAGGCGCGGCGGGTGTCGTCGCGCTCTGCGTGCGTCCGCTCTCGAAACGAGGAGCAGAGAACCCACGATGATGACCAGGCCGATCAGAAAAAGCGCCATCTGATATCTACCTCTCTCGTCGAGCACAGTTCAACGGAATCTCATCGAAACATGCACTTCTCACGAGGTGATCAGGAACGGCACGCGGTTCGCTCGTGATCCGCGCTACCTGCGGTCTCGTCGAACCTCCGATGTGTAGGGTTGGGTCGAGTGAGAATCCGTATCCTCGGCCCGCTGAACGTGACCGATGACGGCGATGCTCCGATCGAGGTCCCGCTCGAGCCGAAGCAGGAGATCCTCCTTCTCACGCTGGCGGCGAACGCCGACCGCGGCGTCTCGATGTGCGAGCTCGTCGTCGCCGTGTACGCCAGTACGGATACTGCCCTGTACAAGAGAAGCGTGGAATCACTCGTAAGCCGCTTGCGGTCAACCTTGAGAGACCATGTGGCTGCGGATGTGGAAGTGGTGCCGAGAGCGAGAGGCAGCTTCTACACCGCAAGTCTCTCCGTCGACCAGGTAGACGCCCTGCGTTTCCTCCGTATCGCCGAGCATCTTCTGTCCGGTTGGGCCACCGTCGAGAGCGCCGAGCGGCATGAGTTGGTGCGTCAGGCGCTCTCTGAGTGGAGGGACAACCCGGTTCGCGTCTACGAGGGTGCGTGCGCGGTGGCCCCCGAGTTGTTCCGACGGCATACGAGCGCCCTGGCCGAGCTCGGGCACCGGTACGGCCAGCTATTGCTGGAGGAAGAGCGATACGAAGAAGCGAGTCAGCATCTGGATCGCATACTCGAACTTCTTCCCGCCCATTCGGGCATTCACCACCTTCGCGAACAAGTTGCGCTGCGTCGCGCAAGTCCCACGCAAACGGCGTCATCCGCCGAGCCGGGAGCCACATTCCCGAGTGAACCTCCTGCGGTGCAGGAACTGAGCGATCGCCTCCTCAGGTCGCGATCCCTACCCCTTGACGCGCTGGCCGTGACTGCTCACAACCTGGACCGCATCCATCTGGTCGACCGCGTCGCTCCTGACCACGAGGTGACGATCGACCTTGCCTCCGAGCAACCGGGTGGCTCAGGCGCCAACACCATCGCCGCCCTCGCCCGGCTCGGCACCACTGTCGCGGTCGCGGGTGTCGTAGCCGACGACCCAGAAGGAGGGGCGCTCGTCGGCGACCTCGAGCGCGTCGGCGTGAACTGCGAGAACGTTCTGGTCGTTCCCGCCGGCGAGCGTGTCCGTTCGGGCCACAGCATCGTGTTCAGTGACCCGGGGGGCGTCCGGTCGATCTATGTGCATCCGGGCGTCAACGAACTCCTGGCCGCCACCCTCGAATCCGCTCCCGACTCGAGCAGGAGACTCGAGGACGCCATTCGGCACTCACGCATCGTGCACTTCACGTCGTTCACGTCGCCTGCCGAACTTGCCCTGCAGGAGCACTTGACGTCGATCCTCCCGGAGGTGGCGGTGCTCTCGCTGAATCCGGGCGCGCTGTACGCGTCGCTGGGACTCGACCGACTGGGCCCCATCCTGTCGCGCGTCAACATCCTCGTCCTGTATGAGCAGAACCTGCGCGAGCTGATCGACAACTCCGCAGCACCCTCCGGAGGAACGGAAGGGTCCGGCATCCGGTCCGACCTCCGCCGCCTCTACGCGTGGAAGGGGATGAACGGCTACGACCAGCCCATGGTGACCCTCGTCAAGCGCTACCGGTCGGAGGTCGAGGTTGAGCACCGGCCTGAGTATCTGACCATTGCGACTGGGCGGTACGGGCTCGAGGAGATCATCGGGACCCAAGCCCGCATCGGCTTCAGGAACCAGTCTCCCGTGAAGGACAGCACGGGAGCGGGAGACGGTATGGCGGCGGCATTGCACTTCGGCCTCCTCCGGGGCGCCAGCCTGGCGGACTGCGCAGACCTGGCCTTCCTGTTGGCGATATCGGTCTCCGACGATGTCGGGGCGCGTGCCGGCCAGCCGACGATGGACGCCCTGCGCGTGGCCTGGCAGCGCCACTTCCCTGGCGTCGCCGAGCCACGATGCCTGACACTCGGGGACGCTGGCAGCGAGCCCGGGTAGGACCGACGCGACGCGAGGCCGCGCTCGGACGGACTTCGCTCAGGGAAACGACGGCTTGGCCGGCGTGTAGAGCCATCGCTGGAAGAGGTCGTCGAGTTGGCGGCCCGACCGCTGCTCTGCCAGGTCCACGAACTGCTGTGTCGTTACGCTCCCGTGGCGGTTGGCGCCGGCCCACTCCCGCAGGATGTCGAAGAACACCGCGCTCCCCACGGTCGTGCGCAGCGCGTGGAGAGTCATGGCACCCCGGTGGTACACGCTGGGGTGGAAGAGGTCTTGGGGACCGGGGTCCCCCGGAGGCACCTGCCAGAAGGGGTCGTCGGCGGGCCGGGCGTACGCCGAGTCGAACTGCGCCTGCGCGCTGCGGCCCGAGGTGCGTTCGTTCCACAACCACTCGGTGTAGGTGGCGAACCCTTCGCCGAGCCAGACGTCACGCCACGAGGCCTGCGTCACCGATGCTCCGTACCACTGGTGGGCCAGCTCGTGGACCACCAGCTGGGCGAACGGGGGAAATGGGTACAGCGGCTTGGTCTGGGTCTCGAGGGCGTAGCCGGGGGAGGGAGCGTTGTCGACGATGCCCCCGGAGGCGTAGAAGGGGTAGGGCCCGTACAGCGTGCTCAACCACGAGAGAATGTCGACCGTCTGGTACACGGGGTTCGTGGGGGCGGTGCCGGTGCTGGGATCGACGAAGATGTAGTTCATCCCGGTCGCCGTCCGGGCCTTGGTCAGGTCGAAGCGCCCGATGGTGGCAGTGGCCAGCCAGTTCGCCATGGGCTCGCGGGAGCTCCACGCCCAGGTCGTCTGGGCGCCGACCGTCCTCTTGGAGGTCAGGGCGCCGTTGGCCACGGCCGTCGTCCCGTTGGGAACGGTCACCCGGAAGGTGTGGGTCGCCTTGTCACGCAGATCGTGGTTCCCCGGAAACCACGTCATGGCGCCCTGAGGGGCGCCGACGACGTATGCGCCGTCGCTGGTGACGACCCATCCCTCGATCGAGCCGTCGGGGTCGACGACGTGGGTCGGGTTGCCGTCGTAGGCCACGTCGACGGTGAAGCTCCGCCCGCTGGGGAGCCCGGCACGAGGGGTCACCGTCAGCTCCTGGCCCTGGTGGCTGAAGGCGGCCACTGATCCGTTGACCTTCACGGAACGGACGGTCAGCCCGGTGAAGTCCAGGTTGAACCGGCTCAGGTTCTTGGTGGCGACAGCCGTGAGCGACGTCGAGCCCGCCATGCGCCTGGTGCCGGGGTCGTAGGAGAAGACGATGGTGTAGCGCAGGGCGTCGTAGCCGCCGTTGCCCTGCAACGGGAAGTAGGAGTCACCACCGTTCGGGCTGCCGGGCGAGAACGACGCGACCTGGGCGGTGGCCGGCCCCGAGAGATTCGCGCTCACCGCCAGGGCGGCGACGACGACACAGGCCCACCTCACCGCTCTGGACATCCGCCATCTCCCTCCGCTCGACGCCGTTCGCCGGTGCCATGCTAGCCCCAAGGGTCAGACCGGCACCTGGGTGGCGTTGGCAACGGGTACCGAGAAGGCCCGGCACCAGACGAGCACGGTCCAACCGGGCCCGGCGTCGGTGCCGGGCGGGACCGCGTAGTCGAGCACCTGGCCCTGGTTGCCCGAGAGCCGGCCGAGCGACACCCCGCCGGCCCGTTGCACGTCGGCACCAGGGACCAGGTGCACGCGCGGGTCGGGAACGCCCTCGATGTCGAAGTCCTCGAAGCGCACCACCATCGATCCGTCGGGGTTGCGGATCAGCGAGATCGAGCCCGAGGCGTCGTGGCCCAGCCCCTCCAGACCGCCGCTGCTGATCCGCACCGGGGCAGCCGGAGCGGGAGCCGGGGTGGGATCCGGGGCCGCCGGAGCCCCCGCGGGGGCCGGTTCCGGTGATGCCCCGGCTACCGGCGGCTCCGTCTGCGATAGGTCACCGACCGGACCAGTCACCAACTGGCGATTGGCGGTGGTGTCGACGTAGTACGGCCGCACGATCCACACCGCCAGCCCCAGGACCACGGCGGTCAACACGACCGGTGGCACCCACGCCCACCGGACCCAGCGACGCAGGACGAACGCGATCACCACGTAGCCCCCGACGACGGCGGCCATGGCCAGGAAGCCCCGGCCGCTCCTGAGAACCGTGCGGGCCTCTCGGTTCTTGTCCACGAAGAAGAACCCGAAGGTGGCCAGCCCGGCGACCAGCGGCAGGGCCTGCAGCAGCCGGGCCCACAGCGAGAGGCCCGACGGCGGTTCGGGCGCACGGGTGATGGGCGACTCGTCCATTCTCGAAACCATGTCAGCTCCTTTGACACGAGTTCCGTCTCGCCGGCGCCGCCGCTGTTACAACGCCACCCGTTTCCCACATGGCCCGCGTGATCGAACCCGTTCTGGGCAGGTTCAGGGTCCCCCTGGGGGCCACGGACCTGCCCAGAACGATTGGGTGGACTACCCCAGCTTGGCTCTGAGGAACTCGAGGGTGCGGACCCAGGCCTGGCGGGCGGCGTCGGGATCGTGCACCTCGGGCCGGGCGTCGTTGAAGAAGGCGTGGCCGGTGTTGGGGTAGAGAAAGATCCTCACCTCACTGCCCAGGTCGGTGAGGGTGGTCTCGAGGTTCCTGGCCACGTCGAATCCCGCCATGTCGTCGTGCTCGGCGTAATGGCCCTCGACCGCCGCCGCCATCTGCGACCAGTCGGGCTCCTCGCCCCGTGGTATCCCGTAGAACGGCACGACCGCCCGGACGGTGTCGGGCCGCAGCGTCGCCAGCGACAGCGCCAGGCCCCCGCCCATGCCGAATCCGACGACGCCCAGCCCGTCTCCGCGGACGGCGGGGTGTCCCATCAGGTAGTCCACGGCCCCACTCATGTCCCGGGCGGCCCGCTCGAAATCCTGGGCCATGGCCGCCTTGCGGGCCTCGTCGGGCTCCGCGTCGGGCACCGTCCTGCCGTGGTACAGGTCGGGCGCCAGGGCGGTGAAGCCCTCGGCCGCGAACCTGTCGCACACGTCGACGATGTGGGGGACCAGGCCCCACCATTCCTGGATCACCACCACGCCCAGGCCGGCGCCGCCGTGGGCCGGTGCGAGGTACCCACCCACCATCGAACCGTTGCCCGGGAACTCGACGGTGTCACCACCGTGGCCGTCACCCGACCGTCGGTCACCCACGTCGGTCAACCATGGCGCGCGGCCTACCCATCGCCGGGCCGGCCCGAACCGGTCGCATCCCCATGGGTGGCACGGGTTCCGGGTGCCGGCCAGGTGCGGGTGAGCTCGGGCACGACCGGGCAGTCGCCCCGGCGACGGGCCGCGGCCGGGGGCTCGGGGCCGTCGGGGCCCACCACCCGGTCGACCAGGGCGAGAGGGACCACCTCGTGAGGACGGTCCCACGGATCGCCTCCGGCATCGAGGCGGCCGACCATCGCCCGCCACAGGGCATCCGGCAGTACCCGGCCCACACCGGCCACGACCCACACCGGCACCTCGACCTGCCGGGCGACGGCCGCCGCAGCCAGTGACCCTGCCGCAGCCACGAACCCGTCGGGCCCCATGGCGGTGGCCTCCAAGACCACGAGGCCGCTGGCGACGACCGCCGCCCCGAGGCCGGAGGGCTCGACCACCGTGGCGTCGGTGCCGGCCCGCCGCAGGTTCCTGGCCAACCCACCCCCGGCCCCCGTGGCGTCGACGACCAGCACCGAGCAGTCTCCCCGGCGGGCAAGGGCACTCCCAGCCTGGTCGGGCCAGCCCACGACGAGCACCCGGAGGTCGGAGGGGAGGTGGTAGGCCAGGGCCGCGGGGGTGGCGTCACGCCCCAGCTGCTCGGCCGACCGCCACGCCTCGGCCTCGGGGTCCGGCGCCCCCAGCACCCGCGCCGCCAGCCACCAGATGGGCCCCGACGAGGTCTGATGATCGACGAGGCGCCGGCACCCGGTGACCAGTCCGGGGGGATCGCCGGCGCAGGCGGCGAGGACCGCCGCCGCTTCCTGGGCCACCAGGCCGGGGTCCTCGCCCTCGGCCCGAGCCACCATCCGCAGCCGCTCGATCGGGTGCACGTGGATCGAGGCTAGCTAGGGAACCCCGGCTTCCAGACCATGAGGAACAGGATGGCGATCATGATGAGGTTGAGGATCCCGCCCACGGCCGCCGCCTTCTTGCCGCGGGTCTCGAGCTCGGCCACCTGGGGCGGAGGGCCGCCGCCGGTCGGCGGACCACCCGCCGCCAGCTCGGCGCCGAGGGCGTTCATGCGCCGCAGGTTGGGATAGTGCACGGCGTGAACCAGGGCGATGGCCACGATGTAGAGCAGGAACGAGATTGAGATCCAGGTCTGGCTGAACTTGAAGACGTCCTCGGAAGCCAGGATCAGGCCGATGCCCAGCAGGGGTACGGCGTAGATGAACCACTGTGACCAGTGCTCGCCCACGTCGAACAGCACCTCGGTGACGGCGAGACCCTCGCGACCGCCCCTGGCCCGGGCCTTGGCGGCGAAGACGTCGGCCAGGAACACGCTGCCGAACCCGATGATGGCGGCGAGGATGTGGAGCACCAGTAGAAGCTTGTACAGGCCACTTCCCGCTCCGGTTCCCATGCCCGAGGACCTCCATGTCGTTGTGGTCTGGGTCGCTGGCACGAACATAGCTGCGCTACGTTCCCGGCCGTGGCAACCAATCCGTCGCCCGACCTGATGCTCTCCTCGATCAACGGCCCCGCCCGGTCCGTCCGGCAGTGGCTGACCACCTTTCACCTGCTGTTCGTCGCCGTCGATCCCGGAAACGACCGGAGTACGTGGATCGTGCCCACGGCGGGCCGGGTCCTCACCGCCTACGAGCAGGCCGACGTCCGGGTGGCCTGGCTGGTGACGGGCACCCCCGCCGAGGCCCGCCGATTCCTCGGCCGGTGGGCGAGTGAGATCCTGACCTTCGCCGACCCCGACCTGACCGCCGTCCGCGGCTTCGGCCTGGGCTCGCTCCCCGCCATCGTCCACATGGGGATGGACGGCGAGGTGGTGAACGCGGTTGAGGGGTGGGACCCGGTCGAGTGGCGCCGGCTGACGGCCGACCTATCGCGGATCGTGCGTTGGAGCCGCCCCTCGATCCCTCTTCCCAGCGACCCCGGGTCCTTCGACGGAGCCCCCCTCCCGCACGTGTAGGTCGCGGTCGCCCTCGGAGCCGGTCGGTTCGGTCAGCGACAGGGCGGCGAGCACCAGCAGCGAGGTGGGGGCACTGCGCAGGTCACCGAGGACCCAGGTGGAGCGGGTGACGTCGGCGACGGAGTCGGCCAGCGATCGAGGTCGGGCCCGACGGCGACGCAGTTCGGCCGCCAGCATGGTTCCGTCGATGACCATCTCGGTCTCCCTTACATCCCCTGCGCGGACGCCCACACTCGTTCGGCGAGCCTGTGGAGCACAAGAAGGGAAATGCTGGGCACAACCGGGGTGTCGTTGTGGACAAGTCGGATCACCGCCCCGGTGGGTCGCCGGTGATGCCTCCCCGGGTCATGGCGTCGACGTCGAGCACGCGGTCGGCCTGCTCGCTGTCCAGCCAGCCCCGCTCGACCACCACCTGACGCAGGGTTTTGCCCTCGGCGATGGCGATGCGGGCCACCTCCACGGCCCGCTCGTAGCCCAGGTAGGGATTGAGGGCGGTGGCCACGGCCGGCGACGACTCGGCGTAGGTACGGCAGCGGTCGACGTCGGCCTCGATCCCCGCCACACACCGGTCGGCGAGCAGCATCGAGACCGATGCGACCATGTGGATCGACTCCAGCAGGGCGTGGGCCATCACCGGCATGCCGGTGTTCAGCTCGAACGCCCCGGCGACAGCGGCCCACGCGATGGTGGCGTCGTTGCCCACGACCCGGGCGGTCACCTGCACGACGGCTTCGCAGATCACCGGGTTGACCTTGCCGGGCATGATGGAGCTGCCGGGCTGGAGCTCGGGAAAACGGATCTCGGCCAGGCCCGCGCTGGGCCCGCTGGCCATGAGGCGAAGGTCGTTGGCGATGCGCTGGAGCGACACGGCCACGGTGCGCACCGCCCCCGACGCCTCCACCAGGGCATCGCGTCCGCCCTGGGCCTCGAAGTGGTTCCGGGCCTCTCGCAGGGCCAGCCCGGTGTGGGCGCCCAGTCGCTCCACGACGCCGCCGGCGAAACCGGCCGGCGCGTTGATGCCGGTGCCCACCGCCGTTCCCCCGAGGGGCAGCTCGGCGAGGCGGGGCAGGCACGCCCGGAGGCGCTCGCCGCCATGGTCGACCGCCGCCTGGTAGCCGCCCAGCTCCTGGCCCAGGGTGACCGGCGTGGCATCCATGAGGTGGGTGCGTCCGGCCTTGACCACCGTGGCCAGCTCCCCGGCCTTGGTGGCCAGTGTCTCGGCCAGGTGGGCCAGGGCGGGCAGGAGGATGTGCTCGACACCGTCGGTGGCGGCCAGGTGGATGGCCGAGGGGAACACGTCGTTGGACGACTGCGAGGCGTTGACGTGGTCGTTGGGGTGGACGGGCCGGCCCAGCCGCTCGGTGGCCAGACCGGCGATCACCTCGTTGGCGTTCATGTTCGACGAGGTCCCCGACCCCGTCTGGAACACGTCGACGGGGAAATGGTCGTCCCACTCCCCTGCCGCCACCTCGGTGGCGGCCTCGGCGATGGCCACACCCATGTCGTGGTCCACCACGCCGAGGCCCACGTTGGTCGTCGCCGCCGCCGCCTTGATCATGCACAGGGCGCGGATCAGGTCACGACGCAGGAGCAGGCCCGATACCGGGAAGTTGTCCACCGCCCGCTGGGTCTGCGCTCCCCACCGGGCCCACGACGGGACCCGGACCTCGCCCATCGAGTCGTTCTCGGTCCTGTACTCGTCAGGGTCCATAGCTGTGGCGGACCGTACCGGGTTTTCGGGGGGAAGAGCCCCCCGACTGGGGTTTCGGGGGGTCGTCGGTGGGCAGAGCCCCCCGACTGGGGTGGTTGCATGCCCCGACTGGGGTGGTTGCATGCCCCGACGGCGGCGGTTAGGGTTTGCCAGCCGTCGAGGCGGGACGCCCTCGGTGGTTCGACACACCAGGTCAGTTACCAGGTACCCGTCGCGACCACGCCGAAAACACACGCACGCGGCAACACCGTGCCAGAACGCTCTGTCGCAGCTTTCACAACCGACAACCCCGGAAGGCAGTGAGACTCATCCTCCCCCTGCACCTACGGCGGCTCGTCGTTCTCGTCGGGTTCGCACTGACCACCTCCCTGGTCGCGGTGCCGCCGGCGGCGGGAAGCCCGATCGAGGACAAGCGGGCGGAAGCGGCGCGCATCGCCAACGACCTCGAGGTCGAGGGCAACAAGGTCAGCATGGCCGCCGAGGGCTTCAACCAGGCCCGGCTCAAGCTGGCCGAGGTGCAGACGTCACTCGACAAGGTCAAAGGCGACATGGCCCGGGCCGACGCCCGCATGCAGCAGGCGCGGGGCCTTCTCGCCCAGGTGGCCGTCCAGTCCTACGTCACCGGCGGCTCGTCCAGCTTCTTCGCCCACATCGCCGGTAGCAACAACGACAACCTCGTCCTGCGTCAGCAGTACCTTCGGTTCACCGCCTCCGACCAGCGCGACGTCATGGGCGAGGTCAGGGCCGCCCGTCAGGACTTCGAGAGCGCCCAGGCCCGTCTGAGCGAGGAAGAACAGGTTGCGGCCGACGCGGCAGCCCAGGCGGAGGCGGCCAAGCAGCGAGCGGCAGACGCCGAGGCCGCCCAGCGGAACCTGTTGGGCCGGGTCAACGGTGAGATCGGCGGACTCGTGGCCGAGGAGGCAGCTCGTCGGGAGGCGGCCCAGGTCCGGGCGGCGCCCCCCATCAACCAGGGCGGGCCCGCCAGCAGCCCCATCGCCGGCTCGGTCGCCAGGGGCCGCAGCAACTCCTCCTCCGGGCGGGCCGCGTCGCTCACCCCGGCCCCGGTCGAGGTGTTCACGCCGCCGCCCTCGTCCAGCGGTGCCGGAACCGCGGTCGCCGCCGCCCGGTCCCAGATCGGCAAGCCCTATGTGTACGGCGGCTCGGGGCCCGACAACTACGACTGCTCCGGCCTCATGATGTGGGCCTGGAACCATGCCGGCGTCTCGCTGTCGCACTCCGCCCAGAGCCAGTACTACGAGACCACGCGGGTGCCGATCTCCGACATGCAGCCAGGCGACATCCTGTTCTTCGGCTCGAGCACGAGCAGCATCGGCCACAACTCCATGTACGTGGGCGGGGGGTCGATGGTCGAAGCGCCCCGAACCGGCCTCAACGTCCGTCAGGTGGGCGTGCGCGACGGCATCGTGGGGGTCGGGCGCCCCGGATAGTCAGGGCGCCTGCCTCTTGGGCTCGCCGGCTAGGCGACGGTGCCGGCGAGGCTGGCCAGGGAGCCGGTGAGCTCGTCGGCCTCGTTCTCGGTGAAGGCCCGCACGGTCTTGATGGTGACCGCACCCGACATCTGACCCAGCAGGGCGAACTTGGCCATGGTCTCCTCGTCGGGGGCCTCGACGATCACGATCACGTCGCACTCGCCCATGACCAGGTAGGACCGCTTCCAGGTGACGCCCACGGCCTGCGCCGCCTTCTTGCCGGCGTCGCGACCACGCTTGGCGTCGGCGATGTCGGAGGCGCCCTGCTCGGTCAGCTTCATGAACATGATGTAGGTAGCCATCGGTACTCCTTCGTGCCTGTCGTTGTCAGTCCGGAATGTGTCTCCTCCCGAGGGTACGACCCGGCCCCTGGGGCCAGGTCAAGCACTTTTTCCCCGAATTCCTCAGGTCACCCGCCTCTCACGACAGCGGCTCTCAGGTGACAGTGACTCTCAGGTGACCTTGCGCAGGACCGCCACCGACCGGCTCTCCATCCAGACCTCGTCGGAGGAGCCGAACGTGACCCCGTCGGTGCTTCCCACCGGCCGCACGTAGCCGATGGCGGTGTCGACGACCAGCTCGAGGGACTGGGCCCACTTCTCGTCGGGCATCTTGAAGCGCACCGGGCCCGGGCCGTTGAGCAGCACGAGGAAGCTGTCGTTGACGATGCGCTCGCCCCTCGGGCCCGGTTCTCCGATCTGCTCGCCGTTGAGGAACATGCCGAGGGCGTAGACCGTGCCCGACGTCCACTCCTCGGCCGTCATCTCCCGGCCGTCGGGCCCGAACCACCCGATGTCGGCCAGCCCCGACCCGTAGATGGGCCGGCCCTGGAAGAAGCGTCGCCGGTGGAACACCGGGTGCGACCGGCGCAGGTGGATGAGGTGGGCGGTGAAGTCGAGGAGGTCGGCGTCGGCGTCGGTGAGGGCCCAGTCGTGCCACGACAGCTCGTTGTCCTGGCAGTAGGCGTTGTTGTTGCCCCGCTGGGTGCGCCCCATCTCGTCGCCGCCGACGAGCATGGGGACGCCCTGGGAGAGCAGGAGGGTCGCCAGGAAGTTGCGCTGCTGGCGGCGGCGCAACTCGATGACCTCGGGATCGGTCGTCGGTCCCTCGACGCCGCAGTTCCAGGCCCGATTGTCGTCGGTGCCGTCGTGGTTGTCCTCGCCGTTGGCGTCGTTGCGCTTGCGCTCGTAGGCCACGAGGTCGGCGAGGGTGAACCCGTCGTGGGCGGTGACGAAGTTGATCGAGGCGTAGGGCCGGCGGCCGTCGTCCTGGTAGAGGTCGCTGGAGCCGGTGAGGCGGTACCCCAGGTCGGCCACACTGGCGTCCCTGCCCCGCCAGAAGTCGCGGACCTGGTCGCGGTAGCGGCCGTTCCACTCGGTCCACAGCACGGGGAAGTTGCCCACCTGGTAGCCGCCCTCACCCACGTCCCACGGTTCGGCGATGAGCTTGACCTGGGACACCACGGGATCCTGGTGGATGAGGTCGAAGAAGGCCGAGAGGCGATCGACCTCGTGGAAACCCCGGGCCAGGGCCGACGCCAGGTCGAAACGGAAGCCGTCGACGTGCATCTCCGTGACCCAGTAGCGCAGGCTGTCGAGGATGAGGCGTAGCACCTCGGGGTGGCGGGCGTTGAGGGTGTTGCCGGTACCCGTGTAGTCCATGTAGTGGCGGGGGTCACCGTCGACCAGGCGGTAGTACGCCGTGTTGTCGAGGCCCCGGAACACCAGGGTGGGACCCATGTGGTTGCCCTCGGCGGTGTGGTTGTAGACCACGTCGAGGATCACCTCGATGCCCGCGGCGTGCAGGGTGCGGACCATGGCCTTGAACTCCCGGACCTGCTGACCGCCCCCGCCGGCGGCCGAGTAGGCGGCGTGAGGGGCGAAGTACCCCAGCGAGTTGTAGCCCCAGTAGTTGGTGAGGCCCCGGCTCACCAGGGCGTGCTCGGACACGAAGTGGTGGACGGGCAGCAGCTCGACCGCGGTGATGCCCAGGCGCACCAGATGATCGACGGCGGCGGGACTGGCCATCCCCGCGTAGGTGCCCCGCAGCGGCTCGGGCACCCCGGGGTGACGGGCGGTGAAGCCCTTGACGTGGGCCTCGTAGATGACCGTGTCGTGCCACGGGGTACCCGGAAGGTGGTCGTCGCCCCACGGGAACTGCGGGTCGGCCACGACCGACCGGGGGACGTGGCGAGCCGAATCGCGTCGGTCGGCCACCCCGTCGTCGCCCCCCACCCGGTACCCGAACACCGCGTCGTGCCAGTCGAGGGTTCCGTCGACGGCCCGGGCATAGGGGTCGATCACCAGCTTCTCGGCGTTGAAGCGCAGTCCCCGTGACGGGTCGTAGGGGCCGCGGACGCGGAAGCCGTACTGGTGGCCGGGGCCCACGCCGGGCACGTAGCCGTGCCAGATGTGGGCGGTGACCTCCGTGAGCGCCACCCTGCTCTCGCCCGTCCGGTGTCCCCGCCGCGACGGGTCCTCACCGAACAGACACAGCTCGACGGCCTCCGCGCCCTCGGAGAACAGGGCGAAGTTGGTACCCTCTCCATCCCAGGTCGCGCCGAGGGGATGCGGGCTGCCGGGCCAGACGTCCATGGCGGCCAGCTTGGCTCACGGAGCACCGAATCTTGCAAGTCGAGGGAGCCCGATGGGCGAGCCAGGTCGAATTCACGCCGTGGGTGAGTGGTGGAGGGGTCTGTCGCGGGCGTGGCGCACCAACATCGCCCTCTATGGCCTGGCCGCCATCTCCCTGGTCGCTCTGCTGGTCCAGATCGTGGCCGGCGACGGCCAGCAGCCACAGCGGGTCGAGGTGGCCAGCCGGGCTCCGAAGGCGCCCCCGACGAGCCTGAGACCCCCGGTCACCGCCGGAGCCACGACCACCACGGCGCCCGCTCCCCCGGCCACCCCCGCCCCCCCGCCGCCGCAACCCGCCACGCCGGCGCCGACCCCGGCCCCCACTCCCCCCGCGCCTGCGCCGCTGTCGGTCGACCCGAGGCCGGCCGATGCGCCCCCGACGATCCCCTGCCGCAACTCGACCGAGCCGCGCTGCGGGCCATTCTCCTGGGACCCGCCGCCGGGCGACAACCAGCCGGTGTTCGTGAGCGTGTCGCCAGGGGTCGGCGGTCAGACAGTCACCTTCACGGTGCTCGTCACCGACCCCGATCACGAGGTCTCGGCGACCTCCAACTGCACGCTGATCGAGTACGGCGACGGGCCGGCGGTGGAGCCCTGGGGGTGCCGGCCGGTGCAGTGCCCCGACGCCCACGGGCCTTGGGAGACCCCGGTGAAGCGGACCGGTCGCCACTACTTCTACTTCAGCCATACGTACGACAACCCGGGCTCCTACACGGCGAGGTTCACCTTCCGGACCGACCGCGAGGGGTGTCTCAACCCCTACGGGAGCCAGGGCTCCGGTCAGGCGCTCGTCACGGTCCCCGGTCCGTAGGTGACGGCCCCGGGGACGTAGCCCAACCGGCAGAGGCAGGGCGCTTAAACCGCCCCCAGTGAGGGTTCGATCCCCTCCGTCCCCACCCGAGCGTCACGAACATAGGCCCAGAGGCAGATCTCGCCCGTCCAGTCGGCCTCGGGCGCCCGGCGGAAGCCCTCCCGCTCGTAGATCCGGTGGGCGGCGGTCATCTCCGGGGTGGTGTGCAGCCAGATCCGGGCCCGCCCGTCGGCCCGGGCCCGGGCCAGGCACGCCCGCACCAGGGCGGTACCCACGCCGTGGCCCCGGGCGTCGCCAGCGACGGCGAGCATGCGGATACCGGCATCGTTGCGGCGGTCGGGCGAGTCGTCCCACTCGAAGTAGGGCCCGGGGCCGGGGACATAGGTGGCCCCGCCCAGCAACCGTCCGTGGGCGTCGACGGCCACCAGGACGACGGCGAGGGCGGCCCGGCGGGCCACGTCGCCCAGCTCGGCCATGTAGTCCTCGCCCGCGTCGAAGCCGGGCACCTCGCGGTAGGCGGCCACGGTGAGGCGGCCCAGGGCCTCGACTTCGCCGGCGGCCACCTCGCGGACCGTGACCTGCCGCAACGGTTCCGCCACCGGGTACCGGGCGCCGTCGGAGGTCACGCCGCCCTGGCCTCGTCGGCGTCGAGGGCGGCGGCGAGCAGCCTGGTGCGCAGGACGGTGGCCCGGCTGCCGCTGACGGAGTTGGCCACGAGCACCCCCTCGACGATGTCGGCAGCCACTGCCTCGAAGGCACGCCCCCGCAACCGGACGGCGACGACCGCCTGCCCGTCGCCCCGGCGACGGATCGTGCGCATCGGCCCGGGGGCCCGCGGGGGGCTCCGAAAGCCGGGGACGACCAGGCCCTGGCGCCGGGCTTCGGACGACACGGCCTGGACGGCGGCGGCAAAACGCACGGACGCGGCCACGGGCATCGCGACCCAGGATGCCAGGCCTGTATGACAGCGAGGCTCCGACCGGTCAGGCTAGGGGCATGAGCGACCCCGATCAGCCCCGAGATCACACCGACGAGGAGCGCCGGGCCGCCTCTCCGGGCCCCGACCACGGTGCCCCGCCCGCGGGCGGTACTGAGTCGGCGGCCCCAACGACGCCATCACCTCCCCCGGGTCCACAGCCTCCCCCGGTTCCACAGCCTCCCCTGGGTCCACAGCCTACGGACCCCGTGCGACCGTCGGCTCCCAATCCGCCCGAACCGCCGCGCCCGTCGGCTCCGCCTCCCCCGGCTCCACAGCCTCCCTCGGCTCCACGGCCTCCCGAGGCCCGACCCGTGGTACCCGATCCCGGGCGGCCGTCGGCTCCGCCTCCCCCGGCTCCACAGCCTCCCTCGGCTCCACGGCCTCCCG
>CAYTTL010000041.1:0-15874 GCA_964440725.1 uncultured Acidimicrobiales bacterium | reverse complement strand
CCAGCCGACGGGTACCACGACCACCACCCAGCCCACCGGCACGACCACCACGACCACCACGCCGGTCGTCCCCGGCATCGACTGCACCACCGTGGTCCCGAGGGGCACGTCCACGGCGGCGGTCGATCCCAACTCGGTGGTGGCGGGGTCGAACACCAGCGTCACCGGCGGTGGGTTCCTGCCCGGTGAGCTGCTCGACGTCGGCCTGTGCAGCGCCCCGGTCCACCTGGCGAGCGTCACCGCGGATGCCTCCGGGAACTTCCGGGCCACGGTGACCATCCCCGCCGGCACCACTCCCGGCGCCCACACCATCGTGGTCTCCAGCGCCGACGGTTCACGCATCGCCATCGCCGGCATCAGCGTCTCCGCCCCGGCCGGCGGCACCACCGGTGGAACCGTCAGGGGCAGTGGTCTCGCCCGTACCGGCGCCGACAACGCCCGCCTGGCCGCCCTCGCCACACTGGCCCTTCTCATGGGTGCGGTGCTGGTGCGCTCGGCTCGTAGGACCCGCAGGTGGCCCTACCGCAGCACGTGGTAGGCGAGACCCTTCCGAAGCGTTGCGTTGTTGTACGACGCGTCGTTCTATGCGACGCTACGTTCCAGTCGTCTCCCTGTGCGGGGCGGGACCCGAGGAGTAGTCAATGATCAAGCGTGGGAATCTCCGAGCGCGGAGGATCGGGGCCGTGGCGCTGCTGGCCCTCGGTAGCGGCCTGCTCGTGGCAACCGGCAGTCCGTCGACCGCCCAGACGGGCGGTGTGACCGGCCGTGCCTACGGCTACTCGCTCACCGTGAGCCTTTTCGGCGGCGTACAACCACCCGTCGTACCCACCCCCGCGGTGGAGCTGCCCGCCGGCGGCTCGGCCACGCCGGTGACCGCTGATGCGCTGACGGGAGACGCGAAGCGAGGGCCTGCCCAGTTCTTCTCCTCGGGGCCGATCGCCGTGAGCACCGAGGGCACCTCGGGCGGCACCGTCACCAGCTCGGCCGAGATCCAGACGCTGAACACCTCGGGCCAGGAGTCCTTGACTGCCGACAGCATCGTCAGCACGTGCGAAGCGACGGGAACCAACGCCACCGGCTCGACCACCATCACCAACGGCACGTTGCTGACCGACAGCGGTGAGGATCTGAACGACGACGGCGACTACACCGACGCCGGAGAGCACCCGCCCGTCGAGGTCGCCCTCCCCACCGACCCCGCCGCCAACACGTCGTACGACGGCCACATCCACGTGAACGGCGCTCAGGACAACTTCAAGATCTACTTCAACGAGCAGGTGACGGACACTGCCACCGGCTACATCAAGGTCAACGCCGTCCATCAGGACCTCCTCGGTCCTACGGCCGTCGGCGACCTGTACATCGGCCAGGTCGAGTGCAGCGCGACTGCGGCGGTCACCACGACGACCACCACGGTGGCGCCGGCCACGAGCACCACGGTGGCGGGCGGAGGAACGACCACAGGGGGAACGACCGGGGGAACGGGACAGCAGCCGTTGGCCCGCACCGGCGGTGCCAACTCGAAGCTGGTGATCCCGGCGGCGAGCGCCCTCCTCCTCGGCGCCATGCTCCTCTTCGGATTCGGTGATCGCCCGGGCTGGGCCGGCGCCACCGCCGCCCGGCGGATCCACCGGAACCGGGCCCCATGGGACCGCCGGCGTAAGTGAGAGGTCGCCCCGGCGGTTCACAGGCACGGGGTGGGTCGAGGCGGCGGCACCCGCGTCGCCGCCGGAGCCTGGCGGCCGCGCTCCTGACGCTCGGTGCGGTCCTGGTTGTCGCCCCCATGGGATCATCGGCCGACGTCGCCGCGGTGACGGGCAGCGCCTTCGGCGCCAGCGGTGACGTCACCATCGTCTTCTTCCAGGGACATATCGTCCTGGAACCGACGCCGTCGGTCACGCTTCCGGCCACCGGCGGCAACCAGAGTGATTCGGCCCTCGAGGCACGGCTGGCCACCGGGCCGGCGGTGATCCTCACCACCGGCGCGCTGAGTGTGGAGACCCAGGGCACCACCGGGGCCACGGGATCGGTGACCAGTTCGGCATCGGCGGTCAATGTGGGGCCGGGGCCCATCACCGCCGACTCGATGAGCAGCACCTGCACGGCATCCGAAACAGCGGTCTCGGGTTCGGCCGAGATCGTGAACGGTCAGGTCGTCGTCTCCGAGGGTGACCCCGACATGGAGGGACGATCGTCGACGTGCCCGCCGACCCGCCGCCCAACACCGAGATCACCGGTGTCATCGAGAGCGTGGGCGACAACTTCCGGGTCGTGTTCAACGAGCAGGTGGTGACGGCCAACTCGATCACCATCAACGCCATGCACCTCTACCTGATCGGGCCGAACGCCCTCGGCGACGCGTTCGTGGGCCAATCCGTCTGCGGAGTGAGCGACGTCGCCCCCACCACCACGTCGTCGACCACGACAACCCTCCCGCCGACCACGACCACGTCGTCGACCACCACGTCGTCGACCACCACGTCGACGCTGCTGCCGACCACAACCTCGTCGACCACGACGACCACCAGTTCGTCGTCGACCACCACGACCCCGACCACCAGCACCACCTCCTCGACGACCACGACCGTTCCGCCGACCAGTACATCGTCGACCACGACGACCCAGCCACCGGGCACCACCACGACCCAGCCCCCGGGCACCACGACCACGAGCACGACCCAGCCCCCGGGCACGACGACGACGTCAACCCAGCCCCCGGGCACCACCACCACGACCACCACGCCGGTCGTCCCCGGCATCGACTGCACCACCGTGGTCCCGAGGGGCACGTCCACGGCGGCGGTCGATCCCAACTCGGTGGTGGCGGGGTCGAACACCAGCGTCACCGGCGGTGGGTTCCTGCCCGGTGAGCTGCTCGACGTCGGCCTGTGCAGCGCCCCGGTCCACCTGGCGAGCGTCACCGCGGATGCCTCCGGGAACTTCCGGGCCACGGTGACCATCCCCGCCGGCACCACTCCCGGCGCCCACACCATCGTGGTCTCCAGCGCCGACGGTTCACGCATCGCCATCGCCGGCATCAGCGTCTCCGCCCCGGCCGGCGGCACCACCGGTGGAACCGTCAGGGGCAGTGGTCTCGCCCGTACCGGCGCCGACAACGCCCGCCTGGCCGCCCTCGCCACACTGGCCCTTCTCATGGGTGCGGTGCTGGTGCGCTCGGCTCGTAGGACCCGCAGGTGGCCCTACCGCAGCTGGTGATCGTCGGGCGGACGGTAGGGAGCCCGCCCATCAACCGGACGAGCGGATCTTCGTGCCCCCCTTCGCGCCGGTGACGAAGAGCTGCTTGTTGTTCTCGGCGGTCGGGAACTGGCCCGGTGTGAAGTACCAGTTGTCGAGAACTCGCTTGCGGAAGATGAGGGTCTTCTCCGGATAGAACAGGCTGAGCACGGGGATGTCGTCGGCGACGATCTTCTGCATCTGGTCGACGATCCTCCTGCGCTCGCCCTCGTCGAAGGTCGCCAGCTGCCGGTCGGCCAGGTCGTCGAAGACCGGGTTCTTGTAGCCGTTGGCCGCGGTGAGCGAGAACGGCGGCACTCTCGACGAGAACATGTTCCGCAGGACATCGGGGTCGGAGTTGGGGCCGGTCGGGGACGGTCCCGGGTAGAGGAACACGCCCATCTCGTAGCCCCCGAACAGCTTGGGTGCGAACAGGTCGGGGCCGATGGTCTTGGGCGTGGGCCGCAGCTCCACGCCGATGCGCCTGATGGCGGGGATCACGATTTCCGACATGGGGACGCCATCGACGTTGTCGAAGCGGAACTCGAAGCTGAGCGGCTTGCCGTCCGGGCCCTGGCGGATACCGCCGTTGCCCATCCGGTAGCCGGCCGAGTCGAGCAGGGCGTTGGCCCCCGCCACGTCGAAGTCGTAGGCCCGGACGGGTGTGTAGTAGGGGTTCGTCGGGCTGAGGAACCCGGGGTTTCCCGGCTCCCCCTTGCCCGCGGACAGACGGGTCACCAGTTCCCTGCGGTCGATGGCCATGGCGCACGCCTGGCGGAAGCGCACGTCGGCCAGGGCCCCGCCCTTGCCCAGGTTCCAGTACAGCTGGGAGGTGACGAAGTCACCGATGTTGCTGATCTTGCCGAACTCGTCGCCCCGGAACTGGGCGGTGGTGTCGTCGCGCATCCCGATGTTGCTGCGGAGGACGTCGCTCTCGCCCGAGAGCAGCGCGGTGAAGGAATCCTGGAGGGCGCGCATCTCGATGCGCTTCACGTACGGCGCACCCAGGAAGTAGTCGTCCCTGGCGGTGAACAGGATCGCCCCGCCGTCGTCGTTGTACTGCTCCACCCGGTAGGGTCCCGTGCCCACCAGGACATTGAGGTCGAGGGCCTCGGCCGGTCGGGCGATGGACTCCCACACGTGTCGGGGAATGATGGGTACGGCGCCCGTGACCTGGGCGGGGAAGGTGACCGCCGGTGTGGTGAGGGTGAACTCGACGGTGTTGGGGCCGGTCGCCACCACCTTGGCGATGCCCTGGGGTGGCTGGATGATCGCCGCCGGCGACAGTTGTCCCTGCTTGGCGTAGTACTCGAAGGTGAACACCACGTCGTCGACGGTGGCGGGTCGCCCGTCGCTCCACTTCAGGCCCTCGCGTAGCTCGAAGGTGTAGGTGAGATGGTCCTCCGAGCTCTTGTAGCTCTCGGCCAGCCACGGAAGGAGGTTGCCTTCGCCGTCGGTCCACAACAAGGTGTCGTACAACAGGCTCATCTGCTGGTAGCCGAAGTCGGCGTTCGATGCGAAGGGCGACGGGAAGCCGGTGGCGCCATCGGACAGCCGCACGGTGGGGCGCCCCGAAGCGTCCCCGCCTCCGCCCGAGCCCGAGCTCGAGCACCCGGCCAGGGCGAGGGCGCCGAGTCCGCCGGCGGCGGCGGCACCGAGCAGGAACCGACGGCGGTCGAGCAGGAACCCCTGCTTCGTGGGATCGGGGCTCTCGTCGGTCACGGTGTCTCCAGTTCGTCGATGGTGTGGCGATGCGTCAGGGGAAGTACGGCCTGGATCCGCACGATCACGAGGATCGGAGCCAGCGAGGGTTGAAGACGGGCTCGAGGGCGATACCCACGAAGGCGAAGCTCAGGATGGCCAGCGTGACGGCGAATCCCGGGGGCAGGACCCACCACGCCCACATGGGGCTGAAGTAGATGCCCGGCTGGGCAAGGGCCCGGTCGATCATCACGCCCCAGCTCGGCGCGCTGGGGTCGCCGAGGCCGAGGAAGGTGAGGGCCGCCTCCAGGGCGATCCCCGTGCTCGCCCAGTTGACGAAGCCCACGAGGATGAGCGGCCCGAGTCCCGGCACGAGATGGCGGCGCAACACGTACAGTCGCCCCGCCCCGAAGCCGCGGGCGGCGTTGATGAAGCCGGCCTCGCGCAGGCTGATGGCCTGGCTGCGCAGGATCCGGGCGTTCGATGCGATGCCCGAGGTGGCGATGACGATGACGATGGCGGCTTGGCTGGGCCCGGCCAGGGCGCCGATCAGCACGATCAGGGGAAGCCCGGGCAGGGCGAGCAGGAACACGGCGAAGCGGTTGAAGACGGTGTCGGTGGCCCCGCCCATGAGGGCGGGCAGCACGCCCAGGGCGATGGCGCCGGTCATGGCGAGCGTGGCCCCGACGACGCCCACGAACAGCGAGGTGCGGGCTCCGTAGACGAGCTGGGAGAAGATGTCGCGGCCCGGGTAGTCGGTGCCCAGCCAGTGCTCGGACGAGGGCTGCTCGAGGGCGTCGCCGGAGATGACCGTCGGCTCGTAGGTGGCGATCAAGGGAGCGAAGATGGCCACCAGCACGAGGATGGTCATCAGCACCATTCCGACCACCATCAGGGGCGAGCGCAGGAGCGCCCGCGCCCGGCTCGGTCGGGTGCGATCGGGTGGGGTCTCCAGCGGCACTTCCACCGGTGCGGTGGTGATCGCCGTCATGCCGTGGCCCGGGGGTCGAGACGCCGGTAGGCGATGTCGGCGAGGGCATTGATGGTGACGATGCCCACGCTGTAGACGAGGAACGCCCCCTGCATCGACGGGTAGTCGCGCGTGACGATCGAGCTGAACATCAGCTCACCCAGCCCGGGATAGGAGAACACCCGCTCGACGACCAGGTTGGCGGTGACGGCGAAGCCCACTTCGACGGCGGTGAAGCTCACCACGGGGAGCAGGGCGTTGCGGGCCGCGTAGCGATACTTCAGCCGGCGCGGGCGCAGCCCCTTGGCCCGACCCATCATGAGGTAGTCCGAACCGAGCTGCTGGACCATGCCCGACCGCATGATCAGGTAGTAGCCAACGGTGAGGCCGAGGGTGAGCACGAGCACGGGCAGCAGGGCGTGGCGAGCGATGTCGACCAGACGCTCGAGCGCGCCGAACGACGAGAAAGGAGTCTCGGCCCCGCCCAGGGGTAGCCACCCCAGCTTGACCGACACGAAGAAGAGCAGCAGCGACGCCAGCAGGAACGGCGGGAACTCGCGGGCGGCAAGGAGGCCCGTCATCAGGGCCCGATCGGCCGGCCGATCGCGCCGCCAGCCGGCATGGACGCCCAGGATCAGACCGATGGCCGTGGCCAGCATCATCGACGAGCCGATGAGCAGGACGGTCCAGGGGATTCGCCGGGCGAGCTCGTGGGTCACGGGCTGGTTGGTCGTGATGGAGCGACCGAGGTCTCCATGGACGAGGTTGTCGAGGTAGTCGACGTACTGCTGGGCCAGAGACTTGTCGAGGCCGTAGTACTGCTCGAGCTGTTTGCGGCTGTCCTCGCCGAAGACGAAGGCGTTGCCCCCGCGGGCGAGGAGGGCGTCGACGGGGTCGCCGGGCATGGCCCGCGGGAGCATGAAGTTGAGGGTGATGAGGACGAAGATCAACCCCAGGTAGGACGCGAGGACGGCCGGCCAGGTCCGGTGCCGACGACGCCGCGGTGGCTCGGGCGTCTCGGCGTCGGTCGCCGTCTGTTCGCTGTCCTCGAGGACCCCGCTCGATCCCATCACCGCCATGCTTCCGTCAACCCACCTGGTCGGCGGTCACCCCCGGGGCCAGGCCCGACGTCGGCCCGCCCAACGAATGGCCAGCCCACCCACGACCAGCAGCTCCAGGCCCAGGAATGCCAGAGGCAGGATGTCGGTGCCGGTGGTCGCCATGCCCGTGCCGCCGGTTCCCGTGCCGCCGGTGGTGGTGCCCGTGGCTGCGGGAGTCGGGTTCTCCGCTGCCGTGGGGGTCGGGTTCGCCGCCCCACCCGCCCCTGCGCACTTCGTCTGGCCGACCAACAGGTCACCGACGGCCGTGGGCCCGAGAATCTTCTCGTGGCCGCCGTTGACGGTGATCGAGCCGTCGGCGTTCGTCACCTGCTCGTTGAAGATGTACTGGAACTGGTCGGTGGCACCGTTCACGTGGATGTGACCCTCGAACGACGTGTTGGGGGCGGGATCGGCCGGGATGTCGACCGACACCGGCGGGTGATCGGCGATGGAGTTCTGGGGATCGTCGTCGCCACTATCGGTCATCAGCGTGCCTTCGGTGACGCGGACCTTGCCCGTCGCGCCGCCGGCGGACGCTTCACAGCTGCTCTCGAGGCCGCCGGCCGTGAAGGCCTCCTGGCCGGACGTGTTGATCTGGCCGATCTTGGCCGAGCTCTTGACCGTCCCGCCCGGCGTGCCCTCGGTGCTGACGTCGATGGCGTCGGAGGAGAAGAACTTGGCGGGGCCGGCACCCGCGTCCCCACTCGGGGCGGTGCCGGTGATGGCGGTGGCAGAGCCGCCCGGGGGCAGCGTCACCGTCGGCACCGGGCCGACGGCGGGCTGGGGTGCGCCGAAGAGGCTGACGTTGAGGGAGTAGCCGAAGGCGCCGCCGGACACCTCGCCACCCTGGGCGCCCGAGGACGACCCGAACGCGGCCATTGCGACACCGAACGTCAACAGCGCGGCGAATGCGGCTCCCGAGCGGTTCCTCCGGCCGACTGACCAGTCACGACGGACCAATTTCGTGCTCCCTTCCGGCCCGCAACGCGTGCCTTGGTGCTCTCACCCGCCACGAGTCGAATACTCCGCAGGAACCACCGCTCCGAATGCCGTCAGGCTACCACGGAGGGTGGCCTGGAACACAAGGGGCCGAATCGCCGGGGAACAGCACTATATGCGTTCTGCCACTAGTCGCTTTCGGACCGAAACACCGCCCTCAGAAGGCGCCCTCGAGCACCTCCAACCTGCCGGCCAGCACCGATGCGACGTCGAAGCGGATCTCGGCGGCCGCCCATGTCGACTCCTCCAGCCATCGCGCCGCCAGCGCACGCAGGCGCACCTGCTTGGTGCGGGTCACCGCCTCCACCGGGGCGCCGAATGCCACCGACGTCCGGGACTTGACCTCGCAGAACACGACCGTTCGGCCCCGCCGGACCACCAGGTCGAGCTCTCCCAGCCGGCACCGCCAGTTCCGGGCCACGACCTGGTAGCCGTTGGCCACGTACCAGGCAGCGGCGGCATCCTCACCACTCGAACCGAGAGCCTGACGGGCGGAGGTCACGGGACGGCGCCTAGTCCTCGGCGCGGATCTCCTCGACGTTCACGTCCTTGAACGTGACGACCCGGACCGACTTCACGAATCGGGCCGGGCCCGGCCGGTAGATGTCCCAGACCCACGCATCGCGCAACTCGAGCTCGAGGTGGTCGCGGCGGGCGTCGTCGCGCACGTGCATCTCCACCCCGTTGGCGAGGTAGAAGCGGCGCTCGGTCTCGACCACGTAGGAGAACAGGGGGAGGACGTCGCGGTACTCCTTGTAGAGCTGCAGCTCCATCTCCGTCTCGTACCGCTCGAGGTCCTCGGCACTCATCGCTGTCCCTGCCCGGAGCTCATGTCTCTACTCTACGGGGCGGCGGCGGCGTGCGACGCCCGTCAGAGGAACGCCGCCCGGCCCGGGGGCCACAGCCGCCCCATGGCCCGACCCACGACGGTGTCGCGTTGGATCGGCCCGAAGACACGACTGTCCGAGGAGTTCCCGCGGTTGTCGCCCATGACGAACAGCTGGTCGTCGCCCACCACGACGGGGCCGAAGTCACTGGTGGCCTCGCCCGCCGGCAGGTAGGGCTCGACCAGCTCGCGCCCGTCGACGAACACCTTCCCGTCACGGCCTTCGACGCTCTCGCCGGGTAGACCCACCACCCGCTTGATGTACTCCTGGGTCGACGGGGCCGACAGGCCGACGGCCCCCAGCACCGCCTTGACCGCCTTCAACGGAGCCGAGGAGGCGTCGGGGGCACGGTCGCCGGGGGCGTCGAACACCACCACGTCGCCCCTGCGCGGCTCGTGCAGGCGGTACGCCAGCTTCGACACGACGACACGGTCGTTGATCTCGAGCTGGGGGATCATCGAGCCCGTGGGGATGTAGAAGACCTGGGCGACGAAGGTCTTCACCACGAACGCCACCACCAGGGCGGCAGCCACCATGACCGGAAGCTCCCGCAGCAGGCGGCCCTTCTTGGGTTTTCTGCCGGCCTCGCCGGCGTCGGCCGGGGTGGGATCGCTCAGGGGGCGGTGCGCTTCTCTTTGATCTTGGCGGCCTTGCCCACCCGGTCGCGCAGGTAATAGAGCTTGGCCCGGCGGACGTCGCCCCGGGAGACGATCTCGATCTTGGCCAGGACGGGCGAGTGGACCGGGAAGGTGCGCTCGACTCCCACCCCGAAGCTCACCTTGCGGACGGTGAAGGTCTCGCGGGCCCCGGGGCCCTGACGGCGGATGACGGCGCCCTGGAAGACCTGAACCCGCTGACGGGTGCCTTCGACCACCCGCACGTGCACCTTCACGGTGTCGCCCGGGCTGAAGTCGGGCAGATCGGAACGCAGGGAGGCGCGATCGACGAGGTCGGTGGGATTCATGGCGCGGTCGGCTCCTGCGGAGGGAACGGGGCTGACCCAGGATAGGCGACGTCCGACGGGGCGGGCGCCACCTCCCCGCTCTGGCCGTCGACCAGGCCGAACTCGTCGAGCAGGCGCCGGTCGCCGGCGGTCAGGCCTCCCCGGGCGGAGATGAGATCGGGGCGCCGGTCGAGGGTGCGGCGCAGGGCGCGGGCCCGCCGCCACCGGGCGACGCGGGCGTGATCGCCCGAGCGAAGCACGTCCGGCACGCTCCAGCCCCGGTAGTCGGCGGGCCGGGTGTACTGCGGATGTTCGAGCAGGCCGGCGGCGAACGACTCGTCGTCGGCCGATTCGACGTTGCCCATGACCCCTGGGACCAGCCGGGTCACGGCCTCGACGACCACGAAGGCCGCCGCCTCGCCGCCGGCCAGCACGTAGTCGCCGATGGACAGCTCGTCGTCGGCGAGGTGCTCCCGAACCCGCTCGTCGACGCCCTCGTACCGCCCGCACAGCAGGGAGAACCCCGGCCCGGCGGCCAGATCGGCGGCCACGGCCTGGTCGAAGCGGCGCCCGCCGGGGCCGAGCAGGAACAGGGGCCGGGGAGGCCCGACGGCCTCGACGGCGCGGAACAGGGGATCGGGGGCGAGCACCATTCCCGGGCCGCCGCCGAACGGAGAATCGTCGACCGAGCGGTGGCGGTCGGTGGTGTGGTCACGAAGGTCGTGCACCACCACCTGCACGACGCCACCCTCCCGGGCCCGACCCAGCAGCCCGGCGGCCAGTGGGGCCTCGAGAATCTGGGGCAGCACGGTGAAGACGTGGATCTCCATGCACCTAATCCAGCAGGCCTTCCGGGGGGTCGATCAGCAGCGTGCCGTCGCCACGATGCTCGACCACGAAGGTGAGGGGCACGAGGCGCTCGTCGGCCAGCACCAGCAGATCGGCGGCCGGATTTGCCTCGACGGCCACGACGACTCCGTGCGGGCGTCCGGCGGTGTCCACCACCTCGGCACCGATCAGCTCGTGGACCCACAGCGCCCCGTCCTCGTCGAGTGCCTCGGCCGACAGCCTGGTGCCCCGCAGGGCCTCGGCCCCGTTGCGGTCGACCACTCCCGCGAACACGACGATCCACCGGCCCTGGTGAGGACGTGACGACACCACCTCGAGTGGCCCGCGCCCGCTGAGAAGCGCAGCACCCGGCGCCACCCGCACCTCCGGCCGGTTGGTGACCAGGTCGACGATGACGTCGCCCCGTAGCCCGTGGGGCTTGACCACCACGCCGACCTCGAGCGTCGCCGGGCCGGCACCGGTGTCCGAAGCGGGCACGGGGTCCGGCGCCTGCCCGTCGTCGGAAGGACCAACGGCGTCGGGGTCAGTCGACGATGTCCACCTCGGCGTCGACGCCCTCTTTGGCTCCCGCGGCCCGGACAACGGTGCGAATGGCCTGGGCCACCCGGCCCCGCCGGCCGATGACCCGGCCCATGTCGGCGGGCGCCACGTGCAGGCGCAGGGTCAGCCGGCCCCTGCTCTCGTCGACCTCGACCACCACGGAGTCGGCGTCGTCGACGATCGACTTGGCCAGGTACTCGAGCACCGTCCGGGGGATGGCACCCACCGCCCGGTTGCCATCGGGCTCGCCGGCGTCGTCGAGGTCGGCACCCAGGTCGTCGTCGAGCTGCGAGTCGACGTCGCTCATGAGGGAGCGGCGGTGCCGGTGAACTGGTCCCAGGCCCCGGAGATCTTCAGCAGCTTGGCCACCGGCTCGGTGGGCTGGGCCCCCTTGCGCAGCCACGCCACGGCCTTGTCGTTGTCGACGTTGACCACCGACGGGTCGGACCGCGGCTCGTAGGTGCCGATCGACTCGATGAACCTACCGTCGCGCGGCGACCGCCCGTCGGCGACGACGAGTCGGTAGGTCGGCTGCTTCTTCTTCCCCATGCGCATGAGGCGGAGCTTTACTGCCATTGTCTTTCTTCCTCTCCAGTGAACCCGGTCACATGCCGGGGATGCCGAGGCTGGCGGCCCGCCCTTTGCCGCCCTTGGCCCGGCCCATCATCTTCATCATCTTCTGCATGTCCTTGAACTGCTTGAGAAGCTGGTTGACCTCGTTGGTGGTGACGCCACTGCCGTTGGCCACCCGAAGGCGCCGGGAGCCGTTCATGATCTCGGGTGCGCGGCGTTCCTCGATCGTCATCGACTTGATGATCGCCTCGACCCGAGCGATCTCCCGATCGTCGATCTCGGCCTTGCGCAGCTCCTTGGGTATCCCAGGCAGCATACCGACGATGTTCTGCAGTGGCCCCATCTTCTTGACCTGCTGCATCTGCTCGAGGAAATCCTCGAGGTTGAAGCTGCCCGACTGGAGCTTGGCCGCAGCGGCGTCGGCCTCGTCGCGGTCGTAGGCCTGCTCGGCCTTTTCGATGAGCGTGAGCATGTCGCCCATGCCGAGGATCCGCGAAGCCATGCGGTCCGGGTGGAAGGCCTCGAAGTCGGCCAGCTTCTCCCCCACCGAGGCGAAGGCGATGGGCCGACCGATGACCTCCTTCACCGACAGGGCGGCACCGCCGCGGGCATCACCGTCGAGCTTCGACAGGATCACCCCGTCGATGGCCAGGACAGCGTGGAACGACTCGGCGACGTTGACCGCGTCCTGACCGGTCATGGCGTCGACCACCAGGAAGGTGTAGTGGGGATCCACCGCCTCGGAGATCTGGCGGGCCTCCACCATCAGGTCCTCATCCACGTGGAGACGCCCGGCGGTGTCGACGATGAGCACGTCGCGCCCGAGACGCCGGGCCTCGTCGAGACCGCTGGAGGCCACGGCCACGGGGTCGGTGGCCTCGCTCCACACCGGGACCCCCACCTGGCCGCCCAGCACCCGAAGCTGCTCGACGGCGGCGGGACGCTGCAGGTCGGCGCCGACGAGCATGGGGTTGCGACCCTGCTGCTTGAACCAGCGTGCCAACTTGGCGGCGGCGGTCGTCTTCCCCGAGCCCTGGAGGCCGGCCAGCATGACGACCGTGGGCGGGCGGGAGGCGTAGGTGATGCGCAGGGTCTCGCCACCGAGGCAGGTGATCAGCTCCTGGTGGACGATCTTGATCACCTGCTGGGCGGGCGTCAGGCTGGCCGAGAGGTCGGCCGCCAGGCAGTCGTCGCGGATGCGGCCGATCAGGCCCTTGACCACCTTGAAGTTGACGTCGGCCTCGAGCAGGGCCACACGGATCTCCCGCAGGACCTCGTCGACCTCGGCCTCGCCCATCCGTCCCCGCCCCTTGAGACGGCGGAAGATGACCTCGAACCGGTCAGAAAGTGAGTCGAACATGGCGACTCAAGGGTACTGGACCAACCGTTCCGGTCAGATTCCGAGGGGCCAGGACCCTCTCAAACCTGACCGGAACGGTGGGTGGCCCCGGCGCGAGGGCGGAGGGCAGGCCGACGGGGCAGGGGCCCCCGTCGGCCGCGACGGGCGAGTTCCGAAGGAACCGGGTGCCCGGAGCTAGCTGAACAGCGCTTCGACGAACTCGTCGGGGTCGAAGGTCATCAGGTCCTCGACGGTCTCGCCCAGGCCCACCAGCTTGATGGGAATGCCCAGGTCGGTCTGGATGGCCAGGGCGATGCCCCCCTTGGCCGTGCCGTCGAGCTTGGTCAGCACGACCCCGGTGACCTCCACCGCCTCGGTGAACTGGCGGGCCTGGGTGAGACCGTTCTGGCCGGTGGTGGCGTCGATGACGAGCAGCACCTCGGTGACCCGGCCGGCGCCCTTCTCGGCCACCCGGCGGACCTTCTTCAGCTCCTCCATGAGGTTGACCTTGGTGTGCAGGCGGCCGGCGGTGTCGGCCAGCACCAGGTCGGCCCCCTTGGCCGTGGCCCGCTCGACGGCGTCGAACACCACGGCGCCGGGGTCGCCTCCCTCGGCACCCCGCACCAGCTGGGCCCCGACCCGCTTCGACCACAGCTCGAGCTGTTCGGCGGCCGCCGCCCGGAAGGTGTCGCCGGCGGCCATGACCACCGAACGCCCCTCGGCCAGCTGGCGGTGGCCCACCTTGCCGATGGTCGTCGTCTTGCCCACGCCGTTGACCCCGACGAACAACCACACATTGGGGAGTCCCGGCTCGAAGCGCAGGCTCCGGTCGGCCATGGTCAGGCTCTTCTTCAGGTCGGTCTTGAGCGCCTCCACCAGCTCGTCCGGGGATGCGATGGACTCGGACTTCACCCGACCCCGCAGGTCGTCGAGCAGCACACCGGTCGCCCGCACCCCGACGTCGGCCCGCACCAGGGCCTCCTCGAGCTCATCCCACGTCTCCTCGTCGATCTTGGTGCGTGACCGAACCGAGCCCAGGTACCCCGACAGCAGGGCGCGGGCCTTGCCGAGGCGGTCTCGGAAGGCGGGGCGGGGCGCCTCCTCGGGGACTTCGGCGGGAACGGCCTCGGGGGCCGTCTCGGGAAGGGCGGTCGGATCCCGGAGGGACTCCGACAGCAGCGCCTCGGCCTCGGCCACGACCTCGGCGGCCTGGCGGTCGAGCTCCTCGGGCGTGGGCCGCCGCTGTTTCGGCGGAGCCGCCCCCGACGACTTCGGAGGGGCGACGGGCGGTGCCGGCGGCGGGTCGAGGGTGTCGTCACGGCGGCCGCGCAGGCTGCGGAGACTCCGGCTGGCCACGAGCGCGGCCACGATCCCGGTGACGATCAGGATGGCCAACGCGCCCAGCACGATCTCCATGGCCGATCACCCTACCGACCCGATCGACCGTTCAGCACCGGACCGGGTGTGGGTGCCCGCCGCCGACTATCCGGTGACGGCGCCCACCCGCTGGGAGACGACCCGTGACGATCCGCCGGGCTGCATGCTGACCCCGTAGAGGCAATCGGCCGCCTCCATGGTGCGCTTCTGGTGGCTCACCACCACCAGCTGGGCCTCCTGGCGGAACTCGGCCATCAGATCGAGGAAGCGGTGGAGGTTCACGTCGTCGAGGGCGGCCTCGACCTCGTCGAGCAGGTAGAACGGCGACGGACGCGATCGGAACACCGCGAACAGGAAGGCCAGAGCGCACAGCGAGCGCTCGCCTCCCGACAGCAGCGACAGGCGGCGCACGTTCTTGCCGGCGGGACGGGCCTCGATCTCGATACCGGTGTCGAGCATGTCGTCGGCGTCGGTGAGACGGAGCCTTCCCTGGCCGCCGGGGAACAGGGTCTCGAACAGGCGCTCGAAGTTGTCGGCCACGTCGGCGTAGGCGGCGCCCAGGAGCTGCACGATCTCGACGTCGACGGCCCGGATCACCCGGCCCAGCTCCCGACGGGTGTTCTTGACGTCGTCGACCTGGGCCTCGACGAAGGCGTGGCGCTCCTGCAGGGTGGCGAGCTCCTCCGTGGCCAGTTGGTTGACGGGGCCCAGCAACCGCAGCTCGCGCTCGAGCTCCCGGGTACGGCTCTCGGCACTGCTCCCGGCCGGCAGCTCGGGCATGGCCGCGGCCACCGCCGTCTCGGGCTCCACGTCGAGCTCGCGCCGCACGGCCTCGACGGCGGCCTCCAGGCGCATCCTGGCCTCGGCGCCTTCGAGCTCGGCCCGCCGGGCCCGCTCCCGCACCTCTTCCAGGCGGTGCTCGGTGTCGGCGCGCTCGCGGCGCAGGTCCTCCAGGCGACGGGAGGTCTGTCCCATCGCCTCGACCTGGGTCTGGCGCCGGAGCCTGGTGTCGGCCAACCGGGCCCGGACCTCGCCCAGCCGGGTATCGACGGCGGCGGCCAGGCGGTCGATGCGCTCCGCCGCCAGGTCGATACCGGCCCGGCGGGTCTCGGCCAGGGCCCGGTCGGCACCGGCGCCGGCCAACCGGCCATCGACGTCGGCCAGGCGGGCGGCCAGGTACCGACGGCGCTGGTCGAGTCCGGCGCGGCGGATCTCCAGCTCGGTACCCATGGCGGCAACGGCCTCGGCCCGCTCCTGGAGCCGCCGGCGCTCGGCCGCCAGGGCCGCCTGTGCCGCCGCCCCGGCGGCCTCGGTGGCCTCCAGGACGGGCACCTCGGCCTCCAGGTCGGCCAAGCGGGTCTC
>CAYTTL010000040.1:0-15966 GCA_964440725.1 uncultured Acidimicrobiales bacterium | reverse complement strand
AAGTGGAACCTAGGTACCGGAGCCACAGTGGAAAGCATCTACCGGGACCGCACACGCCTCGCTGGAGGCCTCCGGTAGAAGTCCGGTAGAAGTCAGCCCTATTCGGCGCCGCCGCACCCCGTCTGACCTGCACCTTCCCAGTGGGCGAGGGGGGACTTGAACCCCCACGTCCTTTCGGACACAGGAACCTGAATCCTGCGCGTCTGCCAATTCCGCCACTCGCCCGGGCGTGCCGAGAGCCTACTGCCCGCCTGCCGGCACTCGAACGGGCGTCCGGCGCCGCTGTCGAGGGTTGGGGGCTGACCGGGCCGGGGGGTGGGTAAGCTCCAACCGCGCATGGGTCTCAAACAGTTCGAGCAGCGGCTCGAGCGCTTGGTGGAGGGTGTCTTCGCCAAGACGTTCCGAAGCGGCCTGGAGCCCGTCGAGTTGGGTAGGCGGCTGACCCGGGAAATGGACATGGAGCGCATCGTGGGCGTCAACGGCCGCGTCGCCCCCAACCACTTCGAGGTCTCGCTCGGGCCCGACGACTGCCGGCGCTTCGACTCGGTGTCCGAGGCCCTGACCAGGGAGTTGGCCGAGGCGGTGCGCGAGCACGCCCGCGACGAGGGCTACTCGTTCATGGGCCCGGTGTCGGTCCGACTGTCCGAGGACGGGTCCCTGGGCAAGGGGGAGTTCCTCGTGGCCTCGGAGATGCTGGAGGCGCCCGGCGGGGCGGCCGTCGGTTCGCTGGCGCTGCCCGACGGCAACCGTGTGGTGATCGGCGAGGACCCGGTGAGCATCGGGCGCCTGCCCGAGTGCGACGTCGCCGTGTCCGACCCCAACGTCAGCCGTCGCCACGCCGAGGTCCGCCGGGTGGGCAACGACTTCATCGTGGTCGACCTCGGCTCCACCAACGGCACCAAGGTCAACGGGGCGGGCATCCGGGAGCGGCGCCTCGTCGACGGTGACGAGATCACCGTCGGCGGCACCCACATCCGCTTCGAGGCGTCCTAGGACACCCGGCGTGCCTGACTCGCTGCTCACCATCCTGAAGTTCTGCTTCCTCGGCGTCCTCTACCTCTTCTTCCTGCGCGTGCTGCGGGCCGTCTGGGCCGAGCTGCGCACGCCCACCGAGGTCTTCGCTCCCGCCGCCGCGCCTGCCGCTGCCGCCCGGCCGGCCCCGCCCAAGGCGTCGTGGGGGGCCACGAGCCGTGCACGCCTACGGGTGGTCGAGCCCGCCGCCACCCGGGGCCAGACCTACGAGCTGGCCGAGGAGCTCACCATGGGACGGGCTGGCGGCTGCCAGGTGACCATCGACGACACCTTCGTGTCCCAGCTCCACGCCCGCCTCTTCCAGCGGGACGGCCAGTACTTCCTCGAGGACCTGGGCTCCACCAACGGCACCTACCTCAACCGCCAGAAGGTCACGGCTCCGACGCCCATCCGCAAGGGTGACCGCGTCCAGGTGGGCAAGACCGTGCTGGAGCTGACCTGATGACGATCCTGCGGGGTGGGGCGGCCACCGACGTGGGTCGCGTGCGGGAGATCAACGAGGACCGCTACCTCCAGCGCGACGACCTCGGCCTGTTCGCGGTGGCCGACGGCGTGGGCGGCCACCAGGCGGGGGAGGTGGCGTCGCAGACCTCGGTCGAGACCATCGAGTCGTCCTTCGTCGAGCCCACCACCGAGGGCCTGGTGGCGGCCTTCGAGACGGCCAACGACGCGGTCTGGCACCTGGCCCAGACGGCATCGGAGAAGCGGGGCATGGGCACCACCCTCACCGCCGTGGCCCTCGTACGCGAGGACGGCGAGGAGCACATCGCCGTGGCCAACGTCGGGGACTCACGGGTCTACCTGTTCCAGCAGGGCGAGCTGTCCCAGCTCACCGAGGACCACAGCCTGGTCGAGGAGCTGGTCCGCGAGGGCCAGATCACCCGGGAGGAGGCGCGGGTCCACCCCCAGCGTTCGATCATCACCCGGGCCCTGGGCATGGACCCCCACGTGGAGGTCGACCACCTCCAGCTCATCCCCTACCAGGGCGATCGGCTGCTGTTGTGCAGCGACGGCCTCACCAACGAGGTCGCCGACGACCGCATCGAGTCGACCCTGCGGCGCATCGGCGACCCCCAGGAGGCGGCCCAGGAGCTGGTGCGACTCGCACGGGCGAACGGCGGCAACGACAACATCACCGTGGTGGTGGTCGACGTGGTCGACGACGGCAACCGCTCGGGCCGCGCCTCTGCCGCCCTGAGTGACGAACCCCGAACGGCGGCTCTGCCCGAGCCCATCGCGCCCGGCGGGTCCCCGACGTCGACGTCGCCGTGGGAAGTCGACCCAACGGGCGGAGGAGGGAGTGGCGCGTCGGCCGCCGCGCCGGGGGCGACGTTGACCGCCACCGACACCGGCGCCGGCACCGCCGGGAGGACCCCTCCGTCGCCCGAGCCCCGCCTGCGACGGTTCACGTGGCGGGTCGTGGCCTTCCTCGTGGTGCTGCTCGCCATCGTGGGCGTGGGGGTCGTCGCCGTCGGCTGGTACGCCCGCAACACCTACTACGTGGGCCTCGACGGCGACCGCGTGGCCATCTTCAAAGGACGCCCCGGCGGCCTCCTCTGGTTCGAGCCCACGTTGCAGGAGCGCAAGCCCCTGACCACCAACGACGTCCTCCCGGCGCGCCTGCCCGACCTCAGGGCCGGACGGGAGGAAGCCACCAAGGCCGACGCCGACCGGTACGTGAACTACCTCCGCGAGGAGGCGGCGGGGCGCACGGCGCCCGGGTCGATCCCGACCACCACGACCGTCCCCGTCACGCCGCCGGCCCCACCAACCACGCCCCTGTGATCGCCAATCACGCCCTGCGCGACAACCTGGTCTACCGGACGCGACGCAACACCGAGCTCGGCCTGGTCCTGCTGGCCACCGTGCTCACCGCCGGGGCCTACGTGCTGGCCAGCCTCGGCCGTTCGTCCTCCCTGCCCGTCGACATCGTGCCGTTCCTCCTCGTCATCCTCGGATTGCTGGCCGTGGCCCACGTGGCCACCCGGCGGCTGGCCCCGGGAGCCGACGGGATCCTGCTCCCGCTGGCCGGGCTGCTCAACGGCATCGGCTACGTGTTCATCGCCCGCCTCGACAACGAGCTGGCCGCCCTCCAGGCGGTGTGGACGGCCCTCGGCGTCGGCACCTTCGTGGCCACCCTGATGCTCGTGCGGCGGGTGCGCGATCTCGAGCGCTTCCGGTACACGTTCGCCCTCGCCGGCATCGGCCTGCTCCTGATGCCCCTGCTGCCCGTGCTCGGGCAGAACATCAACGGTTCCCGACTGTGGGTCCGGTTCGGGACGGTGACCTTCCAGCCCGGCGAGCTGGCCAAGATCGTCCTCTGCATCTTCTTCGCCTCCTACCTGGTGGAGAAGCGCGAGCTCCTCTCCGAGGCACGCCATCACGTGGGCCCGGTGTTCGTCCCCAACCTCAAGCACTTCGGCCCCGTCGCCCTCGCCTGGGGGGTCTCCCTGGTCATCATGACGGCCGAGCGAGACCTCGGCTCGTCGCTGCTGTTCTTCACCCTCTTCATCGCCATGCTGTGGGTGGCCACGGGTCGGGGCATCTACCTGGGCATCGGCGGGGCGATGTTCGCAGCCGGCGCGGCCTTCGCCTGGAGCTCCTTCGCCCACGTGCAGGACCGGGTGACCATCTGGATCGACCCCTGGAAGACGGCCGACGGCACCGGCTACCAGATCGTGCAGGCCCTGTTCGCCTTCGCCGCCGGCGGCCTGGCCGGCACCAACCTGGCCCAGGGGAGCCCGCAACGGATCCCCGCCGTCTCGACCGACTTCATCTTCGCGGCCATCGGCGAGGAGCTCGGCCTGCTCGGTACCACCGCCATCATCATGGCCTTCCTGCTCATGATCGGAACGGGCATCCGCATCTCCCTGCGGGCCGAGCCGCCGTTCGAGAAGCTGCTGGCGGCGGGGCTCACCACCATCCTGGGCGTGCAGAGCTTCGTGATCCTCGGGGGGGTCACCCGCCTGGTGCCCCTCACCGGGATCACCCTGCCCTTCGTCTCCTACGGGGGATCGTCGCTGCTGGCCAACTACCTGCTGCTCGCCCTGCTCCTGCGCATCTCCCACGACCAGTCCGAGCGCGACCTGGCCGGGGCCCGAGCCAACAGTGAGACCCGAGGGTGAACCGCCAGATCCGTGGTCTCGGTGTCGGGCTGGGCCTGCTGTTCGTCGCCCTGTTCCTGCAGCTCAACTGGTTGCAGGTGGTCGACGCCGGCAATCTCAACGACCATCCGGCCAACACCCGCACCGTGGTGCGCGACTTCTCCCGCCCCCGGGGTGCCATCCAGACCTCCGACGGCGCCGTGCTCGCCCTGTCGACACCCACCGACGGCAACTTCGAACGCCAGCGCACCTATCCCGAGGGCTCGCTGTTCGGTCATCTCACCGGGTACTTCTCGTTCACCTACGGAACCGAGGGGGTCGAGCGCACCTACAACGACGCCCTCAGCGGGCGCGACCAGAAGTTCACCCTCGACCGGCTGAGCGACATCCTCCTCGAGAAGGACCAGACCGCCAACGTCACCCTCAGCGTGTCCAAGGCCCTGCAACAGGTCGCCGCCGACGCCCTCGGCGACCGCAACGGCGCGGTGGTCGCCCTCGAACCCCGCACCGGAGCGGTGCTGGCCATGGCCGACTTCCCGTCCTATGACCCCAATCCCCTGTCGGCCCACAACCAGAGCGAGGTGCGCGAGGACTGGACCGCCCTCAACGCCGACCCCGCCCGCCCCCTCCTCTCCCGGGCCTACCGCGAGCGCTACTTCCCGGGATCGGTGTTCAAGGTGGTCACCGCGGCGACCGGTCTGGCCACCGGCACGGCCACGGTCGACGAGCCCTCCTACCCCTACGTCTCGGAGATCGACCTGCCCCAGACCAACCAACCGCTGCGCAACTTCGGCGGGTCGGTCTGCGGTGGGCCCCTGCCCGACGCCCTTCGGGTGTCGTGCAACACCTCCTTCGCCCAGCTGGGCCTCGACCTCGGCGCCGACAAGCTGGAGGCGGGCACCAAGGCGTTCGGGTTCACCAAGGTGCCCCCCATCGACCTGCCGTTCGGCGCGGCGTCGAGCTTCCCTCCCACCTCGTTGCTCGCCCGCGACAAGCCCGCCCTGGCCAAGTCGGCCATCGGCCAGCAGGACGTGGCCGCCACGCCGTTGCAGATGGCACTGGTGGCCGCCGGCATCGCCAACGACGGTGTGGTGATGACGCCCCATGTGATGGCCGAGGTGCGCGACAGCGGGGGCCAGGTGGTCGACACCTACCAGCCCGAGCCCTGGTCGACGGCGGTGCCGGCCGATGTCGCCCACACGGTGCGCGACATGATGGTCAGCGTCGTCGAGGACGGCACGGGCGTGAACGCCCAGATCCCCGGCGTGGCCGTGGCCGGCAAGACGGGTACGGCACAGACGGGCCGCGACACCAGCCACGTCTGGTTCATCGCCTTCGCCCCGGCCGAGAACCCCACGATCGCCGTCGCCGTGGTGATCGAGGACCAGCCCAACGTCGACGAGGCGACGGGCGGCACCCTGGCCGCGCCGATCGCCAAAGCCGTCATCGAAGCCGCCCTGGGGACACCGTGACATCCGCCGTCGCCCTCGCCGCCACCCCCCTGGCCCACGACCGCCCCCAGCGGCCGTAGGCTCGCTTACCGCAATGGCGCAGCAGGTGTTCACCGGTCGGTACGAGATCATCCGCCACCTGGCGCGAGGTGGCATGGCCGAGGTCTACCTGGCACGCGACCTGCTGCTCGACCGACCGGTGGCCCTGAAGGTCCTGTTCCCCGAGTTCTCCCACAACCGCTCCTTCGTCGAGCGCTTCCGCCGGGAGGCCCGTGCCGCGGCCAACCTCAACCACCCCAACATCGTCTCGATCTACGACTGGGGCGAGGAGGACGGCACCTACTTCATCGTGATGGAGTACATCGACGGCCTCACCCTCCGGGAGGTCATCCGGGCCGAGGGTCGGTTGCGCCCCGAACGGGCGGCGACGATCGGAGCCGACATCGCCGCCGCCCTCGACTTCGCCCACCGGGGCGGCGTCGTCCACCGCGACGTGAAGCCCGGCAACGTGATCATCTCCGGGATGGTCAAGGTCACCGACTTCGGCATCGCCCGGGCCTCGGACCCTCAGGAGAGCCTCACCCAGACCGGGGCGGTCATGGGCACCGCCACCTACTTCTCCCCCGAGCAGGCCCAGGGCGTGGGCATCGACCCGCGCAGCGACGTGTACTCCCTCGGCGTCGTGCTCTACGAGATGGTCACCGGCCGGCCGCCCTTCACCGGCGAGTCCCCCGTGGCCATCGCCTACCAGCACGTGCGGGAGACCCCGGTCCTGCCATCGGTGCACAACCCCGATGTGCCGCCCCAGTTCGAGGCGGTGGTCATGAAGGCCATGGCCAAGAACCGGGGCGACCGCTATACGACGGCCGAGGAGCTGCGCGCCGACCTGGCCCGCTTCAGCAACGGCCAGCCGGTTCTGGCGGCGGCACCGCCCAGCGACATCACCGGCGTGACCGCCGCCGCGGCCGCCACCGGCGTCATGGGTGCCACCAGGGTCCAGCCGGCGGCCTCCGCCGACAGCACCCAGATGATGGGGCGCACGGGAGTGGTGACCGCCGAGCCCGAGCCCGACAAGCCCAGCCGCACGGGCGTGTACTTCGTCGTGCTCGTCGTGCTTCTCGGACTCCTTGCCGCCTTCCTCGTGCTGCTGGCGCGCCAGCTGGGCGTCGGCGGCTCCTCGACGGTGATCGTCCCCCAGGTCGTGGGGTTCACCGAGGCCGATGCCGTGCGTGAGCTGGCCAACGCCGGCCTCAAGGCCAAGTCCACGCCGGTGAACGACGACACCAACGCGCCGGGCACCGTCTTCGCCCAGGACCCCGGGCCGGGGGCCAAGCTCAAGAAGAACGCCTCGGTCGCCATCACCGTGAGCCTCGGCCCGCAGCCCATCGACGTCCCCGACGTGCGGGCCCAGAAGGTCGATGCCGCCCAGGATCTGCTGACCGAAAGGGGCTTCCAGGTCGAGGTCGTCAACCAGGCCAACGACGAGGTCCCCGTCGACACCGTGTTCGACCAGAACCCCAAGCCCGGCGGCCAGGCCCCCAAGGGCTCGAAGATCACCATCATCGTGTCGAGCGGCCGGGAGCAGGTCCCCGTGCCCAACGTGGTGGGCCGCGACCAGTCCGAAGCGGCCAACGTGTTGGGCCAGGCCGGCTTCGTCACCTCGGTGCAGTCCCAGGCGTCGGAGTCGGTGGAGCAGGGCAAGGTCATCCGCACCGACCCGGCGTCACCCACGCCGCTGCCGAAGGGCTCGGAGGTGACCCTGGTGGTGTCCAGCGGGCCACCGGCGACCACCACGTCGCTCCCGGCGGTCACGACCACCAGGCCGACCCAGAACACCACGACCAGCACCCCGTAACAGGGAGCCTCAGGGAATCGTCGATCCCGTCGATGCGAGGAAGTTGGCCATCAGGCGCTTGCCGGCGGTGGTGAGGATCGACTCGGGGTGGAACTGCACGCCCTCCACCGCGAACCGGCGGTGGCGCAGGGCCATGATCGTGCCGTCGTCGGTGGTGGCGGTGACCTCCAGGTCGGCGGGCACCGACGCCGGGTCGACGACCAGGGAGTGGTAGCGGGTGGCCTCGAACGGCGAGGGCAGGCCGTTCAGCAGGCCGTCGCCCCGGTGATGGACGAGCGACGTCTTGCCGTGCACCACCTGGGTGGCGCGAATCACCCGGCCGCCGAACACCTCCCCGATGCACTGGTGCCCGAGGCAGACCCCGAGGACGGGCGTCCGCCCGGCCAGGCGCTCGATGAGGGCGTTGCTGATGCCGGCGTCGGAGGGACGGCCGGGGCCCGGGGAGATCACCACCCCGTCGGGTTGCAGGGCCACGACGTCGTCGACGCCGATCTCGTCGTGACGGTGGACGACGGGGTCGGCGCCCAGCTCACCCAGGTACTGGACCAGGTTGTAGACGAACGAGTCGTAGTTGTCGATCACCACGACCCTCGCTCCCACGGCTCCAACGCTACCGGGGCCCGCCGCGGGCGCATGTCGGATTCCGTCACCGATCGCCTATCCTCCGACGATGGCCAACAAGCGCAGCTCCTCGCGTACCAAGGCGGTCAAGGGGCCCAAACCCGCCGATACCGCCCGCGGGGCCGCCCAGGAGGTCCGCGACGCCAAGGCCGGCGGGCCGGCGGCCACCAAGCGGACCACGCCCAAGGGCTCGGCACCGGCGCCCACAAAGCGCACCACGCCCAAGGAGACCGGCCGCTACACACCACCCGTCCCCAAGACCGAGAAGGTCAGCCCCATCTGGGTGCCGATCCTGATGTTCACCTGCCTGCTGGGCGGCATGTTCATGATCATCAGCAACTACGTGAGCCTGCTCCCCGACAGCCCCAACAACGGCTGGCTCCTCGGCGGACTCGGCCTCATCACCGTCGGCTTCATCACCGCCACCAGATACCACTAGCAGCCATCGTTCTGGGCAGGTCTGGGGCCCCTATGGGGGCCCTGAACCTGCCCGGAACGGCAAGCTCGGCGAGTTACACGGCTGTCATTCTTCCCCAGGGTTGTCCCCACCTGTGGATAACTACTCGAAGGTGGGGGCCACCAGGTCCATGTCCTCCTGGCAGTGGCGGGGCGGCGGGGGCAGCTCCTCGGCCGCCTGGGTCATCCGCACCTCGGTGTGGCAGATCGAGCACCGGTAGCGCAGGTTGACCTTGCGCATCTCCCCCGGCGGTGGGGGCTCGTTGGTGCGGGCCAGGCCGGCCAGCACCATCATGCCGACCCGCATGATGGCCACGAAGACCATCACCGCCAGCACCAGCTTGAGCAGGAACCACGCCACGGCGACGCTCCCTAGCCCAACCGCTCGACGACGAGGGCGTTGGCCATACCGCCGCCCTCGGCCATGGCCTGCAACCCGTACCGTCCGCCGCTGCGCTCCAGGCCGCCGACGAGGGTGGCGAGCATCCTCGCACCCGAACAGCCCAGGGCGTGGCCCAGGGCGATGGCACCACCGTCGACGTTGACCCGCTCGGGGTCGGGGCGCAGCTCGGCCGCCCAGGCCAGCACCGATGCGGCGAAGGCCTCGTGCACCTCGAAGCGGTCGATCTCGTCGAGGGCCAGCCCCGCCCGCTCGAGCACCGCCGCCGTGGCGGGAACCGCTCCCGTGAGCATGACCACCGGGTCGACCCCCACCACCGAGAAGGCCCCGAAGCGGGCGCGGGCCACCAGGCCGAGCCGGGATGCCGCCTCCTCGCTGGCCACGAGCACGGCGGCGGCCCCGTCGGACGCAGGCGCGGAATTGCCGGCGGTGATCAGCCCGTCCTGGCGGAACGTGGGCTTCAGGGCGCCCAGGTCGTCGAGGCTGATCCCGGCGCAGATGCCCTCGTCGGCGGTGAACTGGGACTTGGCCCGGCGATCGTCCACCGTCACCGGCACGATCTCGTGGCCGAAGCACCCGTCGTCCGACGCCCGGGCGGCGCGGGCGTGGCTCTGCACGCTGTAGGCGTCGAGGTCCGCGCGGGTCAGGCCCCACCCCTCGGCCACCGTCTCGGCGGCAACTCCCTGGGGCACCAGACCCCCCGCCGGCTGGTAACGCTGCACGACGCGGGGCCCGAAGGGAACCCCCGGGCCCTTCACCATGGTGGTGCCCAGGGGCACCCGGGTCATCGACTCGACCCCGCCGGCCACGACCACGTCGTAGGCGCCGGCGGCCACACCCTGGGCGGCGAAGTGCACGGCCTGCTGCCCCGAGCCGCACTGGCGGTCGATCGTGGTGCCCGGCACCGAGTCGGGGAAGCCGGCGGCCAGTGCCGCGCTCCGAGCCACGTTGAGACCCTGCTCGCCGGTCTGGGAGACGCAGCCGAGGATGACGTCGTCGACGAGGGCAGGATCGAGGTCGTTGCGCTCGACCAGGGCGCCCAGCACCTCGGCGGCGAGATCGACGGGGTGCCACCCGGCCAGCTTGCCGTTGCGACGGCCCAGCGCGGTGCGGACGGCGTCGACGACGACGGCAGTGGCCATGGCACCCAGTGTGGCAGCGGTGCCGGGGTGCGGCGCCGCCACGGGGACGGATCGTGTCCCGCAGCGGGCCGAGGCCCAGGAGGCGGTGGCCTACGCTGCGGCGGATGGCCCCGAGCGACCGCTCCGTGCCCTGACCGGGATGGCGGTCCCGGGCGTGGAGGCCTGGGAGATGCTCGGCCGCGCTGCGGTGTTCCTGGCCGGCGTCGCGGTCGTGCTGGCCACGCTCGGCTCGGCCGTGCGCACCGTGGTCCTGCCCCGGGGCATCCAGGCCAAGCTGGCCACAGCCGTCTTCTTGACCACCCGGGTGCTGTTCCGACTGCGGGTCGGCCGGGCTCCCACCTTCGAGCGCAGGGATCACGTCATGGCCGGCTACGGGCCGGTGAGCCTGCTCACCCTGGCGGTCGTGTGGCAGGTGGCGATGGCCCTCAGTTACACGGGCATGTTCTGGGCCCTGGGCGTGCGGCCTCTCCGCGCGGCCTTCACCCTCTCGGGCTCGTCGCTGTTCACCCTCGGCTTCCAGCGGCCCGACGGTCTTGCCGTGACCGCTCTCGCCTTCTCCGAGGCGGCGCTGGGCCTGGGGCTGCTCGCCCTGATCATCACCTACCTCCCCAGCCTCTACACCGCCTTCTCGCGCCGGGAGGTCTTCGTCGCCCAGTTGGAGGTGCGGGCCGGCTCGCCCCCGTCGGGGGCGGAGATGATCGAGCGCTTCGCCAGCATCGGCTGGCTGGACGGCGGCCTGCGGGGGCTCTGGGACCGATGGGAGGGCTGGTTCCTCGAGCTGCAGGAGACGCACACGTCGTTCCCCGCCCTCGTGTTCTTCCGTTCCCCCCAGCCCGAGCACTCCTGGATCACCGCCGCCGGCGCGGTCCTCGACGGTGCCGCCCTGGCGTCGTCGACCCTCGAGGAGCACGACGCCGACGCCGAGATCATGCTGCGGGCCGGCTACCTGTCGCTTCGCCGCATCGCCGACTACTTCGCCATCCCCTACGACCGCGACCCCGATCCGGGCGACCCCATCGCCGTCACCCGCGACGAGTACGACGCCGTCTACGACCACCTGGCCGCCGCCGGGGTGAGGGTGAAGACCGACCGCGACCAGGCCTGGCGGGACTTCGCCGGCTGGCGGGTGAACTACGACGCTGTGCTCATCACCCTGGCCTCACTGGTCGTCGCCCCCACCGCCCCGTGGTCGTCGGACCGCTCGGTCGCGTCCTTCCGTCCCACGGTGCTGCGGGGCCGCCGCAAACCCCCTCGGCGAGGCCGATAAGCCGGCCTCCGTGAAAGATTTCCGCCATCTCGCGTCACGAAACCGGCTCTCGGACGTCTTGTGGGTGTTCCTCCTCCGAACGGTCCGACTGGGGGCGCCCGGGGGAGCGGATCCGGCCCTATCCCGCCTCGGTGCGGGAGCGGGTCGACGAAGGGGGCGGGCCGTCCGCTGCCGTCCCGCCCGTCGTCGGCGACGGCTGCCCCCTTTTCCGCGTACTCCCCGGGCTCACCACTCCACGAGGGCACACTCGAGGAGGTAGGTGGCCTGCCCGTCGTCGTCGTGGAAGGCGTCGGTGAAGGCCAGCTCCTCCCACCCGGCCTCGATGGGTTCGACCATGGCCAGGCGGGGATCGAGCATCTCCTCCTGCTGGTCGACCTTGTGGTGCACGCGCTCGACGTACCACGAGCGGACGAGCGCCGGCCCATCGGCACTGCCACCCGGGTCGCCGGGCGGGCCGACGCCGAGACGGGCCTCACCGGTGAGCCAGGCTCCGACCGCGATCCCCGGCGGCGGGTCGCCGACGCCGCTGTGCACGAGGATGCCGCAGTCGAGGACCCAACCGTCCACGGTCAGCGCCACGACCCGGGCGACGAGCCGGTAGCGGCAGGCCTCCACCCGGCGGGCCGACGGGGCGCCATCGGCGAGCGTCTCCCAGTCGGGCATCGAGAACGCGACCACGAACTCGGCCTGCTGGCCGCGGTGGAAGTCGGGGTGACGGCCGTCCTGGATGGCCCGGGCGTCGAGGCCGAGGTACCAGCGGGTCACCGGGGTGCTTGGCGACGGGCCGGGGCCCGCCCCCGTGGCTGTCTCGGCGGCGGGCGGTCGGGGACCGGCGGGGTGGGCCGGGTCACCGTCTTGGCCGTCGTCACGGTGATCCTGGTGCCGTTGTGGCTGATCTCCAGGGGGTCGCCTTCGAGCAGGACATAGCGGGCGTTTCGGTGGTTCACCTCGACCTTGAGCCGCCGTTGCCGGTAGCAGAGGCGGAAGGTGAGCCGGGTCAGGCGTTGGGGGAGGCGGGGCGAGAAGCTCAGCTTCCCGCCGTGGTCGCGCATGCCGCCGAACCCGGCCACGGCCGCCAGCCAGGCGCCGGCCAGCGAGGCGATGTGCACCCCGTCGCGCGTGTTGTGCTGGAGGTCGCCGAGGTCCATCAGGGCGGCCTCGCCGAAATAGTCGTGGGCCAGCTCGAGGTGCCCGACCTCGGCGGCCATGATCGCCTGCACGCACGACGACAGCGACGAGTCGCGCACGGTGATGGCCTCGTAGTAGTCGAAGTCCCGGGCCTTGACCTCGGCGTCGAAGGCGTCGCCCCGCAGGTAGAGGGCCAGCACCAGGTCGGCCTGCTTGACCACCTGCTTGCGGTAGAGGTCGAAGTAGGGGAAGTGGAGCAACAGCGGGTACTGGTCGTCGCGGGTGCGGTCGAAGTCCCACAGCTGGTGGTCGGTGAACCCCTCGGCCTGGGGGTGCACGCCGAGGGTCTCGTCGTAGGGGACGATCATCTCCTTGGCCGCGCTGCGCCAGCTGGCCGCCTCCTCGGGATCGACGCCGAACTGCCGGGCGTGGTCGGCGCGGCGCATCACGGCGTCGGCCGCCGCCGACAGGTTCTTCTGGGCCATGAGATTGGTGAACACGTTGTTGTCGGCGATGGAGCTGTACTCGTCGGGGCCGGTGACCCCGTCGATGCGGAAACGGCCCTCGGCGTCGTGGTGGCCGAGCGAGCGCCAGAGCCGGGCCGTCTCGATGAGCAACTCGAGGCCGGCCTCCGCCTCGAAGGCCTCGTCGCCGGTGGCGTCCTGGTAGCGCACCACGGCGGCGGCGATGTCGGCGCTCAGGTGGAAGGCGGCGGTGCCGGCGGGCCAGTACCCCGAGCACTCCTCTCCCCGGATGGTCCGCCACGGGAATGCCGCGCCCTGCAGGCCCAGCACGTGGGCCCGGGCGCGGGCGCGGTCGAGCGTGCGGTGCCGCCAACGCAGGGCGTCGCCGGCGGCGTGGGGAACGGTGTAGGTCAGGACAGGAAGGACGAAGGACTCGGAGTCCCAGAAGGCGTGGCCGTCGTAGCCGGGCCCGGTGAGGCCCTTGGCGGCGATGGCCCGCTGTTCGGAGCGGGCCCCGGCCTGCAGCACGTGGAACAGGGCGAAGCGCACGGCCTGCTGGAGCTCGGCGTCACCCTCCAACTCCACGTCGGCCCGGTCCCAGAAGTCGTCGAGGTACTCACGCTGGGAACCCAGGAGCGCCTCCCAACCGGTGTGGCGGGCGCCGGCGAGGGCGGCCTCGACCTGGCCCTCGACCGAGGTCAACGAGCGCCGGCTCGACCAGCCGTAGGAGAGGAACTTCACCAGGCGCAGGACCTGCCCCGGCTGCAACTCGGCGGCCACGGTGACCCGGCCCCGGTCGGCACTGCTCTCCGACGTCGTCTGGGTCTGCTTGGGGCCTTCGACGATGTGGTCCATCCCCGCCGCCATCCGCAGCCCGCTGGCCCGCGTCGAGTGCACGAGCACGGCCCGGGCATCGCTGTTGAAGAAGTACTCCGACCGCAACGGCGAGTCGAGAGCGGCGGCGGCCCGGGGATCGCGCTTGGCCGCGGCCGCCGGCAGGGGCTCGTTGGCCACCAGTTCCGACTGCACCACCAGGCTGACCGGGGCCTCCAGGGCCTCCACCTCGTAGTGGATCGCCGCCACGCTGCGCTGCACGAACGACACCAGCCGGACCGAGGAGACGCGCACCGCCTGGTTCGCCGGCGACACCCACTCGGTGCGGCGTCGCAGCACGCCGGCGCGCAGATCGAGGACCCGCTCGTGGTTGCGGACCTGGCCGTAGCGCACGTCGAAGGTCTCGTCGTCGACCAGGAGACGGATGATCTTTCCGTTGGTGACGTTGATCACCGCCTCGCCCGTCTCCGGATACCCGTAGCCACCCTCGGCATACGGGAGCGGCCGCATCTCGCAGAAGCCGTTGAGGTAGGCGCCGGGCAGGCCGTGGGGCTCGCCCTCGTCGAGGTTGGCCCGGAGCCCGAGGTGGCCGTTGCCGAGGGCGAGCACCGACTCGCTCTGGGCCAGCACGTCGAGGTCGATGCCGGTCTCGCGGACCGCCCACGGCTCGACCGGGAAGGCGGGGTGCTGGATCATGGCTCGTCGAGCAAGTCGGCCAGGTCCTCCACGACGATGCTCGCCCCGTTCGAGCTCAGGGCGTCGGCATGGCCCACCCGGTCGACCCCCACGACGCAACCGAACCCGCCGGCGCGCCCGGCGGCCACGCCGGCCAGCGCGTCCTCGAAGACCGCCGCCTCCGACGGCCCCACCCCCAGGGCCTCGGCTGCGGCCAGGAAGGTGTCGGGAGCGGGCTTGCCGGCCAGATGGTCGCGCTCGGCCACCACGCCGTCGATGCGCACCTCGAAGAACTCCTCGATGCCCGCGGCGACGAGTACGTCGCGGCAGTTGGCGCTCGACGACACCACCGCCCGGTGTACACCGGCGTCGCGCACGGCGTGCAGGTAGCGCACCGACCCCTCGTAGACCTTCACTCCCTGCTCACCGAGCAGGGCCAGCACCAGGTCGTTCTTGCGGTTGCCCAGGCCCCGCACCGTCTCGGCGGTGGGAGGGTCGTCGGAGTCGCCTTCGGGCAACTCGATGTCGCGGGACTCGAGGAAGGACCGGACCCCGTCGTAGCGGGGCTTGCCGTCGACGTAGGTGCCGTAGTCGGCAGCCAGGTCGAATGCCACGAAGGGCTCGCCGGTGCGCTCCGACCGCTGGCGGAGGTAGTCGTCGAACATCTGCTTCCAGGCGGAGGCGTGGACGCTGGCCGTGTCGGTGAGCACCCCGTCGAGGTCGAACAGGCACGCGGTGATCCCGTCGGCCAGCCCGAGCATGGCGGGCAATGTATCCGACCGGTGCCCAGGCGGTCAGATCGCATCGTCGAGCACGGCGAGGACCGGACATCCTCGCCATGCTCGTCGGCTGTTCCCTCTACCCATCATGGGTCGATCAGCGCAGGCTGCCGACCTTCATCGCAGTAAGGCGCGAATTGACGATCATCAGGAGGCCTTCTCCGTCCAAGTGACAATCGAGTGCAATGGTCGTGGCACCTCTGAAGGTGGCGGTGTCGTGGAGTGGGATCGAGTCGATGCCTGCGCTGTCCCCCGGCGTGAGGTCTGTGGTGGAAGCGTCCCCTGTACTCAGTTGACAACCGGCGTAGTTCATCCCTTGCTGGGGGAAGGTCTTGGCGACCATTGCTTTGGCATTGATCACATACGATCCCGCAGGAACGACGAGCGACAGAACCCGTACCTGTCCCTCAGACCCGATTGATGCCGAGCCGCCCGGCGGTTGTCGAGTGGCGAAGGCCTCCGACGGCCCCGCGGGTCCGACCGGGCCTCGAGGGCCCTGGACGTTCCAGTCGAGCGGGCTCGCCGTCGCCGGGCAGCCGCTGTTGGGCTCGACGATGCGAACGATACCGCCGACATTCGACACGCAGGCATGAACCGCGCCGCCTCCCCCCCCGTGGGCATAGGCGACCGCTCCGGTGACAACCGCCAACACCATGGCGATCGAGGCCATCGACGCCATTCTTGTACTGAGCTTTCGTAAGACACCCATCCTTTTTCCTTCCCTTTCCGCGCTGCTTTTCAACGCTCCCGGTAATCGG
>CAYTTL010000039.1:1189-16246 GCA_964440725.1 uncultured Acidimicrobiales bacterium | reverse complement strand
TTCCGAGGCTCTCCGTCACGGCCCCGACGTTAGGTCCGGAGGGGGCGCCGCCGCTCGCCGCCGCTCGCCGCCGCTCGCCCATGGCCCCGGTACTGTGACCGGCGAAACGACGAGCCGGCGCGGGAGGATGCAATGAGAGTTCTGGTGGCGACCACGGCCGGCTCCGGACATCTCGCGCCGCTCGTGCCCTGCGCCCGCGCCGTGCGCGATGCCGGCCACGAGGTCGTCGTCGCCGCTCCCCGTTCGTTCACCGCCGCTGTCGAACGCGCCGGCTTCGTCCATCGGGGCTTCGGCGACGCCGCGCCCGAGGAGCTGGGCGCAGTGTTCGCATCGCTGGCCGGGATGTCGAACACCGAGGGCAACATCGTCGTCGTGCGCGAGGTGTTCGGGCGCATCGACACCCGGGCCGCCCTGCCGGCAATGCGGGAGCTGGTTGACGAGTGGCGTCCCGACCTCGTGCTCCGGGAGAGCTGCGAGTTCTCCTCCTACCTGGTCGCCGAACAGGCAGGGATCCCGCACGTGCACGTCGCCGTCGGGCTGGCCTCGTTCATGGCGTTGACCCTGCCGGGCGTCGAGGAGCCGCTCGGGGAGTTGGGCGATGGCACCGGGCTCGGCGGCCTCGTCGACGCACCGACCGTCAGCCTGCTGCCCCCGTCGTTCGAGGACCCCGACTGTCCCGCCGCCGGCGCCCGCCGGCTCCGTGACGACGCCGAACCGGGCGTGGCCGCGGGGCCCGGGGTCGCGCCCCTGCCGGACTGGTGGGACGGCGCCGACGACCCCTTGCTGTACGTGACGTTCGGGTCGGTGGCCGCCGGCTTCGGGCTCTTCCCGGACCTCTACCGCGCGGCCATCGATGCGCTGGCCGGCTTGCCGGTACGGGTCCTGGTCACCGTGGGTGAGGCGGGCGACCCCGCGGCGTTGGGGCCCCTCCCGCCCAACGTCCACGTGGAGGCATGGTGGCCACAGGACGCGGTGATGCCGCACGCGTCGGCCATGGTGGGCCACGGCGGCGTCGGCACCACGCTGTCGGGGATGCGGGCGGGCATGCCGATGGTCGTCGTGCCCCTGTTCGCCGACCAGCCCCACAATGCCCGCCGGGTGGCGGCGATCGGTGCGGGCGTCGTCGTCGAGGGCGGCCCCGGCGCCATGGACGGCCTGGGCGACGCCGTGCGCCGCGTGCTCACCGACCCCACGTACCGGGCCGGGGCCGGTCGGATCGCCGATGAGGTCAGGAGCCTGCCGCCGGTGTCGTCGGCCGTCCCGTGGCTGGAGGACCTGGCCGGTCTCGGCGGTGGCTAGGTGCCCACCTGCTGGGCCAGATAGAGACCCTCGCCGAGCTGCCGGATGAGCCCGAGCTGGGTCTCCAGCCAGTCGGCGTGCTCCTCCTCGCCCTTGAGGATCGTCTCCAGCAGCTGACGAGTGCCGCTGTCGCCCTTGTCGGTGGCCACGGGAACGCCTCGGTTGAGCCGCCCGATCGCGTCCCGTTCCACCTCGAGGGCGAGCTGCAGCTTCTCCGGCACGGTCTCACCGACACGAACGGAACCGAGCCGCTGGAGGTTGGGCACGCCTTCCAGGTACAGGATGCGCTCGATGAGAGCTTCGGCGTCGCGCATCTCGTCCAGCGAGTCCTCGCGCATGTGGGCCGCCAGCCGTCCGTAGCCCCAGTTGTCGCACATCTTGGCGTCGATGAAGTACTGGTTGATCGCCGTCAGCTCCGCGGTCAGGACCTCGTTGAGGATCTCGATGACGGACTCGTCGCCCTTCATGCCGTTCCCTCCCTGTTTCTCGTCGGCGGTGTCCCGCCCCTGGCCATCAGCCCACGTGGCTCGGGGCCACCGTCCGCGACATCTCCTGGAGCAGGGTCTGGAGAGCGGTCCGGCATCCGGAGCATCGCGCGCCGGCGCCGGCCGACGTGGCCAGCGTGTCGACGTCGTCGGCACCGGCCTCGATGGCCAGACGCAAGGTGCAGTCGGTCACACCGCGGCAGTGGCAGAGGATCAAGCGCCTTCCGGCCTCTCGGGAACAGGTGTGAGGCCTCGGCGGACGACCGTGGGGATGCCGGCGGCCGCAAGGGTGGTGGCGGTGCCGAGTGAGATGCGGCGAACGGTGGGGGTTCGGTGGCCGATTCCCGTCACCTCGCACGCCGGCCCCGCCTCGGTGAGGGTGATGCGCACCGACCTCACGCGACGCAGGCCGAGGGGGGGCACTCCTGCGGTGAGGCGGTTCCAAGGTCTCACGATAGGTGAGCCTAACACCGGACCCCGGCTCGAACAAGACCCCGTTCGGCAATCCGTTCCTGTCTCCTGGCCGTATCTGTCTCCGGAGGCGGGGCGGTCGGAGTCTCGCCCGGAGGGGAGCAGTACCGTGCCGCATCGTCCTGCCTGGCGTTCTGTCGTTACCAGCCTGATCGTCCTGCTCGGTCTCGTCCTCGGCGCCTCGACGGCGTCGGCGGCGCCTCGAGACCGAAAACCGCCACCGGCGACCGGCGACCGCACCCCGCCGACGGCCCCGACCAACCTCAGGGTCACGGCCACGACGACCACCAGCGTCACGCTCGCCTGGAACCCGTCGACCGACAACTCGGGAACGTTCTCCTATGTCGTCCGCCAGGACAACCACCTCAGCTGGACGGTCAGCCAGACCCAGACCTCCTACACCCTGACCTGGATGAGCCCCGGCCGCACCTACACGTTCTTCGTCTACGCCGTCGACAAGGCCCTGAACGTGTCGGGCAACAGCAACACGGTGACGGTCACCACCCCGCCGGACACGGTCCCGCCATCGGCGCCGGTCCTGTCGGTACCCGCCGTGAGCCCGTCGCAGATCTGGTTGTCCTGGACGGAATCGGTCGATAACCTGTGGCCCTCCTCGGTGGGGTACAGCGTCTTCGTCAACGGTGAGTTGGCGACCGGGCTGAACTGGATCAACCATCGCCAGGCCAGCCTGCGCCACCTCACGCCGGCCACGACGTACTCGTTCGAGGTCACCTCGCGCGACGGCTCCGGCAACACGGCGGAGTCGAACACCGTCACCGTGACCACGCCCGCCAGCACCGACACGGTTCCACCGTCGGCGCCCACCAACCTGCGGGTCGACTCCGATCAGGGCTGCGCCGAGGTGGTGCTGGCATGGGATCAGTCGACCGACAACGTCGACGCCCAATCGGCGATCGAGTACGAGGTCTACGTGAACGGGGTCCTGAGCCCCCTGGCGGTGGTCGTGGGAGTCGGGGGCTCGTTCGTCTACGGGACGGTGAACGGCCCCAACAGCTTCGTTGTCAAGGCCGTCGACCAGTCCGGAAACACGTCGGCGCCGAGCAACACGGCCACCATCGAGCTCTGGCTCTGTTAGCGAGAGGAGCGCGACTCGGGTCGTGACCCGGGCTGGGGGGGCCGCTTGCGCCGGGCGCCGCACGGCGTTTGGATGACGACGTGGTGGAGCCCGCAGAGGAGGATGCCACCGATGAGGAGGGACTGCCGGCCGATCCCCTGACCGTCGTCGCCAGGTGTCACCACCGTCGTTGGTCGGCGGTGATCCGTTACCACTACCTGCCGGCCGCCGTCGTGGTCGGGCTGGTGGGTGCCGGGCTCCTCGGAGGTGACGATCTCGGCGACGCCGCCCGTGTGCTGTGGCGACCGCTGTCGGCCATCGCCTCGATCATGCTGACGGCGGCCGCCGCCCACCGACTCGGCGTCCTGCGCCGGGTGGCCGGCGACCTGTTCCCGCTGGCGCGGGGATCGCGGCATCGCCTGTTCGTCCTCGTGTTCGCTCTGAGCGGCGCCACCGCCGCGGTGCTGAACAACGACGCCGCCGTTCTCCTCGTGGTCCCGATCGTCGTGACCATCGTCCGCGGCCTGTACCCCGACGACCCCGACCTGATCGTCCCGTTCTCGCTCGCCGTGTTCATGGCTGCGGGTGTGGCCCCGTTCGTCGTCTCGAACCCGATGAACATGATCGTCGCCGAGCACGTCGGCCTGGATTTCAACTCCTACGCCCTCCGGATGGTGCCGATCTCGCTGGCCGGCTCGCTCGTGACCCTGCTGGTCCTGCGCCGGATCTTCCGGAGACAGCTCAACGGCCCGCCCGCGACTGCGCCGCCCCCTGCCCCCGGGCCGTGGACACGACCTGAGCGACAGGGACTCGTGCTGCTGCTGACTGTCTTCGGTGCCTACCCGTTGATCGCCTACGCGGGAGGTCCCGTCTATGCCGTCGCCGTGGCCGGGGCCGTCGTCGCGGTGTTGCTGTGTCGCCGGCACGGCGTGGGCCGGCCGGGCACAGTCCTGCGCCAGGACGTCTCGTGGGAGATCCTCGTCTTCCTCGCCGGGGTCTCGGTGCTGGCCGTCGGACTTGGCGACATCGGAGTCGGCGGGCGCCTGGCCACCCTCTACGAACGCACCGGCACGGTCGGGATCGGGTTGATCTCCGCCGCCGGCTCCGCCGTGCTCAACAACCACCCGATGTCGCTGATCAACATGCTCGCCCTCGACGCCGGGCCTGGCGACCCGCTCGACCCGGTGCTGGCGGCGCTGATCGGCGGCGACCTCGGTCCCCGGCTGCTCCCCTGGGGGTCGCTGGCCGGACTGTTGTGGTTCGCCTCGTTGCGTCAGCTCGGGGTCCGGGTGCCGCTCAGGCGATTTGTGGCCGTCGGGGCCACGTTGACGGCCTTCACGCTCCCATCGTCGCTGCTGCTCCTCAGCGTCCTTCCCTGAGCGGCGCCTCCTACCCGAGCGGCTCCCTGAGCGGGATGCCCGCCCGTGCGCCGGCGTGACAGTCAGCCGTCGGGACCGGTTCGGCGTCGATGGCGGTGGGAGCCGATGCCGTAGGCCACAAAGAACCCCACGCCGACGACGGCGTAGGCCGAGGCGAACACCCACGCCCCCGACAGCAGCTTGAAGATGGCCAGCACCGCCCACCCGGCCGTCACCACCCACCGGATCACGAGGGCGTTGCGCCGCTGGCCGTCTCCGGCCGGTTCGGTCTTCTCGAACTCCTCCCACCACCGCCACTCGTGGGTGTCCACGTGTCGAGGCTACCGACCCCGGCCGGGCAACGTCGCCTGATGGGATGTCTAGTTCGCCTCTAGTTCGCCTCGAACCCCATGCGGCTGTCGTCGCCGTCGGTCGACGCACCGGACGCATGCACCAGCTCGACCAGTTCCGCCGACGTGAGGGTCTCCTGCACGGCCAGCTCGTCGCTGATGCGCTGGAGGTCGTCGGCGTTGTCGTGGAGGATCGTGCGGGCCGCCTGCTCGGCCCGCATCAGCAGCTCGCGGACCTCCTTGCCGCCCTGGGCCTCGTCGGCGGTGAGGGGCCGCTTGGAGTCCTGGTCGTGGCCGGCCAGCTCGAAGCGGCCCGTCATGGCCAGGCGCTCCACCATGCGCCGGGCGAGGGCGGCGGCGTTCTCGAGGTCGTCCTCGGAGCGGGTGCTGGGCTGGCCGAACACGTTCATCTCCGCGGCCCGGCCTCCGAGCAGGACGATCAGCTGGGCCATCAGCTCGCGCTTGGTGATGACCTCGCGGTCGTCGGGCGATGCCCACGGTGAGCGCTCGAAGCCACCGGGACGATTGACGATCGAGATCCGCGACGGCGGCTTGACCCCCCGCAGCAGGATCGACAGCAGGGCGTGGCCGCCTTCGTGCACGGCGACCAGCTGCTTTTCCTCGTCGGTCATGAGCTTGGCGCTCTGGGTGCCCGAGATGACGCGCGAACACGCCTCGTCGACGTCCTCGGGCGCCACCCGGTCGCGATGGCGGCGGGCGGCGAGCAGGGCGGCCTCGTTGACGATGTTGGCCAGCTCGGCGGCGCTCAGCCCGGCGGTGTTGCCGGCCACCTCACTCCAGTCGACCCGGCGGGACACCGGCCGCCGATAGGCGTGGAGCTGGAGGATCTTCTCCCGACCGTCACGGTCGGGGCGGTCGACCTGGATGCGGCGGTCGAACCGGCCGGGGCGCATCAGCGCCGAGTCGATGAGCTCGGGCCGGTTGGTCGCTCCCAGGATGAGCACGCCGGACGAGCCCGAGAAGCCGTCGAGCTCGACCAGCAGCTGGTTCAGGGTGTGGTCGAACTCGCGGTCGCCGGCGGCCTCGGCGCTGCGGAAGCGGCCGATGGCGTCGAGCTCGTCGATGAAGATGATGGAGGGGGCCTCCCGCTTGGCTGCCTCGAACAGCTGGCGCACCCGGGCCGCACCCAAGCCGACGAACTTCTCGACGAAGCTGGTGGCCGAGACGAAGAAGAACGGAACACCGGTCTCACCGGCGAGGGCACGGGCCAGCAGGGTCTTGCCGCAGCCCGGCAGGCCGTAGAGCAGGATGCCCTTGGGCAACTCGGCCCCGAGGGACTGGAACCGGTACGGGTCGGTGAGGAACTCCTTGACCTCCCGCAGCTCTTCGATGGCCTCGTCGAGCCCGGCCACGTCGGCGAAGGTGACGACCTGCTGCGTGGCGGCCGGGTCGTCGGCCTTGCCCACGGCAAAGGGCGTCTCGGCCCCGCCGGCGGCGACAGGGACCGGAGCCTTCGAGCGTTTGAAGCGGCCGAGACCGCGCCGGGGATTCGTCATGCGCAATGCGACAATAGCCGCGCCCAGGATGACGACGAACGAGACGACCACTTCGGGCCGTGTATAGAGGCTGCTGGCGAACACCTCTGGCATTCTGACCCTCCTAACCGATTGGTACATGGTAGGAGTGGGGAATGGCCGTCACCGCCCCCAGTCCGACGGCCGGGCTCCTGTTGTTCATCCGGTACGCCTTCATGCCTAATCACCTGGGCTACTGCGGCGGTAACGACGCCGAGGTGCTGCTCGAGCACGCCGCCGAGGGTCGGGGCGACGTTCGCCTGGCGCCGCTGCTGGCCAAGTTCTCCGGCGCCTACCCCTACCTGCGCACCATTGCCACGGCCAACGGCATCGCCGATCCCTTCGATTCCCGGGTGGTGGAGGCCTACTGGCTGGGCAACGACCTCCTGGTCGGGGTGGAGGCGGCCGACCTCAATCGGTCGCTCGAGGAGCGCTTCGGGGCCCAGCTCACCCCGGCGCTGCGCGACCAGCTGCTGCGAAAGGCCCCCCAGGGGGCCAAGCCCTTCCACCTCTTTCATGTCGTCGATGTCTACCGCCACCTTGAGAGTTCCGAGGTGGGAATGGCGGCCATGGAGAGCTGCCGCATCAGCTGGGGTGAGGTGACGGCCGTCGAGGCCACCGCCCTGATGGTCCGTCGGCGGCCCCTCGTGCTGCGCGACCAGAAGCTGGTGCTCGACGATCCCCGCACGGAACGGGTGCAGCGCACAGTTCTCGATCGGGGCTTCGTCGACCAGGTGACCGTCGGGCAGTGGGTGTCGATCCACTGGGGATGGGCGTGCGAGGTCATCGACGACCGTCGTCGGGCCAACCTCGAACGGTGGACCACCGCCCACCTGCTTCTCGCCAACCAGACGCTGTAGCGAGGGCTCCGGCAGCCGGTGGGCTGGGGCCCGGCTCAGAAGTTGACGGCGGCGTTCTGGTCGGGAGTGACGGCGATCGGGGTGCTGCCGCGGGGCACCGGGGGCCCGGCGTTCACGATGGCCACCTTCGTACCCGTGCTGACCCGGTTGAAGAGGTCGATCTCGTCGGCGGTGTTCATGCGGATGCACCCGTGCGACGCGCTGTACCCGATCGACGCCGTGTCGGAGGTGGCGTGGATGAGGATGCCGGAGGCGTTGAGAGCCAGGGCATGGGACCCGAGCGGGTTGTTGGGGCCGGGTCCGATTCTGGCCGGCATGCCCTTGGCCCAATCGCTGCCCGGGTTGATCCAGGTGGGGCCGACCTGCTTGGAGGTGATCTCCCACAGGCCGGTGGGGGTGGGGAACTGGGCTTCGCCGGTGGCCACCCGGTACTCCTTGGTGACGACCCCGTCCTCGTAGAGGTAGAGCTTGTTCTCGCCGGTGCGAACGAGGATGACCTTGCTCACGGCATCGGCGCCGACCTCGGGCTGCACGGCGTTGCTCACCAGGTCGATCGACGACTTGCCCGTCTTGGCCCCCTCGACCAGGGCGGCCCGTGAGGCTTCGAGGTCGAGCTTGCGGCCCTCGGCGGGAGGGGTGATCTTGACGAAGCCGGTGGAGGTGTCGATCTTGGCGTTGACCGGCTCCTTGTCGACGGTCTGGGCCGCCTGCTCGAGCACGGCCGACACGGTGCCCGCGCCCCACGTCGGCACCACCGCCACCGACGTCGACGGGTTGCCGACCACCCGCCGCCAGACCCGCTGGATGATGTTCCCCTCGGTCGAGCGGTTCAGGGCCTTGCGCACCGCAGCCGGCACGTCGACCTGCAGGCCGAGGTCCCACGCCGTGGTCTGGGTCTCGAACGACTCGGTGCGCACCGTGATCGGGCGGTGCAGGGGCTCTTCGATGGCGGCACGCACCGCCCCGATGGCCTGAACCTCGTGCATGTCGCCCACGGGGACGCCGCCGACGACGGTGTCGGACAGGAGGGTCTTGGAGGAGCGCTGGTCGAAGTTCACCGCCCACGCCGTCGTGCCGGAGATGGCGATGAGGGAGACGATCACCGAGATCACGATGACGGGGTGCCGCCGAATCCAGCTCATGGTCGGCTCCGGAGGGCGCCGAGGCCCAAGGAGGTCGGTTCCCGCACCATGGCCATTCCGCAAGAATACCCCTTCGAAAGCCCCGTGGTCACCCGCCCCCCGTCAGGGTCATCGCCGCCGGGGCACCAGGCGTGACCGCCACCGGCTGGGCACCAGGTTGGCCAGCAGGCCCAGGTCTTCGGCCCCCACGGCCCTGGCGGCGGCGAGGAACACGATCGTTCCTGTGCCCCCGACCACGACCAGTTCCGCCAGCGCCTGTCCGCCTCCGGGGCCCACGAGGGCGTGCACCGCCGCCCGGGCCGCGAGCATGGCGCCGGTGGCCGCCAGCGTCGCGGCGACGACCTTGCCCAGCTCCCGGAGGGTCCGCAACGTCTCCAGCCCTCCCAGCCGGCGACCCATCACGGTTGCCGCGACCATCACCGCCACCAGGTACGACAGCGAGTGGGCCAGCGCCAGGCCCCGAACCTCGAGGTGGGGGAACAGGACCAGGGCGAAGATGATCTGGCTGCCGGTCGACGCCACGTTCACGGCCACCGGGGTGCGGGCGTCCTGGCGGGCGTAGAACGCCCGGAGGAGCACGAGGTACGCCGAGAACGGCACCAGGCCGATGGCGAACATGTCCAGCACCTGCGCCACGACGGGTGTGCTCGCCGAACTGGTGACCCCGTGCTCGAGCAGGGTCTGGACCAGCGGCCGGGACAGCACCAGGTAGCCGGCGGTGGCCGGGACGAGCAGGAGGAAGGTGGCCCTCAGCCCGCCGGCCAGCCACGCCCGGAACCCCTCGTCGTCGCCCTCGACGTGGCGCGCCGCCAGGGTGGGAACCAGGGCGGTCATGACCGACACGGCGATGATCCCGTACGGGAGGGTGAAGAAGGCGAAGGCGATGATGAAGGCGGAGGCGCCCCCCTGCACGCCGTTGGCCAGGATGAGGATGATCGCCAGGCCGACCTGGTTGATCATCACGTAGAGGAGAGTCCAGACCGAGAGCCGGCCCAGCTTGCGCACGATCGGGTGGCCGAAGTCGACCCGCAGTCGCAGCCGTCCGGGAAGGCGGCGGACGAAGGGCCACTGCGCCAGGGCCATGACGGCCACCCCGGCCGTGGTGCCGATGGCGAGCAGGTACTTGCCGCCCACCTGGGAGCCGATGGAGGCCTCCGTGGGCGTTCCGTGGACGACGGCGGCGAAGGTGAGGCACGTGGCGATGACCACGAGGTTGTTGAGGGCGGGCGCGAACATCGGGACGGCGAACCGCTCGTGGGCGTTGAGGAGGGCCCCGGCGATGGCCGCCAACCCGTAGAAGGCCACCTGGGGGGCGAAGATTCGGAGGAAGAACGTCGCTACGTCCTGCTGGCGGACGGCCTCGGCGCCGGACAGGCGGATGGTGAACAGGTCGATGATGGCCGGGGCGACGGCCACGGCCACCACGCTCAGACCGACCAGGATCACCATCGACACGCAGACCAGCGTCGACACCGAGTCCCAGGCCTCGTCGTGGGGACGGGTCTTGAACTCCTGGACGATCACGGGGATGAACACCGAGCTGAGGACACCGCCCAGCACCAGCTCGTAGATCACGTTGGGCATGGTGTTGGCGATGTTGTACGAGTCGGCCAGGCGCGACTCGGTCACGCCCAGGGCGAAGGCCAGGGCGACGAAGCGGCCCATGCCCGTGATGCGGGACAGGGCCGTGCCGGTGGCCATCACCAGGGCCGAACGTCCCAGGCGGACGGCTCCGCCGGCCACGGCCGGGTCGCCCGACGGCGCCTCGTCCGGGCTCATTCCCCGCCAGGCTAGACGTCCGGCGTCGGGAACCCGGCGACTCGTGGTTGAACGGCGGGCTCGCGGGGAAGCCCTATGGGGCACCTTGATTGTGCCGCCCAGGAGATCGTGAGCACTCGGTTGCGTCCAGTGCGTGACGACATCGCAGAGAAGTGGTGAAGGCCGTGCAACTCGCCCTGTCTGTTTGCTTGCCCCGGGACGACTACACGATCCCCCTTGCCCGCCACATCGTGAGGGACGCCCTACGCGAGCTGGGGGTCGCCGAGGACTGCATCAGCGATGTCTCGATCGCCCAGAGCGAGGCCTGCACGAACGTCGTCGAGCACTCCGGCCCGGGCGACGCCTACGAGGTGAAGGTGGAGATCTATGACGGGCGTTGCGTGATCAGCGTGGTCGACGCCGGCCACGGGTTCGACGCCTCGCGCAGCGACGGGGAGGCCGACCCACGCTCCGAGCGCGGCCGCGGCATCCAGCTCATGCGGGCCCTGGTCGACGAGGTGCACTTCGTGTCCGATCCGAAATCGGGGACGGCCGTGCGACTGGAGAAGAAGCTCGTCTTCCGCGACGACTCGGTCGTCCGGCGTCAGGCGGCGCCGCCCCCGCCCCGGCCTGCTGACCGCTGAGGCGGTTTGGAGCGGGCGACGGGAATCGAACCCGCGTAACCAGCTTGGAAGGTTGCTCGAGGGCCATTTCTGAGCTGCCGGCCGGCCGACCCCGCGACGTCACCAGTACTGCTCGAGCAGCCTCACGGCCGGCGAGATGTCAAAATCCGTCGTCTGTTGCTGCATGTACTGGAGATCGGTCGGGTTGGTGTCGTACTCGGGGATGAGCCGGTCGAGGACGGGGTTCATGTAGGCGTGCCGTCCGGGCAGCAGCATCCCCGACAGCTCGGAGACGAGGTTCGTCGAGGTGCCGTTGAACGCCATGCTCAGCACAGGCGACAGGGTCCCTTGGTACAGCGGGGAGGAGAGCTGGTTGGCGGCGTTCCCGTCGCCGTTCTGCCACTGCTGCTGCCCCCACGATGACGTGTCGCTGGCGATCCAGTTGGCCATGAACCCGGTCCCGAAGGTGATGACGACGATGTCCTCGCATTTCACCCCACTGTCCACGGCCAGGGCGATCGCCGCGAGTGTCGGGTCGTGGCTGAGGAACGCTCCGTCGACGTTTCCCTTGTAGGAGGCCTCCTCGCTGGGCATCACGCCGCTGGACATGACTGCGTCGATGAGAGACGTATCGGCGTTCGTCGACTTCGGGAAGTTGTTGTACATGATCGGCTTCCAGGGTGTATTGGCGCTGCCGACGTTGAACGTGGCGAACATCACCGTCTTCTCGAGCTCCCTGAGCTTCGGGTTGGTGGGGTGCTGCTGCTGCTGGACACCGATGAGCAGGTTCGTGTCGAAGGCGGGCTGCTGCAGGTTGGTACCGGGGTTGGCATAGAACTTCGGCGCGTCGTTCACAGTCGACTGGTAGATCTGCTCCGGCGTCTGGCCGGCAAGGAGCGAGCTGACGATGCTGCCTCCCACCGAACAGCCGATGAGGGCGTCGGCATCGGCGACGATGTTCGGGAATTCGACGGTGAGACGTTGAAGCACGCCGGCGGAGATCAGTCCCCGAATGCCTCCACCGCAGAAGGAGAGCATGCGGTACTTCTTCCCGCCCGCAGGCGGCCCTCCGCTCTCGCGCGTGTCGGCGACGCTGGTCGGGGCCGTCGTACTGCTGCTGTCGCTGGAGCACGCCGTCAACAAGGCGGAGGCGCCGACCGATCCGAGCCCGAGGAGCCCGAGCCGGCGTAGTGCCTCCCGGCGGTCGATGGCTCCTGCCCGATGGCTTCGTGCGATTTGCCCGGCCGATCCCGCGTCCATGCCGTCCATCGCAGGAGCGTAGTTCTGTCCTCGGCCGCCTGAAGGGTCCTTGACTCCCGTTGGGAACGGTTGGAGCGGGCGACGGGAATCGAACCCGCGTAACCAGCTTGGAAGGCTGGGGCTCTACCGTTGAGCTACGCCCGCGAGCGGCGGCTGCCGCCGGTCGGGGAGGGGGGACTTGAACCCCCGACCTCCTGCTCCCAAAGCAGGTGCGCTACCACTGCGCTACTCCCCGGGTCACCCGACCAGCGTAAACGACATCACCGCCGGGCGACGAGACCCGCGTGCTGGTAAGGAGTGGCCCCATGCCCAGGGCCCCGGCACCACGACCGCCTTCCCGCCGGGATCGCCTGGTGGCGGCCGACGCCGCCCTCGGCGCCGCTGACCCGACGATGGCGACGCTCGTCGCCCGGTACGGCCCGGCGGCGCTTCCGGTGCGCCGGGTGCCGGGCGGCCACTTCGGGGCGCTGGCCGGTTCCATCCTCTACCAGCAGCTGGCCGGGGCGGCGGCGGCGGCGATCCACCGTCGCTTCCTGGCCCTGTTCGACGGTGGCGTGCCGTCGCCCGAGGCGGTGGTGGCCATGCCCGAGACCGCCTTGCGCAGCGCCGGCCTGTCCGGGTCGAAGGCGTCGTCCATCCGGGATCTGGCCGAACGGGTCGTCGACGGGCGGCTTCGCCTCGACGACCTGGCCCGCCGAGGCGACGACCAGGTGGTCGACCGGCTCGTCGCCGTCCGCGGCATCGGTCGGTGGACGGCCGAGATGTTCCTGATCTTCCGGCTCGGCCGCCTCGACGTCTGGCCGGTCGACGACTACGGCGTCCGTACCGGCTACGCCCGGGCCCATTCCCTGCGCGAGCTCCCGAAACCGAGGGAGCTGGCGGAGCTGGGCGAGATCTACCGGCCGTGGCGCTCGGTGGCGGCCTGGTACTTCTGGCGGGCGGTCGAGGACAAGAGCCTCTCCTGAACAGGGGCGTAGGTTGTCCGGATGCGCACGGTGACGCGACAGGCCACCGCGGACGACGGCACACCGGTCGGCTACCACCTCACCGGCAACGGACCTGTCGTGGTGCTGGTGCACGGCGCGGCCGCCGACGCCCGCCAGTGGTCGATGGTGGTGCCGCTGCTGGCCTCCCGGTTCACCGTGGTGGCCATCGATCGCAGAGGCCGGGGCGCGAGCGGGCCCATCGGCCCCGGCCACTCCATGGCCGTGGAGTGCGGCGACGTCGCTGCCGTGGTTCGGGCCATCGATCGGCCCGTCCACCTGCTGGGGCACTCGTCGGGTGCGCGTTTCGCCCTCCACGCGGCACTCGACCTTCCCGACCTCGCCAGCCTCACGCTCTACGAGCCGCCGCCGCCGGAGACCTTCGGCGACGGCGTGCTGGAGACGATGGCCGAGCTCGAGGCGGCGGGCGACCGGGTCGGTGTCCTGCGGGTGTTCCTCGTCGACATCGCCGGCAACGACGAGGAGGCCTTCTCCTTCATCCAGCGCCGCCCCATCTGGCCGATCATGGTCGACAACGCCCTCACCCTGCCGGCCGAGCTGCGGGCGGTGCGCGACTACCGGTTCGAGTCCACGGAGTTCGCCGACCTCGACCTGCCCACCTTGTGCCTGCTGGGCCAGCTGAGCGGCCCCGAACTGGGTGCGGTCGTGGCCGGCATCGCCGACGCCCTCCACGACGTGCGGGTGGCCACCCTTCCGGGTCAGGCCCACGGCGCCATGTTGAGTGCCCCCAAGCTGTTCGCCGCCGAGGTGCGGCGGTTCTTCGAAGCCGTCGACGCCTGAGCCCTGCTCAGGAGAGGCGGGTGATCTCGACGGTCACCGACAGGGCCTCGGCGGGGGCGCCGTGGTAGACGCCCCGCAGGGGGCTCACGTCGGCGTAGTCGCGACCGCGGCCCACGGCCACGTGGCGCTCGCCGATGGGTTGGAGATGGGTGGGGTCGAACCCCCACCAGTCGCCGGTCCAGGCCTCGACCCAGGCGTGGCTCTCACCGTTGGTGGTCACGCCGGTCTGCCCGCTCGACTCCGGGTACAGATACCCCGACACGTACCGGGCGGGTATGCCCATGCCCCGCAGGACGGCGAGGGTCAGGTGGGCGAAGTCCTGGCACACGCCGGTGCCGATGCGCAGGGCGTCGGCCGCGGTGGTGGTGACGTCGGTCGTCCCCTTGGCGTACCCCAGGCGGTCGTGCACCCAGCCCGCCGCCGCCTCGACGGCTCCGGCGGGTGACCGGCGGGCGTCGGGCTCGGGGCCGACCTCGGCCAGGGCGGGAACGTATGCCGTGGGGCACAGCAGCTCGGCGAAGCGGTCGACGACCGCGTCCGATCCGATCTCGGCCCACCCCGCCGACGTCACCGGTCCGGCCCCGGGCGACGTCTCCACCACCGACGTGCCGATCACCGAGAGCTCGGCGTGGGGCTCGTGGACGTCGAAGGCGTCGACCAGGGTCCCCCAGTAGTCCCAGTAGCGGTAGGTGCGGGTGGCGGGGGAGACGCTGACCGACGTCTCCATGGCCACCTGGCGGTCGGTGCTCAGCGGGGTCACCCGGGCCTCGTTGTAGGACGAGTGCACCTCACCGCGATAGCGGTACCCCGTGGTGTGCCGGATGCGCAGCTCCCACGTCATAGGGAGACCCTCGCCCGAAGGGCGTCGAACTCCCACTCCCGAGGTGGGTGGCCCGTGGGGAGGGATCCGCCGCCCCTTAGGGCGGTGGGAGGGGCCAGCACGGGACAGGACCCGCCGAGGCTCATGGCTTGCTCACCCGTTCCCGCCGCCACTCGACCGGTGCCGTCTGCTCGAAGAACCGTCGGGCCACGGCGGCACCGGCCTCGGCGCATGCCG
>CAYTTL010000039.1:0-1089 GCA_964440725.1 uncultured Acidimicrobiales bacterium | reverse complement strand
GCCGTCTGCTCGAAGAACCGTCGGGCCACGGCGGCACCGGCCTCGGCGCATGCCGCCTGCAGGGCGCGCAGGTGGGCGGGGACGTCGGCCATCAGCTCCCGGACGCTGGCGAACTCCAGCTCGTTGCGGGCCCGCCCGAGGATGCGCCGGGCCTCGTCCTCCTGTCCGGCGCGCCCGGTGGAGGGGCCGAGCTCCGCCAGCCGCCGCTCGGCCAGGCCCAGGGCGAAGAAGGCCGAGCGGGGGAACAACCGGTCGAGCAGGAGGAACTCGGCAACCAGCGAGGAGTCGACGCCGCGCTTGTAGGTGCGCAGGAATGCCTCGTGGGCCGAGCACGACCTGAGCGTCGTCACCCAGTTGGGCGAGCCCGACGGGTCGCAGAACCCGGCGAGCAGGAGCCGGGCGGTCATGTCGACCCGTTCGAGGCAACGCCCCAACACGAGGAAGCGCCAGCCGTCGTCGCGGGCCATGGTCGAGTCGCCCAGGCCGGCGAGCATGGCGGCGCGCTCCTTCACGAACTGGAAGAACACGTGGGGGCCGAGGTCGTCGGCTGCCATCCGCTGGCCGGGCAGGGCCACCCACGTGGCGTTGAGGCATTCCCACATCTCCGTGGACAGCACCTCCCGGGCGCCGCGGGCGTTCTCGCGGGCGGCGCTCAGCGATCCCACGATGGAGCAGGCGTCGGAGGCGTCGAAGCCGAGAAGATCGACGACCCGCTGGGTGTCGAGGTTGCCCTCCGGGGCGGTCGTCCCCATGACTCCGAGAAGGACCCGGCACGCCGTCTCCTCGCTCACGGTGGGGTCTTCGAGGATGTGGTGGACGTGCACGTCGAGGATCCGGGCGGTGTCCTCCGCCCTCTCCACGTAGCGCCCCACCCAGTAGAGCGACTCGGCGATGCGGCTCAGCACCGGCCGCCCACCTGTTGCTGCTGTGCGGCCTGGGCCACCGCCGGGCCCGGGTCGGGCCGGGGCCCGGTACGCACCTCGGCCTCGCGCGCCTCGCGGCCGGGCACGGCGGCGGACGCGATCGGCCGGGGTCAGCTCGTCGGCCATGTCGGCCTCCAGGTCCGCCAGCGTCTGCTGCTTCTCGGCG
>CAYTTL010000038.1:7222-16387 GCA_964440725.1 uncultured Acidimicrobiales bacterium | reverse complement strand
CGGCGGTAACGTGCCGGGCACATGGCCGCCCGGTTCGACACCATCTCCTTCCTGTCCGACTACGGGCTGGCCGACGAGTTCGTCGGCGTGGTCAAGGCGGTGGTCAGGGCCATCGCCCCGTCGGTGAAGGTCATCGACGTCACCCACCAGGTCGCCCCCCACGACATCCGGGCGGGCAGTCTGGTCCTGGCCCGCAGCATCCAGTACCTGCCTCCGGGGGTGGTGCTGGCGGTGGTCGACCCCGGAGTGGGTACCGAACGGCGCGCCGTCGCCGTGGAGGTGGGCGGCGACGGCGACGAGGAGGAACGATCGGTGCTGGTCGGCCCCGACAACGGGCTCCTCGCCCCCGCCGTGGCCCTGGCCGGCGGCGCCCGCCGTGCCGTCAGCCTCACCGACCCCACGTGGCACCTGGCGGCGCCGGGCCCGACGTTCGCCGGCCGCGACGTCTTCGGCCCGGCCGCCGCCCACCTGTGTGCCGGGGTCGAGCTCGACGAGCTCGGCGACCCCGTCGACCCCTTCACCCTCGTTCCCGGGATCATCCCGCTCTCCCGCACCGACGACGGCGCCGTCGAGGGCGAGGTCCTGTGGGTCGACCGGTTCGGCAACGCCCAGCTCAACGTCGGACCCGACGAGATCGACGCCATGGGGTCGCCGGTCGTGGTCCGGGTCGGGGACCGCACCCGGCACGCAGCACGGGTCACGAGCTTCGCCGAGCTGGCGCCCGGCCAGGTGGGGCTGGTCGTCGACTCCTACGGACTGCTGGCGGTGGCCCTCGACCGGCGGTCGGCGGCCGAGGAGCTACCCCTGGCGGCGGGCGACCTCGTCCGTCTCGAGCCGGCCGGCGAGTGATGGGAGGGGCCCGGTGAGACGAGGCACCACCATCGCCCTGGCCCTGCTGCTCGTGGCCATCTTCGGCGCCGCCATCGTGCAGTTCCTCGTCATCGGTCGATAGGTACGGATCAGCGAAGCGACCCGCAGAGACGGCTGATCTCGCGCTCGAGGGAGGACAGCCCCTCGATCTTGTCGAGGCAGATGGCCACGCCGGCCTCGTCGGCCTCCCGCTGGAGGTCGGCGTCGATGTAGGCCGTGTAGAGCACGACGACCTGGTCGGGCCGCCGGGACCGTAGCTGGCGGGCGGCGGTGAGGCCGTCCATGACCGGCATCTTGTAGTCGATCACCACCACGTCGGGATCGGCCTCGTCGACGTGGTCGAGGGCGTCGGCGCCGCTCGCCGCCTGATGCACGACGTCGAACCCGTCGACGGTGAGCATCGTCGTGAGCATCCGCCGGACGTGATCGGTGTCATCGACGATCATCACCCGAATGGGCGCTTGACGGGCCTGGGCCACGGCCCCACGGTATCGGTTCCTGATCCGTTCCTCGGGCCCGATGCGGGGCGGGCCGTCTCGTCAGCGCCGCCCGTTGTGCTCGTCGAGGGCTCGGAGGGTCTCGAGGACGAAGAGGAACTGCGACGGCGCCGGCGGGGGAGCGGGGGGCGCTGCGGTGACCACCGGGGCGGGCGCCGGCGCCGGAGGATCGGGTCGTGCCGTGGGCGGGGGGGTGGTGCTGCGGGCGGCGGCCGGGGGAGGCGCCGGCTCGGGATCGGCGACCGCGGCGGGCTCCTCGGTCATCACCGGCCGCCCGCCGCCTGCGGGCTGCACGAAGTTCTGGGCCACGTACAGGTACCCCCCGCTGGACGCGACGCCGATACCGGCCAACGAGTAGCCGGGGTCGCTGAGGTTCTGGTAGTGCCTGGGGCTCTCCACCAGGGCCTGGTGCACCCAGTCGAGGGTGGGTCCGTAGCCGACGTTCTCGGCGAGTCGTGACCAGCCGCCGATCTGGTCTCCCATGGCAGGGTTGTGGGAGATGCCGCCTCGGGCCGCCATCGTGTCGGCCCACTGGCGGGCCACCGCGGAGATGGCGGGATCGAGCGTCAACGGCGGGGCTCCCACCGACGCCCGAACCTGGTTGATGAGGCTGAGCATCCGGACCTCGTCCGAGGCGGCGGCGGCCGCCGGGGCGGCCCGGAGCACGCTCGCGGCCAGCACCGTCCCCAGGACCACGGCGACCACCACGACCGCGGCGGGGGCGCACCGGCGGACGCGGTCTCTGTGGGCGGCGACGGCTTCCCGAGGGTGCCACCGCTCGCCCGTTGGGACCGAGGTCTGTGCCGACGCGTGCATCGTTCAGACCTTCGGCCCGGGCCCGAGAAACCTTGAATGCCTCCGCGGTCAGCGCTCGTTGCGAAGAGCGAGGAACACGAGCGGGATGGCCGACACTGCGATGAGCACCAGCGCCGGTGCCGCGGCCCGGGCGAAGAACCCCTCGCTGGTCGAGGCCCAGACCCGCGTCGCCAGCGTGTCCCAGCCCGTGGGGCCCAGCAGGAGGGCGGCGGGCAGTTCCTTCATGGCCGTGAGGAACACGAGGGCGAACGCGGCGACCGCGCCGGGACGCACGAGCGGCACCAGGACCCGGCGGGCCGTCTGCGCCGGCCCCGCGCCCAGGGAACGACTGGCATCCTCGAGCCGGGGGCTCACCTGGGCGATCGTCGACCGCAGGGCGCCCACGCCCTGGGGGAGGAACAGGACCAGGTAGGCGAACACGAGCATCCCGACCGTCTGGTAGAGCGGTGTGGCGACGCGTGCCCCGAAGAACACCAGTGCCAGGGCGACGACCAGCCCGGGAAGAGCGAAGCCGGCGTAGCTGGCCCGCTCCGTCCACCGTGCCCACGGGCCCGGATGGCGGGCGACGAGCACGGCGACCGGCCAAGCCGCCACACAGGCGAGCAGTGCCCCTCCGGCCGATGCCTGGGCGGAATGCGCTGCTGCCGCCAGCGTTCCCGGCAGGTCGAGCCCCTCGGTGTCACCGCCGACCAACCAGGTCACGAGGGTGGCGACGGGGACGACCAGGGCGATCAGTACCAGGAACGAGAGAGCGCCGGCGGCCGGCAGACGCCAGCGGCCGAGGGCCAGCGGCCGGGGCTGCCGTGCCACGCGCGCCGACGCCACGCGGGTCTGCGACCGTACGAGCGCCTCGCCGGCGACCACGATGAGGGCCACCGCGGCGAGGAGGAGGGCGAGCACGGCCGCCCCCGAGCGGTCGAGCGACCCCTTGTACTGGACGTAGATCACCCGGGTGAAGGTGTCGTAGCGCAGCAGCGACACCGCCCCGAAATCGGCCAGCGTGTAGAGGGCGGTCAGCAGAGCCCCGGCCGCCACCGCCGGGCGCAGCTGAGGCAGGGTCACCCGCCAGAAGGTCGCGGCGGGGCCGACGCCGAGGCTCCGGCTGACCTCCTCGAGGGCAGGGTCCATGCGGCGCAGGGCGCCACGGACGGTCAGGGTCACGTACGGATAGGTGCACAGCGACAGGGCCAGCCACGCCGCCGGGAACCCGTAGAGCTCCGGAAGCTGCTCGACACCCAGCGGACCGAGCCAGCGGGCAACGGCACCTCGGGGGCCGAACGTGGCCACCACGGCGAGGGCGGCGACATAGGAGGGCACGGCGAGAGGCAGTGCGGTGAGGACCGTCAGGATCCGCCGACCGGGCAGACCGGTTCGGGTCGTCAGCACGGCGACGGGCACGCCGATGACGATGGCGGTGAGGGTGACGGCCCCGGCGAGTCCCAGGCTGTTCCCCAGCAGGCGGAGGGTCCTGCCGGTCAGCACGATGTCGGTCGCCCCGTCGAGACCGACCTCCCGGGCCCTGACGACGAGATAGACGATCGGAAGGACGGCCACCGCGGCCACGACCAGCGCGGCGATTCCGGTCAGCGGCGCCGACCGCACACCGGCGGCCCTCAGCCGCTCGCCGCCTTCATCGGAGTGGAGTCAACCTAGAGGATGCCGACGTCGGTGAGGAGGTTCACCGTGCCCCGGGCGTCGTTGAGCTTGGCCAGGTCCACCTCCGGCCGGGCGAGCGTCGAGATCGGGGGAAGCCCCAACCCCGGGTCGGCCTGGACGGTCGCCACCACCGGCAGCTCGAACGTGGTCTCGGCGAAGTAGCGCTGGGACTCGTCATTGAGGAGGAACTCGACGAGTCGTTTCGCGTCGGCGTCGTGGGTCGAACCCTTCACCACCCCCACCGCCGAGACGTTGACCAACGAGCCCGGGTCGCCGTCGCTGAAGTACTTGTTGGCGGCCGCGCCGGCCTTGCCTTCGGCCTTGAGACGGTAGAGGTAGTAGTGGTTCACGAACCCGGCGTCGATCTCGCCACGCCCGACGGCCTCGACGATGGCGCTGTTGTTGGGGAAGACCTTGGGCTCGTTGGCCTTGACGGCCTCGAGCCAGGCCTGGGCGGCGGCGTCACCCTTCATGACCCGGAAGGCGGTGACGAAGGCCTGGAACGAGCCGTTGGTCGGTGCCCACGCCAGCCGTCCCTTCCACCGGGGATCGGTGAATCCCTCGATGCTGGCCGGAAGGTCGTTCTCGGACAGCTTGTCGCTGTTGTAGGCGACCACCCGGGCCCGGCCCGACACGCCGTCCCAGAGCCCCTCGTGCGACCGGAACTGCTCCGGGACCCGGTCGAGCACGGCGGCGTCGAGAGGCACGAGCCGGCCGGCACTCGCCACCTGACCGATGTTCCCCGCGTCCTGCACGAGCAGCACGTCGGCGCGGGGATTGTCACCCTCCTCCAGGATGGCGCCCGACACCTCGGCCGAATCGCCATACCGGACCTTGACGTCCAGACCCGTCTGCTCCTCGAAGCGCTCGAACAACGGACCGACGAGGTCGGCGGTGCGACCCGAGTACACGGTGAGGGCGTCGGAGTCCTTGGAGCAACCGGTCCCGGCGATGGTCCCGACGGCGATGACGGCGACGAGGACGCCGGATCGGAATTTCGGCACGCGGAGGTCTCCTCTGCTTCGGGTCACCTTTGGGGTTCTGTTAGGTATACCTACGATACGCCCTCGGGATCTCCCACGCCAGGCAGCACCCGGCGGACATCGGCCGGCACCGGGCCCGGAAAGGCGACGACCGCGGCGTTGACGTCGACGCGGACCTGATCGCCGGCCGTGAACCGCTGCTCACTTCCGGCGCGGGCCCGAAGGGTCAGGTCGGGAAGGCTGACCTCCACCACCTGGTCGTGGCCGAAGTAGGTCGCGGTCACCACCCGGCCGCGTCCGGCGGGATCGGGACTGAGGTGCACGGCTTCGGGCCGGACGGCGGCAACCGCCGGTCCCGCGGCGGGCACCGGCCCGGTGACGGCGAGGCGCCCCACCGAGCTGTGGAGCGCCCGCCCGTCGCTCCGGGCCGGGACGAGGGTTGCGTCCCCGACGAACCGGGCGACGAAGGGGGTGGCCGGCCGCCGGTACACGTCCTGGGGCTCGCCGACCTGGATGACCCGGCCCTGGTCCATCACCGCGACCCGGTCGGCGAGGGACAGGGCCTCCTCCTGGTCGTGGGTCACGAGCACGACCGTCGCCTTCGCCGCCTTGAGGATGTCCCGCACCTCCAGCCGCAGGCGGACCCGCAGGGCGGCGTCGAGGTTGGCGAACGGCTCGTCGAGGAGCAGCACCTTGGGCCGCGGAGCCAGGGCGCGTGCGATCGCCACCCGCTGCTGTTGGCCGCCGGAGAGGTCCGACGGGTAGCGGCGGTCGAGGTCCTGGAGGCCCACCAGGTCCAGAACCTCGTGGACCCGGCTCGCCCGCATCCCCTCCCCCTGCCCCGTCAATCCGAATCCGACGTTCCCCGCCACGGTGAGGTGGGGGAACAGGGCGTGGTCCTGCACGACGATGCCCACCCTCCGCCGCTCGGGCGGCACGAACACGCCTGCGCCGGCGACCGGGGTTCCGTCGAGCACGATCGTGCCGTCGTCGGGGCGCTCGAACCCGGCAACCAGGCGCAACAGGGTGGTCTTGCCGCAGCCGCTCGCGCCCAGCACGGCCAGGAGCTCGCCTCGCATGACGTCGAGATCGACGCCGTCGAGGGCGATCACCTCATCGGTGCCTCGCCCCGACGACCGCCGCTGCACGTAGGAACGTCGCAGGCCCACGCAGGTCACGACACCGCCGTCCTGGTCGCTACGGGGATCCTGGTCGCGGCGGTCCGCCGCCGGACCCTGCGTCTCAGAGGCCTGCTTCTCAGAGGCCTGCTTCTCAGAGGCACCGCGGTCGGCGCTCATCGAACCGGATCTCCGCCTGACCGCTCCCATCGCTGGACCGAGACGTTGCCGGACCGACCGTGGAACCGCTCCTCCCGCACGACCCGCAGGTCGTCGGCCAGGAGCTCGGCATCGAGCGCCGTCAACCTCTCGGGGTCGCCCTTCACGCCGGCGCGATCCCGCCGCAGCACCCAGACGGTGGTCGCCGGCGGCGTCGCCGCCCCCGGCAGCACGAGGTCGGCCCGGAGCTCGGGATGGTCGCGGCGGGTGTAGTGGTCGAGGCCGAGGGCGTCCCAGCGGGCTCCGGCGACCACGGGTTGGCCGGCCTCATGGGCGGCGGCGACCGAGGCCACGGCCCCCCGCACGTCCTCACGCGGTCCTCCGTCGACGTTGGTGGCCGTCGCCCACGTCGACGAACCCAACACGGCCGCGCCGGCGAGCACCAGGGCACGACGGGGCGCCCGCTCGATTCCGAGGGCCATGAGCACCGCCAGTCCCAGCGTGGCGGGCAGGAGGTAGCGGGCGACGAACACGGGACGCACGATCTCCAGAACGGTCACCAGCATCACGGGGACGCCGACCCAGCACGCGGCCACCACGCGGGCGGTCCGGCGGTGCGGACCGGCTCGCAACAGGCCGACGCCGGCGGCGACCAGGGTCACGACGGTGAACACCGTGTCACCGCGCGTCCAGGCGCCCAGGGTCAGGCGGGGAACGGCAACTCCCACCCCACCGATCCATTCCGCGCCCGAGGCCCCGACGCCGTTGATGACGGCCACGACGACGAGCCCGACCACGGGCAAGGCGGCGAGCGCGGTGACCAGGACCACCGGCATGGCCCGGCCGCGCCGGAGGACCACCGCGGCGACGGCGAACGACACGATGACCAGGAAGGCGAACCAGTGGGCGAGGCCGGCGGCGGCCCCGGCGACACCGAAGACCGTCAGTCCCCCGGGAACGTCGTCGAGATGGCGGCCGAGGCCGACGGCCGCCACGGCGACGGCGAGGAGGGCGAGGCCGTAGCCCCGCGCCTCAGCGGCGTACTGCACGACGAACGGGTTGGTGGCGGCGACCAGACCGGCGACCAGGCCGACCCGCCGACCGGCGACGCGACTCACCGCACAGGTGAAGGCGACCATGGCCCCAGCCGCGGCAGCCAACGAGAACAGGCGCAAGCCGGTCTCGTCGGCCTCCAGGCCGGTGGCGGCAAGCCACAGGTGGGTGGCGAGGTAGTAGGGCCCGTTGTACGACGGCGGCGCATCGCGCAGGTAGGGGATCGTTCCCTCGCCCCGCACCACCGCGTCGATGAGATCGACGGTGGGCACCCGGGCCATCTCCGCGGTGTACAGCTCGTCGTACCAGAACGAGTACTGCTGGGAGACGAGCCAGCCGCCGAGCACGAGCAGCACGAGCGGTGGGAGCACCCACCGTGCCAGCCGCCAGGGCCGGTTCTCGCGTTCGGTCCCTTCCGTGTCCGGAACTGGCGTACCGGCGACGACCGTCCCGACCACGGCCCCATCCTAGCCGTTGGCGGAGAGAACTCGTGATGTTAGGAGGGCCTAACCTTTAGGATCAGGTGACCAGAACAGGGAGGACGCCGTGGACAGCGAGCATCATCGGTCGGGACGGCGCGCACACCGGCGCGGGCGGTCTCTCGGCGGCCTGGCCCTCGTCGTCGCCCTCGGCGTGAGCGCATGCGGCGGTGACGACGGCGACGGGAGCACCGGCGAAGCCTCGGGTGTCGGCAACGATTCTGCGGCACACGCGGCCTCATGCCGTCCCGTCGGCCAAGAGCTGGAGGCCCGAGCCACCGCCAGCGTGGCCGTCGAGCTGGGGAACTTCGCCTTCACGCCGTCGCAGCTCACCGTGGGGCCGGGGGTGGTGACCTTCGCGGTCACCAACACCGGCAGCGAGAACCACGAGCTGGCCTTCCTGCCCGGCGACGGCGAGGTGCCGTTGACCGAGGAGGGCGAACCGGACGAGGACGCGCTGGCCGATGCCGGGGCCTTCGAGCTCGAGGCGTTCGGCCCCGGACAGACCTGTCGCGCCACCTACGACCTGACACCCGGCACCTACACCCTGTTCTGCATCGTCGCCAGTCCGGACGGCCGGACCCATTACCAGCAGGGCATGCGGGGTCGGCTGGTCGTGGCATAGCCGTCGAGCCCGGCCCCGCGTCCCGTCGCTTCGGTACCATGAGGCGGTGTCCGACGGCTTCCATCCTCCTCTGGAGGAATACCTCGAAGCGATCTGGGAGCTCGAGGAGGAGGGCGTCCAGGTCATCCAGGCCCGGCTGGCCGAGCACCTCGACCATTCGGCCCCGTCGGTGTCGGAGATGGTCCGGCGGCTGCGCGCCGACGGCTACATCCGGGTGAGAGGCCGCGTGCTCACCCTCACCGACATGGGCCAGAAGCGGGCCATCAGCGTCGTGCGCAAGCACCGCCTCGCCGAGCGGCTGCTCACCGACGTCATCGGCCTCCCGTGGCACCGCACCCACGTGGAAGCGTGCCGGTGGGAACACGTGATCTCCGACGAGGTCGAGGAGCGGTTGGTCATCCTCCTGGGCAACCCCGCCACCTGTCCCCACGGCAACCCCATTCCCGGCGCCGGTGGTCCCGAGCGCGACCTGTGGGCGTTGGCCGAGTCCGAACCCGGTGACCACATCCGCCTGGAGCGGGTCACCGAGCAGGTCGAGGTCAACCTCGAGGCCCTGGTGTACCTGGACGGGCACGGGTTCACGCCCGGGGCCGCAGGCGAGGTGCGCTCGAAGGCCCCCGACGGCACCCTCACCATCGACCTGGAGGGCAGCAGCATCGCCTTGGGTCCCGCCCTGGCCAGCCAGCTGTTCGTCGCCAGGGTCTGAACAGCCGCTCGCCGGAAGGTTCGTAGACCCCCCGCATGTACCTGAGCGAGCGAAGCCTCGCGCCTGTGCTGCGCGCTCCGCCGTTGCCCGGCCGCACGGCCGCCCCGGATCCGCCGGAGCCCCGACGACCAGGACGGAAGGGCCGCTTGGGCCCGTCACCCCGCTCAGAGGGCCGCTTGGGCCCGAATGTCGTGTTCCTCGGG
>CAYTTL010000038.1:0-7122 GCA_964440725.1 uncultured Acidimicrobiales bacterium | reverse complement strand
GGGCCCGTCACCCCGCTCAGAGGGCCGCTTGGGCCCGAATGTCGTGTTCCTCGGGCTCACCAGCCTGGTCACCGATGTGTCCGCGGAGATGGTCCGGGTCGTGCTCCCCCTCTATCTGACCGTCAGCCTCGGCCTCACCCCTCTGCAGTTCGGGGCGTTCGACGGGATGATCCAGTTGGTCACCGTCGCCACCGCGGTGGTCGGCGCGCTGGCCGCCGACCGATGGCGGCGCCACAAGGAGGTGGCGGGTGCCGGCTACGCCGTCTCCGCCGCCTGCAAGCTCGGGTGGCTCTCGGTCACGTCCTGGGGCCCCGCGGCCGTCTGGATGTCGGTCGATCGCGCCGGCAAGGGGTTGCGGACCGCCCCTCGCGACACCCTGATCTCACTCAGTGCCGCTACCGAGCGGACGGGCGAGGCATTCGGGCTCCACCGGGCGCTCGACACGGTCGGGGCCCTGCTCGGGCCGATCGTCGCCTTCTGGCTGCTGACCGTCGCCCCCGGCTCCTACGACGCGGTGTTCGTCGCCTCGTTCTGCGCAGCCATCGCCGGCCTGGCGTTGCTGGTCCTCTTCGTCCACAACCGCGCACCGGTCGGGGCGGTGGAGGCGAGAGGACCGTCTCCTCTGACCGTCGCCCGGGGCCTGTTGGGTCGGGCCGAGTTCCGAGTCGTGGTCGTCGCCGCCCTGGCGGTGAGCCTGATGACGATCACCGACGCGTTCATCTTCTTGACCTTCCGCCGGGGCAGCGGCCTCGACCAGCGCTGGTTCCCGCTGCTGTTCGTGGGCAGCGCCCTCGTCTACCTGATGGCGGCCGTTCCCCTCGGCCGGCTGGCCGACCGGGTGGGCCCGACGCGGGTGTTCCTGGGCGGCCAGTTCGCCCTGGTCGCCGTCTACGGGGTCCTCCTCGTCGCCGACCTGGGCGGGGCCGGGCTGGCCGTCCTGCTGATCGGGCTGGGCCTGTTCTACGCCGCCACCGACGGCGTCCTGGCCGCCCTGGCCAGTCGGGTGGTGCCCGCCCCGCTGCGAACGACGGGACTCGCCGTGCTGGCGGTGGCGGTGGCAACCGGCCGCGGCGTGGCCGCCTTCGGGTTCGGCGCCCTCTGGGACTGGCGCGGTCGCGACGTCGCCGTCTCGGTGTTCCTCGGCGGTCTCGTCGTCGCCGCCCTGGTGGCGTGGCGGCTCCTGCGGGGCGTGACCGGACCTGTGCGCCCCGGGTTTCGTCCCCCCGTCGAGGCCGAGCCGCCCGCCGGACCGGCGTCGCCGACGACGGGGCTCACCGCCGTCGGTCGCCGGGTGGCGGCGTTCGCACTCGTGGCCGTGGCCTGCACCGCCGTTGCCGCCGTCTACGTCGACGACGCCGCCGAACGCATCGACGACGACCGCCGAGCAGCGACGGTCACCGCCCCCGGCTCTCCCGGACCCGTTGCCGGCACTGCCGCCCTCGCCGACCTCGGCGGCAGTGCCGGGCTGCGCATCATGGTCGTGGGAACCGAGGAAGGACCCGACTTCGGCCGCCTGACCTCCGTCGTGCTCGACCAGCCTGGTAGTGGCCAGGTGGCCGATCTGTGGTGTGACCGGGTCGACATCGACGGCGGACGCGGTGTCTGCCTGGTCAATGACCGCGACGAGGGCCGCCGGGCCGCCCTGGTCTTCGACCCCAACGGATTCCGACCGGTGCACGAGATGTCCCTCGAGGGCCTCCCCAGCCGGGTGCGGGTGGCGCCCGACGGACGGGTCGCGGCGGCGACGACGTTCGTGGCCGGAGACTCCTACAACGTGGACTCGTTCTCCACCCGGACCGTGTTCCTGGATCTCGCCGGGGGCAAGGTCATCACCGACCTCGAGCGGTTCACCATCCGGCGGGACGGCCGGGACTTCCACCCGATCGACATGAACTACTGGGGCGTGACGTTCACCGCCGACTCCGACACCTTCTACGCCACCATGAGGACGGGGTCGCACTACTACCTGATCCGGGGGCGGCTCTCCACCCGCCGGGCCGAGGTTCTCCGGGACCAGGTCGAGTGCCCGTCCCTCTCGCCCGACGGGCGCCTCATCGCCTACAAGTCACGCATCGAGCACGGGTTCGACCCGGCCACCTGGCAGCTGCGGGTGCTCGACGTCGCCACCCTCACCGACCGGCCCCTGGCCGAATCCCGGAACGTCGACGACCAGGTGGCGTGGTTGGACGACAGCCACGTCCTCTACGGCATCCCCGACGGCCGGCCCTCCAGCGCGGGCGTCGACACGTGGACGGCCCGAGCCGACGGCGTCGGAACGCCGCAACTGCTGGTTCGTTCCGCTCAGTCGCCGGTGGTCCTCCCGTAGGCGGCCGCGCTCCCGGGCCGCCCACGCGAGGGTCTCGGCGGACTGGCGCAGACGCGCCGAGGTGCGCCACGCCGACCTTCCCGACGGGCGAGGCGCGCGCACGACCGACACCGAGGCGACCGGGAGGCCGGCGGCGCCGATGGCGGCCACGATGCTCGGGGCGCCGAGCCCCACCACGGCCTCCCTGGCCCCCGGCCCCATGGCCACGTATGCACCGGCGTCGGGCGGGAGGTGGCACAGGCGGCTGAGCAGGAGACGGTGGAGACCGCCGGTGGCCAACCGGGCCCGGCTCTCGTACCGGCCCCGGCGCCCGGCGAACACCGCGCCCACGTCCCCGTGGCCCAGTCGGTCGAGCAGGGCGGCCATCGCCTCCGGTGGGTCCTGGAGATCGGCGTCGAGACAGACCCACGTCGACGCCTCCACCTCCGCCGCCAGCCCGGCGGCCACGGCGCGGTGCTGGCCGACATTGGACGACAGGGCGGTGACGACGATCCGTGGATCGCGCGCGGCCAGCTGCCGGGCCACGACCAGGCTGTCGTCGGGTGAGGCGTCGACGACGAACCGGAGGCGCCAGGACCACCCGGGCAGGGCGGCGGCGACTCGCGTCGCCAGTGCCTCCAGGGTGTCCCGGTTCCGGTACACGGGTGTCACCACGGAGACGGACGGGGCGACGGTGCTCAGGCCCACCCGGACTCCCAGCACCGGGAGAGGCCGGTGGCCAGGTCGACCTCGGCCTCCCAGCCGAGAAGCTCCCGCGCCAGCGACGGGTCGCACAACCACGACGGGCCGTCCCAGTCCCTTCCGGGGTGCGCGCCGACGGCCACGTCGACCGAGCGGCCCGTCGCCCGCTCCACCTCGGCGACGATGCCCTCGTTGGTCGTCTGTCGGCCGGTCCCGACGTTGAGAACCTGCCCCGGCGGCAGGTGGTCGGCGCCCGCGGCGCGGACACAGCTCTCCACGACGTCGTCGACGAACACCCAGTCGCGGCACCGTCCCCGCTCGGTGAGGGGAAGCGACGTTCCGTCCCTCGCGGCGCGCAGGGCGGCGGGCACCAGCCGCCCGTGGTGGTCGAGAGGGCCGTAGACCTGGAACGCCCGCATGATGACCGAACGGATGCCCCGCCGGGCGGCGGCCGCAGCGAGGAGCAACGACCCGGCCGCCTTGGTGGCGCCGAAGAAGCTCCGAGGGGCGAGGGGAGCGCCCTCGTCCATCGGGCGGTCGGTCCGGCCGTACTCGGTCGACGAGCCCAGCCGCACCACCGCATGGCACCGGTCGCCGAGGGCGTCGACCAGCCACTCGGTGCCGGTTGCGTTGACGGCCGTGGTGACGGCGCGCTGGGCGGGCGTGGCCGCCGACCGGGCGGCGGCGAGGAGGAAGGCGACGTCGACGCCCGCGAGCCCGACGGCCGTCATGGTGGCCTGTCGATCGGAGAGGTCGGCCTCGAGGATCTGCACGTCGCCGGGTCCGAGTCCGACCTGGGCGAAGCGAGCCGCCGATCCGCCGGGCCGTACGACGCTCACCACATCCCAGCCGTCGGCCACCAGGCGGGCGGTCAGGTGCGACCCGATGAACCCACCCGCCCCCGTGACCAGGGCCCGAGCGGCCCCCGGAGCGGGGTGCCGGGCCTTCATCCGGCGACCTTCGCCGGTTCCGCCCCGACGAGGGCCTGGAGCCGGCGGTGGTCCGTGTCCACCTGAGTCCCGCTGCGGCACCGGGCGGCGGCGACGGCCGCCAGCATCCGCGGAACCTCGACGGCGGCAGCGCGCCCGACCATGTCCGCGTGGAACGAGCGCCGAAGAAACGTGAACGACGCATCGAGGCGGACCAGCGCGGCGATGAGGAGACGGCACGGCACCGGCCGTCCACCCTCGGGCAGCGTCAGGCCGGCGACGCCGAACGGGATCCCGGCGGCGGCCACGGTCCGTCCCACCTCGTCGACCGTGCCGTCGACGAGCGGAGCGAAGATGCGGCTGGCCTGCCGATCGATCATGAGGTCGTTGAGCCCGACGTAGACGCGTGACAGGGGCCGCCGCACCAACTCGTCGACCCGCCGCACCGCCTCCTCCGTCTCCACCAGAATGCCGAGCCGGCACCGGCCGGCCACGACCGCCACCGCGGCATCCACCTCCTCGGGCCGGCGAACCATGGGCAGCAGCACCTCGTCGGCCCCGAGGCGGACGGCAGCGTCGATCTCGGCCGGTGCCTGCGGCCCCCACCCGTTGACGCGACACAGGATGCGTCCCGGCGTCGCCGATCGCACCCGGGCAAGGTCCGAGTGCGTGTCGGTGCCGATCTGGGTGTCGGCGCCCGCCTGCCGCCGGTGCTTGCCCCGGCGCTCCCAGTCGACGACCACGCCGCGGATCCCGGCGGACACCAGGCGGCTGGCGGTGGCGGGATCGGCCGAGAAGGCGTACAGGTCGATGGAAATGGGTGCGGTCCCGGGGCGATCAGTCTTGGGACTGCGACACGAACATCTGGTCGGCCAGCGCCGGGCCCAGGGCGATCTCGCCGGTCGGGAGCTCCAGGGTCAAGGTGCCGTCGGGGGCCCGGGAGCGCACCAGGGCCGCTACGCCGGGCGTGAACCCGTGGACGCTGAGGTAGGTGAGGGCGTCGAGGTCGATCTCCACCTGCTCGGTGATCTGCTCCAGACAGACCCGATCGCCGGGCATGGCGCCGGCCAATGGCGACAGCATCCGATCGGGGCAGTCCGAGCCGGGGATGGGATTGCCGTGAGGACAGGTTGTGGGGTTTCCGACTACCTCGGCCAGCCGCCGTTCCACGTCGTCGGAGATGACGTGCTCCCACCGGCAGGCCTCGATGTGGGACTTGTGCCAGGGCAGGCCGATGATGTCGGTGAGCAGACGCTCGGCCAGGCGGTGCTTGCGCACCACCGACTCGGCCCGGACGCGGCCCTTGTCGGTGAGGGCGAGGGAACGCCCCTCGGTGGCCAGGTAACCCTCGGTGCGCAGCCGTCGCACCATCTCCGACACGGCCGGGGTCGAGTGCCCGAGGCGTTCGGCCAGCCGCGCCTGGATCAGCGGCGACGTCCCCTCCTCCTCGAGCTCGTGCACGGCCTCGAGGTACTCCTCCGCCGGGGGGTGGAAGCCGTCAGGAGCCGGCATCAGACGGCGTGCTGCGGGGCGGTCCCGTAGTCAAGCGTCCCTTGCATATTTCGTAAGGTAGCCCTAATTCCGGGCCCCGGCAACTGCCCGCGTCACTCGACGGTGAGCGCCTCGCGGATGCCGTTTCCCGTCTGTCCCGGCTTGCACGCCACCTGGTAGTAGCCCCGGGGGAGCTTGGCCGTGAACCGGGCGGTCGCGCCGGGGCCGACGTTCTTCTCGGCGGCGAAGACCTTGCCGCGTGCGCCGAAGACGTCGACCTCGGTGGGCTGGTCTCCGGTGTTGCGGACCTCGAAGGTGATGGTTCCCACCGGCAGCTTGTTGGTCGCCAGCAGGCACTGGGAGTTGCTGGCCGTGACCGAGACCGTCGGCCCCCCGCCGTCGTCCGAGGAGCTCGAGCAGGCGACCAGCAGCAGGGTGACGACGCCCACGACCACGTGTCGCCTCATGGGGCGCTAACTGTATTGGGCACGGACCGGCTCGACAACCGGTTCGTGGTCATCGGTGTCGGCCGGTCCCGCCGCCGGCCGGCTGGGTGGCCGCGCCGTAGCCACGAGGAAGCCGGCGAAGAGCAGGGCGATGGCGAAGGCCTCCATGGCGTCGAGGACGGAGTTGAACAGTCCCCCGGCACCGAGCACGAGCGTGCCGGAGGCGATGAGCAGGTTGGCCCCCACCAGTCGCCCGCTCGGCCCGGCGCGCCGCCGCCAGAACCGCCAGGCGCTCCACACCGCGCCCCCCAGCACGACGGTGGCGCCCACGCCCGAGGCGACCGCCGCCAGCACCCGCGGGAGGGCGCCGAACACGTCCGATCCCTGCGGGAGCCGGTTGCTCGGGACCGCCCCCTGCAGTGGGGCCACCAGGACGACGCCGGCGGCGAAGGCCGATGCCAGGGCGACAACGGCCGCCCACCGGTCGCCCTTCCGCTGGCCGCCCAGGAGGTAGACCGTGCCCAGGGCCAGGAAGGGCACGTTCACGATGGCGCCGAACAGATAGAAGACACGGAAGGTGACCTCGTCCCATCCGTTGGCCGCCCCGAACCACAACGCGCCGGCGCCGACGAAGAACATGGCGAGCGACACGCTCCAGGCCAGCTCGTGGCGGCGCCGACCGGTGAGCCACCGCTCGTAGGTCGACATCGCCATGGCCAGGGCCACCAGGGCGGCGGCGGCGGCGAGCGCCGACTGGGTGGACACCCGGGGATTTTACCGGGACCGGCCGGGGTTGCACCCAACTTTGTGAATCAGCGCACGAGGGGGCGTACACTTGGACCACCATGTCCGACCAGACCCCCGCCGAGGGGCGGTTCCCGGGCGATGCCGCCTCCGGGAGCGGAAGCGGCTCCGGGGTATCGGACAACGGCGGCGCAGCGTCGCGACTCCGCTCGGGCCCGGAACCCCGCTCAGAGGGCCGCTCGGGCCCGGACGTCGGTACCGGGACGCCGAGGAACATCCCCGACGCCACCGTCGCCCGGCTTCCTGTGTACCTCCGCTGTCTGGTGGAGATGGCCGAGACCAAGACGGTCACCGCATCGTCGGAACGCCTGGCGGAGATGGCCGGTGTGAACGCCGCCAAGGTACGCAAGGACCTGTCGTACCTGGGGTCGTACGGCACCCGCGGCGTGGGCTACGAAGTCGATAACCTGATCGTGCAGGTCTCGCGGATCCTCGGGCTCACCCA
>CAYTTL010000037.1:0-16715 GCA_964440725.1 uncultured Acidimicrobiales bacterium | reverse complement strand
ACGACGTCATCTGCGGGGGAGACGGCAACGACGTCATCTCCGGGGGAGCCGGCAACGATGTCATCGACGGTGGGGCCGGCGACGACCGCGTGATGGGCGACGCCGGCAACGACGACCTGCGGGGCGGCGAGGGACGCGACCGGGTCCTCGGCGGCGGTGGCAGCGACCAGGTCGACGGTGGCCCCGCCGTCGACTACTGCTACGGGGGAGCGGGCACCAACGCCTTCACCGCCTGCGAGATCTTCCCTGCAGGGACGGGCTAGCTGTCTACCCGAGAGCGGGATGGCGAATTCCGCCATCCCGCTCGCCCAGCGGATCTCCGCGTCAATCCTCCTCGGGCTCCCGCTCCCGTTTGCGCATCAAGAGGGTGGCGATGGCGAGGCCGACCACCAGCGCGCCCAGCACGCCCATCTTCAGGGCGATGTCGGTGGCCTTCTGGGTCTTGAGGCTGAACGTCGCCTCGACGACGATCTCCTTGATGACGGCCAGCATCCCGACGAGGAGAAAGGGCTCGGCCACCAGCTCGTGTTGGGTGATGGCCGAGCGCACCGCGCTCAGCAGCTCGACGAGGATGAACACGATGAGGAGCGAATTGAGGGTGCCCTCGACGGCGTGGATCACCCCGTCGTCGACCTCGCTGGCGAACCGGTAGATCGCCTGGACGAGCACGACGAGGGCACCGGTGACGAGCAGGAGGGCGGTGACCGCGTAGATGGCGTCTTCGGCGATGTGCAGGCCTCGGGTCGTCGACCCGGCGACAATGTTCTGCCGATTCTCCGCCCGTTGCTCATTGGACGGCCGCGCTTTCTCGTTCTCGGCCTTTTCCGCCTCCGCCTCCTTCTGGGCCTCGGCATTGACGTCGTTCGTCTCGTCGGGCATGTTCCTCCTCGTTTCCTGACGCTCAGCGGGCGCTGACCACGATGACCGGGCAGGGTGCGTGGGCGACGACGTGGTCGATGCGGTGGCCGAAGAAGGCCCGCTGGGTCACGGGCCTGCGGCTGCTGGCCATCACGATCAGGTCGGCCCGGCGACCGGCCCGCTCGACGATGGCGTTCTCGGGGTGGTCGGCGACGAGGACGTCGGTCTCCACGTTGGCGCCCATGGAGCGGCCCAGCTCGGCCATCCTGGCCACCACGTCCTCACCGATCTCGACGGCGTGCATGATGGCATCCTCGCCGCTGAGGCGGGCCGTGTGCTGGGGCCCGCTCACCACGTGGACGATGTCGACGACGGTCTCGTGGCCGGCGGCGACGGCGAAGGCCACCTCGGCGGCATACCGGTCGGAATCGGCACCGGAGAGGGGTACGAGGATGTGGCTGCCCGGCAGGCGGTCGGGTCGGGTCTCGTGGTCGTCGTCGTCGGGCATGCTCACCACGAGCAGCGAGCACGGGGACTCCTGGATGACGTCGTCGACATAGCGGTCGAACAGCGAGCTCTCGCCGCGGGTGCGGTGCTCGGTGGCCGACAGCACCAGGAGGTCATAGCCCTTGTTGGCCTCGGTGAGGATGACTTCCGACGGGTTCGTCTTGTCGTCGCGCACGACCGTCCGGGGCTTGTCCTCGAGCTGGGCGTCGACCGCCCCCTTGGCCTGTGCCACCTTCTCCTTCTCGTCCCCCTGCTGGAGGTACAGGCTGGTCACCTCGACGTCCTCGTCGGCCACGAGCAGGCTCACCAGCTTGGCCGCCACGTCGGCCTCACCCTGGTTGCGCACGGGCAGCAGCACCCGCTTGAGGTTGGCCACGAAGCTTTCGCGCCGACGGTCCTCGGACTCGAGGCGCGCCTTCTCCTCCTCGGTGGGCTCCACGTGGCCGAGCGTCCAGCGCAGGATCGGCGGCGCCATGAGCGAGGTGACGATCGCCACCATCAGGATGATCGAGTACATCTGGGGCGTGAGGATGCCGCGGCTCAGCCCCACCGTGGCCACGATGATCTCCATGGCGCCCCGGGCGTTCATGCCCGCACCGAGGGAGAGGGCCTCCCAGTGCCCCAGGCGGCTGCCTCGGGCCCCGATATAGGCGCCCACGAACTTGCCGATGATGGCGATGGCCAGCACCACCAGGCCGACGAGCAGAACCTTGGGCTCGGCCAACTCTCCCAGGTCGACGCGAAGGCCCGAGGCGGCGAAGAAGACGGGGGCGAAGATGCCGAGCGCGACCTGCTCGAACACGTGGCGGGTGTGGTCGTCGAAGCGCTTCACCTGGCCGACGAGGATCCCGGCGATGAAGGCGCCGAGCACGGCCTCGAGCTTGAGCACCTGGGTCACGGCCCCGAACGACAGGGCCACGGCCATGAGGGCGGTGAGCTTGATCATCTCGCCGCCGACGTAGGTGTCGAGGGACCGGATGAGGGCACCCACCAGCTTGCGGCCGAGGGTGTAGCTCACCAGCAGGACGGCGAGCACCGAGAACACGGACTTGCCGGCGCTGCCGGGGCTGACCGTGCCGCTGCTGGCCAGGCCGGCCACCACCGAGAGCAGGATCCAGCCGATGGTGTCGTCGATCATGCCCGCGGCCAGGGTGATCTGACCGATGTCGCGCCGAATGATCTTCATCTCCATCAGCACTTTGGCGATGACGGGTATGGCCGAGATGCTCATCGCCGTGCCGATGAACAGGGCGAACACGAGACGCTTGCTCGGGTCGGCGACGAAGTCGGCGGGGAGGAGGAATCCGAGCCCGAACCCCAGACCGAAGGGCACGATGATCCCGCCCAGGGAGATGAGCGCCGCCCCCTTGCCCTTGCGGACGATGAGGCCGATGTCGGTCTCGAGGCCGGTGAGGATCAGCAGCATGATCACGCCCAGCCAGGAGACGATCTCGAGGAGGTGGACCTGGGCGGGGGTCTGCGGGAAGACCGACTCGAACAGCCCCGGGGCGATGTTGCCGAACAGGCTCGGGCCCAGGAAGAACCCGGCGAGGAGCTCGCCCACCACCGTCGGTAGGCCGAAGCGGGCCGCCACCAGACCGAGGGCCCGGGCGAGGACGAGGAGGAGGGCGAACTGGACGAGGAAGATGAACAGCTCGTGCTCGCCCAGGGGTGTGACGATGCCCAACGCTTCCTCCGACGACGGGTGTCCGGTGATCGACGGCTCGCCAGCCTAAGCCGTGGGCGACCGACCCCCGTTTTTCATCCGCCGGTCTCGCTGTGGGGATGGCTGACGGGCTTCGACTCGGGCGAGCCCTTCTGGCGCAGGTACACCGAGAGCTGGTTCTCGTTGTACTCGCGGTTGCCGGTGACGCTCTGGATCCCCAGGAAGGTCAGGAACAGGCCGAAGCAGACAAGCGTGAGGCCGTTTCTTCGAAGCCGGCGGCGCATCGGCGAGCCTCCGGGGTCAGACACCGGCTCGTACCCTAAAATGGTGGCGGAGAACCGAGGGAGCACCATGAGAGCCGTCCGACCACTCCGACCGTCCCGTCGATCCGTCGCCGTCCTGGCGTCCGCCCTCGCCGCCGGGTTGGCGTCGGCCACGGCGGTCGCCCCGCCCGTTGCCGCCGCCACCGATGGTCCACCCGTCATCGGCAGCACGGTCGCCCAGGCCGGACCGACGACCGGCGCCGTCCCCATCCGGATATACGGGACCGGGTTCCTGGGCACGCTGTCGGTCAAGTTCGGCACGGTCAACGCCACCAGGTTCAAGGTGGTCGACGGTGGACTCATCACGGCCGTGGTCCCGGCGGCGGCCAACGGCACCGGTGCCAACAACACCTCGGTCGACATCACCGTCACCGACGACCAAGGGGTCGGCGTCGGCCGCAACGACCCGGTGACCGGCGACAACACCGGCTGGTACTACACCAATGCCACGTTCACGGTGAGCCCGAGCACAGGGTTGGTCGCCGGTTCCGCCATCACTGCCACGCTCAACGGCTACCGGCCCAACACCGACATGGTTCTGCCCGAGCTCAACCCCCTCATGCTCTACCTCGAGGGTGGTCCCGACTACCCCTTCGGACCGCCGCCCTACGCCTCTGTCCGCACCTTCCCGACCACCGATGCCGCCGGGCACTTCGCATCGGCCACCACCCTGGCCAACCCCTTCAACGGGTGGAACGGGACGGCGTACGACCCCAACGTCGCCTGCCCGGTGAACCAGAAGACGGTGAACTTCCTCGGGGTCAGTGCACCGGCCAGCCCGGCCAGGCCGGTGTACGCCGGCAAGTGCATGATGGCCACGGGCCAGTTCGGCACCGGCACCCTCGACACCCCGATCAACTTCACCACCGACCGCACGCCCGCCGCGCCCATGCTGAAGCTGAGCACCTCCACGGCCGTCGTCGGCCAGAAGGTGACCATCGCTGCCGGGAGCATCAACTGGAACGCCAACCCGTTCTTCGGGTCCTCGAAAGCGGGTACCAACCCGGGTGAGACCACGGCCACGCTTCAGATCTGCGGCATCGGCGGCAACGCCAACACCTGCAGCACCACGGTGGGCACCGGCACGGTGGCGCTCACCCGGTACAAGACCACCAGCACCACCACGCCCATCGTCGGTGTGCTCAGCGGGGCCAAGCTCACCGGCAACATCGTGGTGGGCACCGACGCCGCCGGTTGCGGCACCTGCTTCGTGCGGGCCCGCCAGAACCGCCCGGTCGCCGGACAGTTCATCCAGGCGACGGCGCCCCTCGCCATCGGCTAGCGCCGCGCTGCTCGCCCCGGTTTCAGGAGAGGTCGAGGCCCAGCTGCCAGGCCACGAAGGCCCAGCTGTCGGCCAGCTCGTCGGCCTGCTTGGAGGCGGGCTTGCCCTGGCCGTGGCCGGCCCGCGTCTCCACCCGCAGCAGCACCGGCCGCTCGGGCCCGGCACCCCGCTCAGAGGGCCGCTCGGGCCCGGCGGCGGTGGCCGCCTGGAGGCGGGCGGCGAACTTGCGGGCGTGCATGGGGTCGACGCGGGAGTCCGACTCCGCAGCCATGAGGAGGACGGCCGGGTAGTCGGTGCCGTCGACTACGTGGTGGTAGGGCGAGTAGGCGTGCAGCGTGGCGAAGTGGCCGGCGTCGTCGGGGTCGCCGTACTCGGGTACCCACAGGGCTCCGAGGAGGAACCGGTGGTAGCGCAGCATGTCGAGGAGGGGCACGGCGCACACCGCCGCCCGGCAGAGGTCGGGGTGCTGGGTGACGGTGGCACCGACCAGGAGCCCGCCGTTGGAACCGCCGCGGATGGCCAGTCGCTCGGGACTGGTGCACCCCGTGGCAACCAGCCACTCGGCGGCGGCGGCGAAGTCGTCGAACACCTGCTGCTTGTGGTCGAGCATCCCTGCCCGGTGCCAGTCCTCGCCGTACTCGCCGCCGCCCCGGATGCCGGCCACCGCGTAGGCGCCCCCTGCTTGGCAGAACGCCACCAGGCCGGGGCTGAACCCGGGGCTCGACGTGATGGCGAAGCCCCCGTAGCCCGACAGCACGGTGGGCGTCTCCGGACCCGGCGTGGTCGTGGCCGAGCGCACGACGAACATCGGGACACGGGCGCCGTCGGTGGACGGGTAGAAGAGCGACTCGGTGACGAAGTCTCGCGGGTCGATCGGGACGGCGTAGCGGCTCCAGGCCTCGACCCCGCGGGTGGGCGTCCAGCGCAACAGGCTCGACGGGCGGGTGAAGGACGTGAAGGTGAGGAACGCCCGCTCCGACGCGGGGTCGGCGTCGAGCCCTCCGATGGACCCGGTCTCGGGAAGAGCCACGTCGGCGCCTCCGGATCCGTCGAGGCGGTACCGGCGCAGGCGTGACACGGCGTGCTCGGTGGAGGCCACCAGGAGCCACTCGCCGGCCACCACCGCAGCCTCGATCACCGCGCCGGTCTCCGGTACGAGCGTCTCCCACCGCTCGGCGGCGGCGTCGTGCACCGACGCGCCCACCACCTTCCCGCGGGGTGCCCCCAGGTTGGTGACGGCGATGAGCCGCTCGCCCACGACCTGGCACCACGTCGAGGCCTCCTCACCCTCGACCACCACCGTGCGCCGGCCGGTGTCACGGTCGACGAGGATCACGTCGGTGCGGGTGGGCATGAGGTGCACGTGCAGCACCAGCCAGCGGCCGTCGGGAGACAGGCTGGCCATGGGCAGAGCGGTTCGGTCGAGGTCGCCCAGCACCAACTCGTCGTCGGGACGACCGATGCGGTGCCACCACACCGTCTCCCAGTAGCCGTCGTCGCCCTCGGGCACGGAGTCGGGGTCGGGCAGGCGGCTGTAGGCGAAGGCCGATCCGTCGGGGAGCCACGCCACCGAGGGATGGCGAACGTTGGGGATGGCGTCGTCGAGCACGACGTTGGCGTCGGCGTCGAGGATGCGCAGCGTTCCCCGCTCGGTGCCCGCCTCGGAGATGCCGTAGGCCACCAGCCGGCCGTCCGGTGACGGCGAGAACCAGTCGACGGCGGCCGCGTGGTCGGCGGCCAGACGCTGTGGGTCGATCAGGATGCGGGGTGGTTCGCCGGGATCGTCGGCGCTGCGCACCACGAGCACGGCCTGGTCCTGGTCGCCGGCGCGGTCGAGGGTGAAGACCCGGTCGCCGGCCACCGCCGGCGCTCCGACGGTTCCCACCTGCAGCAGTGCGAGCAGGCGTTGGTGGAGGGCAGGGCGAGCGGGCATGGCGTCGAGCACCGCCCGGGTGCGCTCGTTCTGGGCGGCCGTCCAGCTCAGGGTGGCGGGGTCGTCACCGTCCTCCAACCAACGGTAGGGATCGGCGACCTCGGTGCCGTGGAGCACCTCGACCACGTCGTCGACCGGCGTCGGCGGCGCCGGGGGGACGACGGGGCGGGGCAGGGTGGCTATCGGCCGGCGTTCGGCCGCTTGCCGTGGTTGGCCTTGTTCCGCTTGGCCTTGATCTTGCGCTTGTTCGTCTTCTTGGACATCCAGCCAGGCTACCGGCCCCTCGGCGGTAGCCTGACCGGTCGTGGAACGTCTGGGCCTCGTGGGGCTACCCAACTCGGGGAAGTCGGCCCTGTTCAACGCCCTCACCGGCGGCTCGGCCACGGTGGCCGCCCACCCGTTCTCCACCACCGAGACCCAGGTGGGCATCGCCCAGGTGGCTGACGCGCGCCTCACCGCCCTGGCCGAGATGAGCGAGTCGAAGAAGGTGATCCCGGCCACCGCCGAGCTGGTCGACATCGCCGGGCTGGTGGCGGGTTCGGCCGGCGGCGAGGGCCTGGGCAACCGTTTCCTCGGTGGCATCCGCGAGGTCGACGCCGTGCTCCTCGTCCTGCGGGCGTTCGAGGACGACAACGTGATGGGCGGGACCGACCCCCTCGACGACCTCCACACCCTCGAGCTGGAGTTGGTGATGGCCGACGTCGAGTCGGCCGAGGTGCAGCTGACCAAGCGCAGGAAGCTGATGCGCTTCGACTCATCCCTCGCCGAGGAGGTCGAGGCCCTCGACGCGGCCGTCTCGGCGCTCAACGACGGGATCCCGCTGTGGCGTTCGACGCTGCGCACCGACCAGCGGGTGGCCCTGCGCCCCATGTTCCTGCTCACCAACAAGCCCCTGCTCGTCGTGGTCAACCTGGGGGAGGACCAGGTGGGTGAGGCCGACGACGTCGTCAAGCCCGTGGTCGCCGAGCTGGGTGACGCCGCCGACGTGCTCGGCGTGAGCGTGCAGCTCGAGGCCGAGGCGGCCCAGCTCGACGCCGAATCGCGGACCGAGTTGCTCGAAGGCCTCGGTCTCGGCGAAGGAGCGCTGCCGCGCGTCGTCGGCGCCGCCTACCACCTGCTCGGCCGGCGCACGTTCCTCACCACCGGCGACAAGGAGTCGCGGGCGTGGACGTTTCGCGCCGGGGCCAAGGCGCCCGAGTGCGCCGGCGTCATCCACTCCGACCTGCAACGGGGCTTCATCAGGGCCGAGGTCATCCGCTGGGACGCCCTCTTGGAGTTGGGATCGTGGGCGGCGGCGCGCGACGCCGGGAAGCTGCGTATCGAGGGCAAGGAGTACGAGGTCGACGACGGCGACGTCCTCGAGATCCGCTTCAACGTCTAGTGGGCCGGTAGTCGTGCCCTGGCTGGTGCGGGACGACAAGGTGCTGGCGGCCCTGGAGGTGGCCGGCTCGTTCCGCGCCCGTTCCCGGGGCCTTCTCGGGCGGGACGGCATGGAGGGGGCGATCCTCCTGCGCCCCGCCCGCCAGGTGCACTCCTTCGGCATGCGCTTCCCCCTCGACGTGGCCTTCTGCACGAGCGACCTCGTCGTCGCCCGCATCGTGTCGCTGCCACCGGGTCGCATCACCCGGCCCTCGCTCCGGTGCCGGTGCGTGATCGAGGCCGAGGCGGGCGCCTTCGGTCGGTGGGGCCTGACGACGGGCGACCGCCTCGAGATCACGTCGTGACCACGCCTGCCTCGCCGGACGGTCCCACATCGGCGGGCGCCCTCGTGCTCGTGGCCACCCCCATCGGCAATCTCGGTGACCTCTCTCCTCGATCGGTGCAGGCGCTCGCCGACGCCGACGTCATCGCCTGCGAGGACACCCGCCGCACCCGCCAGCTGCTGACTCACTCGGGCATCCCGGCCGGGCACCGCCTGGTGACGGTGAACGACCACACCGAGGCGACCCAGGTCCGGGCCCTGCTCGCCCGCATCGAGGCCGGCGAGCGGGTGGCGCTCGTCACCGACGCAGGAATGCCGGCGGTCTCCGACCCCGGCGAGCGCCTGGTGGCTGCGGCGGCCGCCGCCGGACACCGGGTGGAGGTCGTTCCCGGCCCCTCAGCCGCCCTCGCCGCCCTGGTGGTGAGCGGCCTGCCCACGAGTCGGTTCTGCTTCGAGGGCTTCCTGCCCCGCAAGGGCCGGGCCCGGGCCGAGCGCCTGGCCGAGCTGGCCGGCGAACGCCGGACCACGGTCGTGTTCGAGGCGCCCCACCGGGTGCGCCAGACCGTCGCCGACCTGGCCGGTGCCGTCGAGCCGCAGCGCCGGATCGTGATCGCCCGTGAGCTGACCAAGGCGTTCGAGGAGGTCTGGCGCGGGACCCTCGCCGACGCCGGCGCCCATCTGGACGCCACCGATCCCCGGGGCGAGTACGTACTGGTGCTCGACGGAGCCACCGCGCCGGCACCCGCAGGACCGGCCGACGTCGACGACGCCCTGCGCGTACGCCTGGACGCCGGCGTCGACAAACGGGCCGCCATCGCCGAGGTGGCGGCCGAGCTCGGTGTGCCCAAACGGGTCGTGTACGACGCCGCTCTGTCGTTGGCGGCGCGAAATGACCGAACTGGGCAGGTTTAGGGGCCCTATAGGGCCCCTGAACCTGCCCGGTTCGGGGGAGGTGTATCAGCACTTCCCGTCCTGACTCTTGATGAATGGAGTCGTCGACGGGGCCAAGTCCTGCCCGTGGACCCGCGGACAAGGGGATACTCATGAGGCATGACCACACGGCAGGGCCGTTCCCGAGTCGCCCGGCGCACGTGCCGCGTGCCCGGTGGCTTCTCGTGCCACTGCTGGCCAGCGCGCTGCTGACCGTGGCCGCCATACCGTCGGACGCCAATGTCGCCGGTTCGGGCAACCGCAAGTGGGCGGTGGTGCTCTGCAACTTCAAGGATCAGCGGGCGACGCCGAACCCCGCCTCGTACTACCGGGATTTGTTCTCCGACGACGGGGCCGGCGAGCTCGGGCTGCTCGAGTACTGGCGCGACGTCTCGTACGGCCAGCTGTCGATCTCGGGCACGACCGTCACGCCTGCCTGGAACATCGCCAAGGATCCCGCGGGAGCACATCCGCAGCTGACGCGTGGCCAGTGGATCAACCTCCCGGGCAGCCCCGGCCAGCGTCGCCTGAACAAGATCCTCGCGTGTGCCGAGGGATCGGGCGTGAACTTCGCCGGCTACTGGGGCGTCGCCGCCGTCTTCCCCGAGGCCCGCTCGACCCTGCAAGCGGCCATGAACGCCACCCAGACCACGGCGACCTTGTCGACACTGACGAACTTCCCCGACGGATCGGCCCCGTTCGCCATGAGTATCGGCGCCGAGACGGTCACCGTCACGGCGATCAACGGGAACACCCTCACCGTCACGCGCGGAGCCAACGCCCAGGCCCACGCCGTGCAGACCAGGGCCGACGTACCGGGCGACCTCGGTGGCGTCGGGACCGGCCAGAACAACGGGTTGTCGATCGGCGGCGGCGTGTACAACCTGGCGACGATCGTGCTTCCGCACCAGATCGACGTCGAGGGGGCGGCCCACGAGACGGGCCACGGGTTCGGCTACGAGGACAGCCGCGCCTTCTCCACGTCGTCGAGGGGCTACAACGACCAGACCGACATCATGAGCGCCTACGACGCCGAGTCATTCAGCCCCAATCCCGGCAGCGCCAACTATCGCCAGGGCAGCGGCACCGACTTCGGGGGTACCGGGCTCTACAACACCGTCCTGGGTGAGCCCCAGGGCTCGAAGGGCCCCGGGCTCAACGTCGTCAACCTGGACAAGCAGGGTTGGATCCCGGCGGCGCGCAAGGCATCGTTCAGCGGAGGCCAGTTCACGGCGACGCTGCACGCCCTCGGCGACCCCTTCGCCCTCAACGCCCCGGCCGGACAACTCCTCATGGCCCGCCTCCCCGCCGCGGTCACGATCCAGAACGCCTCCCCCAACGACGCCCTGCCCACGATCCCGCCTACGTGTGCGGGCGCCGGGTTCGGCTGCACCACGAGCCCGCACTACACGCTCGAGTTCCGTGAGAACTCGGGGTGGGACCGGGGCATAACGCAGAGCGCGGTGATCGTCCACATGCCGGGGGCCGACGGCCGCTCGTACCTGGTCGACCGCACGCCCGCGGGCGCTGCGGTAGGCCAGCGAGGCCGCCTCGTCGCCGGCGGCGTGTTCGTCGACCCCGCTCGCAGCATCTACGCCGCCGTGAACACGATCGACCCGGCCAGCCACACCGCTGCGGTCACGATCTCGAATGCCAGGATCACGACGGCCGTCTCGTTGCCGGGCGCGACCGACGGCGACTTCAGCGACCCCGTCACCCTGGCTGCCGACCTCCGGGTCGCGCCGAGCGGCCTCCCCGTCCCCGGCCGGCAGGTGCGGCTCTCGGTCGGCACGCAGTCGTGTCCGGCCATCACGAACGCCGCCGGCCGCGCCGCCTGCACGGTGACCCTCGACCAGCACCCGGGCGTCGTTCCCCTCGGTGCCACCTTCACGGGCGACGACGCCCACGGGGCGTCCAACGCCACCCGCAACTTCACCATCACGCCGGAGGACTCCAAGCTCACCTACAGCGGGGCGACGTCGGGTGACTACCACGACCCGGCGACGGTATCGGCGACGCTCACCGACCGAGACGACGGTACGCCGATCGCCGCCAAGCCGATCACGTTCACCCTCGGCGTCGGTGACACGTGTACGGCGACGACGGGCCCGGCGGGCGTCGCCACCTGCACGCTCACACCCAACCAGGTGCCCGGGCCGTACTCGATCGTGGCCGGCTTCGGCCCGGACGTCGACTACGTGTCGAGCAGTGTCTCGACGCCCTTCACCATCACCAAGGAGCAGACGACGCTCGCCTACGACGGCCCGGCGCGCGTGGCCAACGACTTCCCGACGACCTTGAGCGGGACACTCGTCGAGGACGACGGCGCCGCCGTGCCGGGACGGACGGTCAGGTTCACGCTCGGCAGCGGACCCACCGCCCAGTCGTGCAATGCGACGACCGACCCCGGCGGTCATGCCGCCTGCCCCATCCCGTCGGTCATGCAGCCGGCCAATGCCACGAGCGTGGCGGTCCGCGCCGACTTCGCCGGCGACGCCTACTACCTGGCATCGACCACCTCGGCGACTCTCAAGCTCGTGTACTACACGGGTCGGGCCTACGCCCTGTCGCAGAAGGTGGCCCTGCTCGGGCCGTCGTTCACGAGCGACACCGGCAGCATCTCGACGTCGGCCCGTTCGAACACGACGCGCTCGGTCGCCACCGCCGGCGCCCCGCCGGCCGGTTCCGTGCTCGGAACGCTTCTCAACCCCCTGTTGGGGACCCTGCTCACGTCGCCGGGGTCCCCGGTCAGCGTGTCGGCGCTGAACGCGAGCGTCAGAACCGGCGCCGGCCGGTCGCACGCCCAGGCGAGCGCCGGGGACGTCATCGTGGGTGTTCCGTTCCTTCCCGTCATTCGTGCCGGTGCCGTCCAGGCCTCCTCGTCGAGCACCTGTGACGTCCGCACGTTCACGTCACGGGCGACCGGGGGATCGACGATCGGCACCCTCACCATCGGTGGCGTGACGCAGGTCACGTCCGGGCTGGGGCCGAACGCGGTGATCCGCGTGGGTCCGGCGACCATCGTCGTGAACGAGCAGCTGCCGGTTCCGGGTGCCTCATCCGGCCTACAGGTCAACGCCCTGCACGTCACCGTCCCGGGAGTGCTCGACGTCGTCGTCGCCTCAGCTCGGAGCGGCGTCCACAACTGCCCGTAGCAGGTGAACCGGTCAGGTCTAGGGGGGCCAGGGCCCCCCTAGACCTGCCCAGAACGGGGGTGGAGGGCGCTCACGCAGGGCTCGCACACCGGGCGGTTGCGGAACTCGCGCAGGTCGGTGGTCGAGCGGCAGAACACGCAGGCCCGCTCCACACGGGAGAGGACGATGCGGTCGGCGTCCAGAGAGATCTCGACGAGGTCGTGATCGCCGATGCCGAGGGCGCGGCGGAACTCGACGGGCACGACCACGCGACCCAGGGCATCGATGGCCCGGGTGATTCCGGCGGAGGACATCGAAGCTCCTCGGTAGGGTACGAAGGTGGGCAAGTTCTACCTGACGACACCGATCTACTACGTCAACGACGCGCCCCACGTCGGCCACGCCTACACCACCGTCATCGGCGATGCCGTGTGTCGCTGGCACCGCCTCCTGGGCGACGACGTCCTCTTTCTCACCGGCACCGACGAGTACGGCCTCAAGAACAGCCAGGCGGCGGCCGCCCTCGGGGTTGCGCCCCAGGTGCTGGCCGACCGCAACAGCGAGCGGTTTCGGCAGGCATGGGACAGCCTCGACATCGCCTACGACGACTTCATTCGCACGACCGAGCCCCGCCACACCACCTCCGTGCAGGCCTTCCTGCAGGCCATCTACGACAACGGCGACATCGAGCGGGGCACCTACGAGGGCCTGTACTGCGTAGCGTGCGAGGCGTACTACACCACCGACGAGCTGGTCGACGGCAACTGCCCGATCCACGGTCGACCGGTGCAGCGCATGCAGGAGGAGAACTGGTTCTTCCGCCTCTCGCGCTACGAGCAGCGCCTCCTGGACCACTACGAGTCCCACCCCGACGCGGTGGTCCCGGCCACCCGGCGCAACGAGGTCCTGGGGTTCATCCGCCAGGGCCTGCAGGACATCTCCATCAGCCGTAGCTCGTTCGACTGGGGCGTCCCCCTGCCCTGGGACCCGACCCACGTCACCTGGGTCTGGTTCGACGCCCTGCCCAACTACCTCACCGCCCCCGGCTACGCCTCCGACCCGGAGCGCTTCGCCTACTGGTGGCCGGCCGACTGGCACCTGGTCGGCAAGGACATCATCCGGTTCCACGCCGTGTACTGGCCGGCGATGCTCATGGCTGCCGGCCTGGAGCCGCCCACGCGGATCGGGTGCCACGGGTGGCTGCTGGTGAGCGGGGAGAAGATGTCCAAGACCCGGCTCAACCAGATCACGCCCGCCCAACTGGTCGACGATCTGGGGGTCGATGCCACCCGCTACCACCTCCTTCGGGACACCACCTTCGGTGCCGACGGCGACTTCTCCTACGAGGGCATGGTGGCCCGCTACAACGCCGACCTGGCCAACAACCTCGGCAACCTCCTGTCGCGGGTGGCCACCGTGGTGGGTGCCAAGTGCGGGGGGGTCGGGCCTGCACCCCGGTCCGACAGCCTCCTCGCCGCCGTGGCCGGCGAGGTCTACGCGGCCACGGCCGACGCGTGGGAGCGGCTGGCGCCCAACGACGCCCTCGAGGCCACGTGGCGGCTGATCCGCGAGACCAACGCCCATCTCGAGACCCACGAACCATGGAAGTCCGACCCCGGCCCGGCGGTCGACGCGGTGATGGGTGACGCCCTCGAGGCCCTGCGGATCGTGGCCGTGCTGGCCTCGCCGGCGGTGCCCGGCGCCGCCGCCGAGACCTGGCGACGGCTGGGTCTGCCCGGCGCTCCCGCAGACCAGCGCCTGCCCGGTGCCGCCACGTGGGGGGGATACCCGGGCGGTCTGGCGGTGGAGAAGGGTGCACCGCTCTTCCCGAGGCGGAAGTAGGCCGCATGGCCTGGACCGACACCCACTGCCACCTGCAGTACGACGGCCTTCCCGCCGACGCCCTCTCCCGCGCCGAGGCGGCCGGGGTCACGCGCATGGTGTGCATCGGCACCGACGGACCACAGTCGGTCCGCGCCGTCGAGGTGGCCCGGGCGAATGCCGGCACGGTGTGGGCCACCGCCGGCCTCCATCCCCACGACGCCGTCAACGGGGTCGACACGATCGTCGACGTGCTGGGCGCCCCGGAGGTGGTGGGCGTGGGCGAGTGCGGCCTCGACTACCACTACGACCATTCGCCCCGCGACACCCAGCGCGAGGTGTTCGCCGCCCAGGTGGCGATGGCCAACGAGCGCGGGCTGGCCCTGGTGGTCCACACCCGTCAGGCATGGGACGACACGTTCTCGGTGTTGGCGGCCGAAGGCGTGCCCGAACGCACGGTGTTCCACTGCTTCAGCGGCGGCCCCGCCGAGGCCCGTCGCGCCCTCGCCACCGGCGCCCACCTCTCGTTCAGCGGGATCATCACCTTCAAAAGCGCCGGTGACGTCCGCCAGGCGGCCGCCCTCGCACCGCTCGACCGGGTGCTGGTCGAGACCGACGCGCCCTACCTCACGCCCGTCCCCCACCGGGGGGCGCCCAACCACCCGGCCATGGTCGCGCTGGTCGGCGCCGCCCTGGCCGAGGCTCGAGGATGCGACGTGGAGACGGTGGAGGCGGCCACCTGGGCCAACGCCACGGCCGTGTTCGGCCTGCCGTGATCGTCGTGTTCGGCCTGTCGTGAGTGTTCCCCGGGGGTCGATCCCGGGTCCCCCGCTCAGGGGGCCGCTCGGGCCACCGGGGCGGCGGGAGGCGCGGGAGCTGCTCGACGGCAACGGCCTGAGCCCGAACCGGGCCCTCGGTCAGCACTTCGTCGTCGACCCCAACACCGTTCGCCGCATCGCCCGCCTGGCTGCGGTGGGGCCCGGCGATCGCGTGGTCGAGGTGGGGGCGGGGCTCGGCGCCCTCACCCTGGCGCTGGCCGAGACGGGAGCCTCGGTCACCGCGGTGGAGATCGACCGCGGGCTGGTGCCCGTCCTGCGCAAGATCGTGGAGCCCGCCGGCGTGACGGTGGTGGAGGGCGATGCCATGGCCCTCGACTGGAACGCCTTGTTGGGCGCCCAACCGGAACCCCGCTCAGGGGACCGCTCGGGCCCATGGGTGCTGGTGGCCAACCTGCCCTACAACGTGGCCACCCCGCTGATCGCCGACCTGCTCCGCGACGTTCCCGCCATCGTGCGCATGGTGGTGATGGTGCAGCGGGAGGCGGGGGAGCGGCTCGTCGCCGGTCCGGGCGACACGGGCTACGGAGCGGTGTCGGTCAGGGTGGCGTACTGGGCCGAAGCGGCGCTGGTCGGACGGGTGCCGGCCACCGTGTTCCTGCCTCGTCCCGAGGTGGAGTCGGTGCTGGTGGAGCTACGGCGCCGGGCCGAGCCGGTGCTCGGGCCCGACGTCGACCGTGATCGCCTCTTCGCCCTGATCGCCGCCGGGTTCGGCCAGCGCCGCAAGATGCTGCGCCGGTCGCTGTCCGGCCTGGTCGACGCCGAGGCCTTCGCCGGCGCCGGGGTGCGACCCGAGGCCCGCGCCGAGGAGCTCGACCTGGAAGCGTGGGGCCGCCTGGCGCAGGCGCCGCCGCCCGCCGGTTCTGTGCGCGATTTCTAACACCTGGTGTTGGAAATCGCGCTCAGAACGGTTGGGGCTCCGGGGGCGCTACTTGCCGGCGCGTCGTTGCCAACGCGTCGCCTTCAGCATCTTCTTGTGCTTCTTCTTGCGCATCCGCTTGCGGCGCTTCTTGATCAGTGAGCCCATGTGTGGGCGACAGGCTAGCCGCTCCCCGACAGGGGTCCCGCAGCCCCGGCTGCGGCCGAGGCGGCAAGACCCTAAGGTCGAAACACCTTTCGGGGGTGGTGTAATCGGTAGCACGGCAGCCTTTGGAGCTGTCCGGTTCAGGTTCGAGTCCTGACCCCCGAGCCAGCGTCAGGCGGGAACGGCCCGGATGGTCACCTCGACGGTGCCGGCCACGTTCGTCGTGGGACGGGCGCACGTGGCCACAGTGGCATCAGTCGACGGGATGACGTGGAACACGATCCCGCCGTCGACCTCGCTGAAGCCCAGCCGCGTCGCCTCCTCGCGGGCCAGGCCGACGGCCTGGTCGACGGGCAGGCACCTGGCGTCGGGGCCCTCGACGAGCTACGCCGAAAGGCGGCGGGCCAGCTCGACGAACGGCGGTGCGTCAGCGGGGAAGCCCCCGCGGAGGTTGGCGACGAGCTCGACCCGCCTGGTGCCGGGCTCGACGATCTCCATGAACCGGGCGGTTCCGGCCGGGCACGGCGCACCGACGGCGGGGTCGGCCGCCCGGACGGTGACCGACCAACCGGCCAGGCCCAGCCGCTGGAGCTGCGCCGTCACGATGCGGCGAGCATCGGCTTCGGCCAGGCAGCGCGACGCCAACCCCCGGCTCACGTCGGCCAGCTCGCTCTCCAACTCGATCAATGCCGTCTCCTG
>CAYTTL010000036.1:0-16837 GCA_964440725.1 uncultured Acidimicrobiales bacterium | reverse complement strand
AGGTGGCGTTCCTGGCCACCCTGGATGACTTCTCGACCACGGGCATCTTCGTCGGGCCCGACCCGGTGGCCGACAAGCTGATCGCCACCGGCGACACCCTCGACGGCGTCACCGTCACCAACCTGGTCTTCTGCGAGGAGGGTCTCAACGACGCCGGGCAGCTGACGTTCGTGGCGACGCTCGAGGACGCCAGCACTCCCGAGGGCTTCCGGGTGGCGGTGTTCCGAGCCACCCCCGCCTGATCGCCCACCGGGCGCACGTATCAGGCCATGGTGCCTGTAACTCAACGTGTCGGGACCGGTGCAGCGGTCCGTGGATTGGAGGCTCCGCCCGTCCCGGTGCGACGCCCGACGACCGGGCGCCAGGTCAAGATCGGAGAGAGCGATGGAAGACCACGACGAACCGCTCAGCCACGTTGTCGGCCTCTTGGTAGGAGCCCTTGCCCTCGCCGGCGTGTTTCTGTGGGTCTCGAATCTCACCGCAGGTGACGAGTACGGAGGACGGTACGACGTAGCTGTCGTCAACTACACAACCTGGTTCGCCTTCATGATGGCTGCAACCGTGGCGTTCCTCCTTGCCGTGATCACTCCCCTCCGTGTCGCGGAGTGGTTGTGGTTGCGACGCAAGAGGCGCTCGCTCGGTGAGAACTGAGGACCGCCGGTCAGCCGCCGTGCGACGGTCGTCGCCGGGCTCACCGAGTGTACGGGCCGTCGCTCAGACATAGCCGGGGCACCGCAGCTCGGCGACGGTACGGACCGCGAAGTCCGCATCGGCTGCGGAGAGAGACGCCCCCTGGATGTGGGAGACGGCCTGTTGCACCGTCGATTGCACCTGGGCGTGGCTCATGCCGTTGTCGAACGACGTGCACACCGCGTCGGCGAACGTCCGCAGTTGCTGGTCGGTCGGCGAGAACAGGGGGATACGCCCGTGCAGGGCGTTGACCGCGGCCTGCACCTCGGCGCTCGTCGGGTTGACTCGCTGTCCGGGGGCGATGGGAGCGGGGGCCGGGGGCGGAGGGGGCGGGGCGACCTCGGTCTCGGTCGACGGGGCCTCCGTCGGTGCGGCGTCGTCGGATGCCGCACTGGGAGGCGCGGCCTCCGTCGGGGCCTGGTCGGCCGAGGGCTCGGCGGCGAGCTCGGCTTCCGGCGGTGCGGGCGCAGCGGCCGGCACCCCGGCGGTGTCGATGTCGGCATCGCTGGCGACAGTGCGGGCGGCGGCAGGCTCGCCGTGGCCCAGACGGGAGAGCGCCACGCCTGCGCCGATCACCAGCAGCAGGGTCGTTGCGATCGTGGCCCCCAGGAGGGCCGGACGGCGGTTCATGTTCAGAGGCACGAGTGGGCTCCCATTCTGTGGAATGTGTTCGGACGGTCGAGCTGACAGGCGGCGGTCCGCTCGTCGATGGACGGGTGGCTGGCGGTCAGGCGCCGCCACCACGGGAGGTGTCGGGGGGCGCCGCTTTCGGTCGCAGCCCGGTCGAGCATGGCGGCGAACTCGGCGGGTTGGCCGAGCAGGTTGAGGGCGAAGGTGTCCGCGGCGCGCTCCTGGGCCCGGTCGTACCAGGCGAGGAGGCAGCGGGCCGGCAGGACCAGCACGGCCCCGAGAACGAGCAGGAGAGGGTACGAGCGAGGATCGCCGACGCTGTCGACGCCGGCCCAGCTGAGCAGCGGGGCCCAGGACAGCACGGCGGCGGCGGCGGCGAAGGTGACCAGTTGACAGGAGATGACGAGGGGGAGGCGTCGAGCGGTGTGCCCGAGGCGCCAGTGCCCCAGTTCGTGGGCGACGGCCTGATCGACGAGCAGGGGTGGCCAGGCGACCAGTTCGTTCTCGAGCACGACCCGCCTGGTCGACCCGAGTCCGACGACGTAGGCGTTGCAGCCTCGCCTCCCGCGTTTGGCGGCCACGACCACGGCCGGTTCCACATCGAGGCCGGACTGCGCGGCCAGTCGTTGGACTCGTTCACCCAGTGCGGCCTGAACCGTGGTCAGCGGCCCCACCCGAGCGCGCAGTACCGCAGGCATGACCACCTGGCTGACGACGGTGATCGTTGCGAACATGATCCACGCCAGCAGCCACCAGGCGGAGGTGGCTCGCAGCAGGGCGTACAACGGAACGCTGAGGAGCGTGCCGACGGCCACGGCGGCGACGACCATCTTGAGCTCGGCCCCGGCCCACCGCCGCAGGGCCGTGACCCGGTGGGCGTTCGCCGACAGGCACCGATGAAGCGTGAACGGCGCCCGGGCGAGAGCCCGGGCGCCACCCACGACGCCGACCACGACCACCAGGGCGAGGCCCCACCCCCGAACGCCGGTGGCCCCGACGATGCGATGGGGGAGCCGGGCCACCAGGCACACGACCAGGGCACAGCCGATGGCCAGCGACTCCGCCAGACCCGGGTCGAGGGACCGCGGCGGCCTGTGCGTCTCAGAATGGGCATCGTCCGGGGCCGACAGGTCGGCGCTCGGGAGTGACTCCCCGGCCTCGGCGGTGGTGGTCGGCGAACGCATCTGATCGACAGGTCGCTCAGGCGAGGACGCCGGCGAGGATGGCGCCCACGATGGGGACCATGGCCACGACGGCTGCGAGCAGGGGACCGACGACGGGCAGAAGCTTGCGCATGATGATGACCTCCGTTTGGTTTGCGCTCCTCCGCTTTGGGAGGGGGCTGCCGGTTCTGTGGTCCGGCAGTTGTGCTATCGGCCGTCGGGGCGCCCGCTTGAACGATTTGTTGTGAAAAAGTTGTCCGTTCGTAGTGCGGGCGTTGATCGACGGCTCGCCGAGCCCGGTGGGCTCTGCCGTTACCCTGAGCCCGGTGGACGTTGAAGCCGAGGACGGCGTGCGCATTCTCGTGGTGGACGACGACGCGCCGACCCGGACGATGTTGCGCCGGCTCCTCACGACCGAGGGCTACACGGTCGACGAGGCGGCCGACGGGCCGGTGGCACTCGAGAAGGTGGCGGCCCTGGCCCCCGACCTCATCCTGCTCGACGTGATGATGCCCGGACAGGACGGGCTGGACGTGCTCGAGGAGGTCCGACGCACCAGCGACGTGCCGGTCATCCTGCTGACGGCCAAGGGTGGCGAGGGCGACCGCGTGCTGGGGTTCCGGTTCGGTGCCGACGACTACGTGGTCAAGCCGTTCTCGACCGCCGAGCTGGCGTCGCGGATCGCAGCTGTTCTCCGCCGGGCCGGAGTCGCCCGGCCGTCCACGCGCCTCGACTTCGACGGCCTGGGCATCGACCTGGCCCGGCGGGAGGTGACGGTGAAGGGCAGCGCCGTGGACCTTCCCGCGCGCGAGTACGAGGTCCTGGCGTTCCTGGCGTCGTCACCGGGCCAGACGTTCTCACGCGAGCAGCTCCTCGAACGCCTGTGGCCGCACTCAGCGCCCCGCAACGAGGGCACGGTCACCGAGCACGTCGGTCGGCTTCGGCGGCGAATCGAGGACGACCCCGAACGGCCCCGCTGGATCCGCACCGTGCGCGGCGTCGGCTACCGCTTCGAGCCCTGATACCTCTCGCCGCTCCGCGAACGTTCCCCCACCGATGACGCGGCTGAGGCGGCCGAGCGACGCCTCCGCCAGCCCGACGACAGCCTGGATCGCGACTGCGTCCGAGGGGGCTCAGCCCTCGTCGTCACGGACGATGACGGTCCCGGTCACCTCGACCTCGTCCTCGGACAGGGTGCCGTCCCCATCGGCATCCACGCCCGAGGCCTCGACGACGGCGACCGCGTCGGCCACCCCGTCGCCGTCGACGTCGATGGAGGTGGCGGTCGTCACCGCCAACGCGTCGGGCACGCCATCCCCGTCCACGTCGAGGGCGGTGACGGTGCTCACTTCGACGATGTCGGGCTGGCCGTCGCCATCGACATCGATCCCGGTGACGGTCGTCCGCTCCACCAGGTCAGGCACCCCATCGCCGTCGAGGTCTTCCACGGACTCGCTCACCGCGGTCACCCCGGCCACCTCGTCCTCGTCGCCCGGTTCTCGGGAGCACCTGTGTCGGACATCGTCGCCTCGCTCGCTCGGGTGGTCGGCCCGTTCGCCGACGTCGGATCATACGTGCAGGATCTCGATCGTCACATCACCCGGACGGGGGATGCAACGGCGTCGGACCAAATTGGTGTGCGGCTGCAAGCGGGCCCGTCCGGGATTCGGCATCCTCCATCGGGGCGCGAGGAGGGATCCGGCAACATGGTCGGTGTCGCTCGAGAGACTTTGGCGCAGGAACCCATGACCCGACGGCCGACGGCGGCCGAGGTGCTGGTCGCCATCCTGTACCTCGTCACAGTCGTTGTCCTGACGTGGTTGGCATTGCTTTCGCCCTTCACCTACGCGTACTGGTTGCGGTTTGTGATCCTGTTGCCCTCCTCGTTCGTCGCCCTCGTTTTCGACTACCCGGTGGCTGTGCTGCTGTTCGGGCCGGACCCGTCGACGTGGGTTTCCGACGTGTACTACATGGCGGTTGCCATCGCCGCCGGAGCTGTACAGCTGTCCCTGGCTTGGACGACGCGCAACCGAGCCAAGTAGCCGTCTCCGATAGGTGATGCGATGAAGGTGCGGCTAGCGGCGGGAGCCGCCCGGGTACCGTTCGGCCATGTCCGAATTCAACGAGAGCAAGCCCGAGAACCCCCCGTTGCCCGAGCGGGACTTGGCCGAGGACGAGCCCGATCTCCTCTCCGATGCGGAGCTCGAGGAGGCGGTGCCCACCCTCCCGCCGTTGGACACCGCGCCCGCCGACCCGATGATCCCCGTCCCCCCGGGGCCGGAGACCACGGTGTCACCCCTTGCCGAAGCCGGTGGCGCCGTTCCCCAGGACTCGCTGGAAGACATGGTCGAGGCCGTCGAGGAGGGTCGCCTGCCCGGCGACTGAGCGCACGCGCGGGGCACCCTGAGGTCAGGCGCTGGCACGATGGACGCCGGTGCACCGCGCCGGCGGACCATGACCGCGGTCGATGCCGACCATCGCGGCCATCGCTCGCTACGCACCACAGACGAGGGACGGGTTGGCGCAGTGCCGACTCGTCGGCGCGGTCACCCGGTGAGGTCTGCTGCGGCCGTGGACTACTCGCGTGGGGGTACCGAGAGGCTGTGCCGAGCGGCGAGATGCGAGGACTCGGTCGAGGGGGGTCCTACGAGCGCGGGCTCTCGTATCACGGAGACCCGGCCGTCCCTCTTTCCAGAGAACGACCAAGGGTCGGGACTCAACGGGCGCATCAGGAGGTTGTCATGTACCAGGGACCTGTCGGCACGGGCCAGCGCGTGCTCGTCATCTGTGTGAAGTTTTCCGAGGGACCAGCGCCGCGCCTGGCGCAGGCGTCGGACTGGGCGGCGCTCCTGTCGAGGCAGGTCAACGGGCTGTTCCGTCGAATGACCTACAACCAGACCGACTTCTCGTTCGAGATCCCGGTCGGCGGCCCCTCCGACGGCTGGTTCGACTTGGGCTTCTCGACCGCCAACTACAGCTTCGACCGGACGGCGCAGAGGGCCGTCACCCTCGCCGACCCCTTGGTGAACTTCGCCAACTACAACAGAGTCGTGGTCATCACAAACTGGCCCGGCTTCGGGGGCCAGGGGCTGTCTTTGGCGAACTGGACGGTATCGGACGGCATCGAGTTCTACGACATGACGAGTGGTGTTGCGGAGGGAAAGCGGGCGATGAGCCTGTCGATCTGCAATGAGTGGGTGGCCAACTCGAACGGAGAGAGTGGCGACGCTGGCGCTGCCGTCATCGCCCACGAGCTCGGCCACCATCTCGGGTTGCTCTCGCACTACGGCGACGTCCGGTTCTCGCCCGGCGCAACGCGCGACAGCATCACCCCCTGGGACCTCATGGGCAAGAGTCCGTTCCAACGTCACTTTCTCGGTTGGGCGAAGCGTGAGAGAGGGTGGCTTCGGTCGGGGCGGGTACGTACGGTGACGCCGTCAGCAACCGACCAGGTCATCAGGCTTCAGCCCCTGGAGATTTCGGCGTCGACGGGGACTCAGCTGATCATGGTTCCATTCAGCGCGACGGGCGACTTCGAAGGCTATGTGCTCGAGAACCGCCAAGCCCTCAATGGGGACGAGCAGCTCACCGACACCGGCGTCCTCGTCTCTTTGGTGGACGAGAGCCGCGAGGTCGTGCCTGGGTACAAGGTTGTGGTGATGGACAACGCGAACGCGCCTGGTGACGGCCGGCGGGCCGCCCTCGGCGTCGGCGAGTCGTTCCAGGACGCCGAGTACGGCATCGAGGTGGAGGTCGTGGGTGATTCGGGAAACGATCGCGATGTACGGCTGCGGTACCCGCCGGCGGCTTTGAACCGCCCCGATCCGTCGATCACCAATTGGGGGGCGCCGCCCTGGGAGACTCCCGACATCTGGATCGACAGCCAGAGGAACGGCTGGGGGACGTACCGGTACGTCGATGCCGCAGGGAACCCGGTGGGCAACGGTGATCCTCCCTGGCTGGAGCACGACAACCGCGTGTACGTCCGCGTCACCAACGCCGGGCGACAGGTGGCGAGCAACGTCCGCGTCCAGGTCTTCGTCAACGGACCACCGGGCATGGGCGATGCCGGCCCGCATTGGCACCCAATCGGGACGATCCTCTTCGGCGCCATCCCTCCGACGGCTTCGGCCTCCGACTACGTGGTGTGGCGACCGACCGTGGGCGCCCATACGTGTATTCGCGCTGTAATCGACGACTCGCCGGGTGAGCTAAGCACTTCCAACAACAGAGCCCAAGAGAACGTTGCGGTCTTCGAGAGCACCCGCAGCAGTCCGTGGCAGCCAGTCGAGACGCAGTTGCAGGTTTTCAGCGTCTTCGGCGACGAACCGACACCCGTACGCATCGACGTCAGCGACGTCCCTGCAGGGTGGGCAGTCAAGCTTCACCCCACCGAGATGGAGCTGCAGCCGGGCGAGGTCGGGATGGTCTCGTTCAGCGCTTTTCCGGCGGGGCCGCCTGGCATGGAGGAGGAGGTGGGCTGGGAGCGCTACAAGGCCGGCTACATCGGCAAGCCGAAGATTGAAGCTCGAGTGCCCTTCGCCGACACGTTCGTCGCCTCTGGCGGTGTGGAAGTGTGGGTGCACCTCGTCGAGGCGACGACAGTCGACCTCAAGGCCGACGTCGACGGCGATGATGTCATCGTCGAAGGCGCCGTTTCACCAGCGCCGCTCGCAGGGGTCGTCGCCATCGAACTGGACGGTGATCTGGGCAAACCCGAGTTCGTGCACGCCGACATCGGCGAGGACGGGCGCTTCGTCCAGCGGATTCCGGTGAAAGGCGGCTTCGTCGGGCGGGTTCGCGCCTCCTTCGCCGGCACCGACGTTTACGGGTCGAGCGAGAGCGAGACTGTCGTCGTGGGATAAGGAAGGATGCGTTGACGGCGTACTCATAGAGCGTCCCCCACCTGCCACGCCGCACGAGTTGTTCTCCTGCCAAGAGAGGAGATTGATGACCACGGAACCGCCCGACGATCCCTTGGAACGTGCCCTTGACGATGAGGAGACCCGAGACTATCTCACCAGCGAGTACGTCGGTTACGTGCAGGATATCGTGCTCAGATACTCGGATACATTTCTTCGCCTACTGCGCCTGACCGTTGTGCTCATGGTGGCATTCATTCTTATGACGTTCGCGTCCACTGCAAGTATTAGCATTGGCGGACTAGCAATTGAGGACCTGTCGATACTCCAGAAGCTGCTTCCCGTGGTGGTAGCCTTCATGTATAGCGAGATGATCGCAACAAGAACGTTGGCAAACTCGGCCGCCCAGCTTCGGAATGCAATCCTCCTCAAACGGTTCCCTCGGATTCAGGAGGACGTTCTCTTGGTCCTGAATCCCCAGATTGGGTGGAATCTTCCTTCGCTGGGGATTGTTCCAGCTGCCCGGACCGGAATTGCGTACGCGCGTCTTACCACACTCGCCCTCATAGCCGTTTGGTTCAGCCCGTACGTTTTCACCGTCTACGCCTACGTGCAACTCTTTGCGCTGTTCGGATTCGGAGATCCTTTGGTTTGGATATCGTTGGTACTGAGTAGTATCCTGATGATCCAGGCGGCTACGCTCTCTTGGATACTGCTCGTCTCCGACTGAGGGTACGGGGGACTCAGAAACGGCGGCTCGAGCTCATCCGATGTGAGTTGCCGTGGCGCAACATCGGCCCGTCAAGTCCTCCAGGCCCATGAGCGGAACCCGGCGGTCATCAAACCGAAGACCTGTTGAAGGAGGACCTCGCCTCGAAGCTGAACCAGGGCGACGAGACCTTGACTGCGCATGTCGGTGAGACGATCAACCGTCGAGACGCGCGTTGACATGTGGCCGGCGTCAGGTCTCTGAGTGGAGATGGGCTCGTTGACCGTCCCGGTCGAAGACCATGACGAGCTCAGCCGGGCCGTCAAGGGCGTGCATGGCGTGGGGGGTCATGGTCGAGAACTCGGCGGCCTCGCCGGTGCCCACGACGATCGTCCGCTCCCCGAGCGTCAGGCAAATCCGGCCGTCGAGGACGTAGAACCAGTCGTGGCCGGGATGAACCCGAGGCTCCGGCAGATGCTCGGACTGCTCGAATCGCATCTTGAACGAGGCCGTGCTCCCGGTGGGCCGGCTGAGGGGCCACGTCGTCATCCCGGGCGTGTTGGTCGGCACCGGTCGGATGACGACATCAGCGTCGTCGATGTCCGCCTCGAGGAGTGAGTCGAGGTCGATCTGTAGTGCTCTCGCCAGGGGAAGGAGGACGTCGAGGCTCACGGTCCGCTTGCCGGTCTCGATTCGGCTGATCGTCGACGGGCTGAGGTGGCTGCGCTCGCCCAGCGCGTCCAGCGACCATCCGAGCGCCTGGCGCAGGCTCCGCAGCCGGGTGCGCACCAAGTTCTCGATGTCGGCGAAGCTTTGCTCGCTGCTCACGGCTTCAGGGTAGCGGGCTCTTGCGGATCCCGCAAGGTGTGTGGATCTTCTGGCAAGGCCTCGATACGGTTCGAGCATGAACCAACGACAGCCTCGCATCCAGCCGGATCGGCGCTGCGACGTCGTCGTGGTGGGCGGCGGGGGGGCCGGACTGAGCGCCGCCTTGCAACTGGCCCGATCCCGCCGGTCGGTGGTCGTCGTCGATGCCGGCGAGCCCCGCAACGCGCCGGCGGCGCACATGCACGCCTACCTTGGTCATGACGGCCGGCCGCCGACGGAGTTCCTGGCCATCGCACGCGCTGAGGTCCTCGGGTATGGCGCCGGACTCGTCGATGACACCGCCACAACGGTCACGGCGAACCCCGACGGGGACGGGTTCCAGGTCGTCCTCACCGGCGGGAATGTCATCGAGGGACGTCGCGTCCTCGTGGCCACCGGTCTGGTGGACGAGCTTCCGGACATCCCGGGCCTGGCCGAGCAGTGGGGCCGTGGCGTGATCCACTGCCCCTACTGCCACGGATGGGAGGTGCGAGACCAAAGGATTGCCGTCATCGCCACCGGCCCGCTGGCCGCCCACCAGGCGCTGCTCTTTGGCCAGCTGTCCGACCGGGTCACGATCATCGTCCACGACAGCGCGGGCCTCGCCGCCGAGGACCGGCCCGGTCTGGCCGCCCGGGGTGTACGGATCGAGGACCGCCTGGTGACCGACGTCGTGATCGACGGTGCCAGCCTCCGCGGAGTCCGTCTCGACGACGGCCGACTGATCGAAGCTGACGCCGTCGTCGTCGCTCCTCGCTTCGTCGCCCGGGCTGAGCCGCTCCGGGCGCTCGGCATTACGCCGGTCCCCGCGCCCATGGGAATGGGCGAGGTGATCGAAACCAACGACCGCGGCGCCACCACCGTCCCCGGCATCTACGCCGCAGGCAACGTCGCCGACGTCAGCCACCAGGTACTTCAGGCCGCCGCCGATGGCGGTCGCATCGCCGCCGCCATCAACGCCGACCTCGCCCACGAGGACGCCGCCCTTGCCCTCGGAGCTCTCCCCCGTGACAGCGGGGAGGGCTGGGAGCGGCGGTACGCGGGCGAGGCGCAGCGGTGGAGCGGCGAGCCCAACGGCGCACTGGTGGCGGAGATCGAGGACGTTCCGCCCGGTGCGGCGCTCGATGTGGGCTGCGGCGAAGGAGCAGACGCGCTCTGGCTCGCACAGCGCGGATGGAATGTGACTGCGGTCGACATCTCGCAGCTGGCTCTCGACCGCGCCCGACGAGCCGGGGATGACGCCGGCGTCGAGGTCGACTGGATCCGGGCCGACATCACCAGCGAACCACCGACCAGACACCGTTACGACCTCGTGTCGGTCCTCTACCCCGCTCTCAGACACACCCGAGGCGACGATGCGATCCACTCGATCCTCGGCGCCGTCGCGCCAGGCGGCACCCTGCTCGTCGTCGGCCACGACCTCGACGGCAGCGAGCATCACCGACAGCGTGGCGTCGACCCCGCCGACTACGTCCAACCCACCGACATCGCCCGCCATCTTGACGCGCCGTGGACCATCGAGGTCCAGGAGATTCGACCCCGCACCCGGCCGCTTGGCTTCGACGGCCCCGACGTGCCCGATGCCGTCCTCCTAGCTCGCCGCACATGACACCGAACGAGCAGAGGGCCGTAAGAACCCCGCACCAGAACCCGACCGGCGACGCCGCCCGCTTGTGGGACGAGCACTACCGCGAACGCCGGGCACCGACAGTCGGCGGTGTGAACCCCGTCCTCGCCGAGGTGGCCGGAACTCTCGTCCCCGGCGCGGCGCTCGACCTGGCCTGCGGCGCCGGGGGGGATGCCGTCTGGCTCGCCCGGAACGGCTGGCGAGTGACCGCTGTCGACATCTCCGCCACCGCAACCCAGCGAGTCGCAGACAGGGCTCGGGCCCTCGGCCTCACCGACCGGGTGACCGCCGAAAGCCACGACCTGGCCCACAGCTTCCCGGGTGGTCGGTTCGACCTGGTCTCGGCACAGTACTTCCACACCCCGCTTCCCATCCCTCGCGCCCGGATCCTTCGAACCGCTGCCGAAGCGGTGGTTCCGGGTGGCCGTCTGCTGGTCGTCGACCACGGGTCCACGGCTCCCTGGTCGTGGAACCAGGGCCGCCACACCCGGTACCCCTCTCCGCACGAGGTGGCGACGGACCTCCACCTCGAGCCAGCCCGCTGGGTGATCGAGCGTGCCGACATGCCCCACCGTCGGGCCACGGGTCCGGACGGACAGACCGCGGAGGTCGTCGACAATGTCCTGCTCGTCCGGCGGGTCGACCAGTGAACGACCACCGCCACGACGACCGCCAGCCCGGGATCGGGTCGACCTGATCCCCTCCCACCTCACCGGAGGACGACCATGACCCCTACACGACGTTCTTCCTCACGGCGACGCGACCTCCCTCCTCCGAGCACCGGCGCCAGCGAGAAGGAAGTACTGCTCGGCTTCCTCGACTACCTGCGCACATCGGTGGCCGCCAAGTCCGAGGGTGTGCCGGAACCGCAGGTCCGCACCGCTGGCGTGGCCTCGGGCACCAACCTGCTCGGGCTCGTCAGGCACCTCACCTACGTCGAGCGATACACCTTCCTCGGTGAAAACGTCACCGACTGGCAGGCCACCTTCCGTCCGGAACCCGGCGAGACGGTCGATGCCGTTCTGGCCGCCTACCGCGACACAGTTGCCAGGGTGAACGAAGTCGTCGACGCCTGCGCCGACCTGACGGCCCCCGTCAACCGTCCGACCACACGGGGGAGCGCGCCCTCGATGCGCTGGGCCCTCACGCACATGATCGAAGAGACCGGCAGGCATGCCGGACATGCCGACATCCTGCGCGAGCTCATCGACGGAGCCACCGGCCGCTGAGTGCAACACGCACAGCGTCGCAGCCGGGGCGAGACACCGGCGGGATTGCCCGGAACGGGAAGCTGGTGAGCGCAACCTTCTCAGGTCGGAGGCAGCCACCGAAGGGCGGCCGAGGCGGTGTCGTCGGCGTGCGTACTGAACGCGATGGCGGCCTCCGGCGCGTTTGCGGATGGTCGCCTTCGCTATCGACGCTCACTGTCGAGGACGGCCATCTGTGCGGGCGGGTAACGCTCGCCGGACACGGCGTCGGGGGGTAGTGCGGCCTCGATTGCGGTGAGGTCCTCGCCGGTCAGCTCGACCTGGGTCGCCTCGACCGCCTGGACCAGGCGCTGCGGGTTGCTGGTACCGATCAGCGGCACGATGTCGTCGCCTCGGGTCAGCGACCAGGCGATGGCGAGTTGGGCGACGTTGATGCCCTTGGTCGCAGCGATGGCTGCGAGTTGGACGACGAGTGCGCGGTTGCGGCCGAGGTTCTCGCCCTGGAACCGCGGGGAGTGGTTCCGATAGTCGTTCTCGGGGAGCTGCCCGGCGGCGGGGAACGTCTCGGCAATGAGTCCTCGCGACAGCACGCCATAGGCCGTGATCCCGATACCGAGCTCGCGGACCGTGGGGAGGATCTCAGCTTCGATGCTGCGGGACATCAGGGAGTACTCGATCTGGAGGTCGACGATCGGGTGCACGGCGGCGGCCCTGCGGATCGTTTCCGGGCCGACTTCGGACAGCCCGATGGCCCGGACGTGGCCGGCCGTCACCAACTCGGAGATCGCCCCGATGGTCTCCTCGATGGGCACGTCGGGGTCGAGGCGGGCGGGGCGGTAGATGTCGACGTAGTCGGTGCCGAGCCGCTGCAGTGAGTATGCCAGGAACGTGCGTGCGGAGGCCGGGGAGGCGTCGACGCCCTCCCAAGAGCCGCCGGGGCCGATCTTCGCTCCGAACTTGACGCTGAGCTGCACGGCGGACCGGTCGAGCTCGCGCAACGCGCGGCCGATCAGCATCTCGTTGTGGCCGGAACCGTAGAAGTCGCCGGTGTCGATCAAGGTGACGCCGGCGTCCACCGCCGCCCGGATCGTGGCGAGGCTCACGTCGTCGTCGCGGGCGCCATACCCGCCCGACATGCCCATGGCGCCGAGCCCGATCATCGAGACGGTCGGGCCCGTCGCGCCGAGGCGGCGGGTCGGAAGGGTCGCTTGGGAGGTGTGAGTAGCGATCATCAGTCTGGCTCCTGTCCGTTGGTCTTCGGGCCACTATGCGCCCGGCGGGACGGGCCCGGTAGGGGCCGGGACATCCTGGGATGAGCGCTCCCTGGCTGGCTCGCAGCGGGAACGGCACACTGGGGTCGTGGACCGGGAACAGCTCGCCGACTTCCTCCGTCGGCGACGTGAGCAGCTGACCCCGTCAGAGGTCGGCCTACCTGCGGGCGCGCGCCGCCGGACCCCGGGTCTGCGCCGAGAAGAGGTCGGCCGGCTGGCTGGGATGTCGACCGACTACTTGGCCCGGCTGGAGCAGTCCCGCGGTCCGCAGCCGTCGACGCAGGTGCTCGCCGCGATCGCCAGGGCGTTACGTCTCACCGACGACGAGCGCGACCACCTCTACTACCTCGCCGGCCGGACCCCACCAGCGTCCCACCGGCCCAGCCCGCACGTCAGTCCCGGCCTGCTGCACGTGCTCGACCACCTCACCGACAGCGCTGTCCTCGTAGCGTCCGACCTCGGCGAGACACTCGTGCAGAACCGGGTCTCCATTGCCCTCACCGGTGACGACGCACATCGCGAGGGCCTCGACCGCTACCTGATCTGGCGTTGGTTCACCGACCCGGAAACCCGCGCCAGGTTTCCCGTCGAGGATTGGCCCGCCCACGCCCGGGCGCACGTCGCTGATCTCCGCGCCACCGCTGCCCGTCGCCACGGCGATGCCGACGTCATCGAGCTGGTCGAACATCTGACGGACGAAAGCGAGGAGTTCACCGCGCTGTGGACCGAGCATCAGGTCGCGGTGCGCCGTGCCGACCGCAAGCGGATCATCCACCCCGAGGTCGGCCTGCTGGACCTGCTCTGCGAAGTCCTCGTCGGCGGCGGCGATCAGCTCCTCATCGTGTTGTTCGCCCGCCCCGGCACCGACGCGCGCGACAAGCTCGACCTCCTCGGAGTCATCGGCACGCAGGACCTAACGGTCACACCCACCGACCACTGATGACGTTCGGCCGAGCATCGACCGGCGCCGATCCCGACATGGTCGCCGATCACGTGCGGGCATCGTCGGGCTCGCCGATGGTGAGCTGTCGACGAGGTGAGCGGTTGAGCGGTTGGTTGCCCTCCCCCGCCACCGAACGTCTGTTGAGGGCCCCGACCACGGTTTTGCGGCGCCCCCAACGGGATTCGAACCCGTGCTGCCGCCTTGAAAGGGCGGTGTCCTGGGCCGCTAGACGATGGGGGCCACGGACTCGGCTGGTGCACGCGGACGGTGCGTGGGGCCGGATCCCGGCGACATCCTACAAGTACCGCCGTGCCCGCCCGGTGGTGGTCAGCGGAGCTCCCATGTGGTCCCGTCGGGCGCGTCGTGGACGTCGACACCGATCTCCACCAGGCGGTCGCGCAGCACGTCGGCGTCGGCCCAACGCTTGTCGTCGCGGGCCCGGGCGCGGGCGGCCAGGAGGGCGTCGACGAACGGCCCCACCACCTGGTTCGGATCGCGCAGGCCGGCCTCGGCCGCCTGGCCCAGGCGCACGACCATCGACCGCAGCGCCGACCGGGCCTGATCGAGCTCGTCGGACTGGAGGGTGTCGCGCGACCACTGCCGGATGAGGTCGTCGATGTCGAGGATGGCGTTGACCGCGCCGTGGGCGTCGGCGCCCGCCAGGGCAGCTTCGAACTCCGATCGCAGGCGGGCCACCTCCTCGAGCAGCGGCGAGCGCGCCGCCGGTGACTCCGCCTCGGCCTCCGTGACCGGCGTGACGGGACGGGCCGCCGGTGGCGGGGCGGCCCCGGCGCCGGCCAGCGTGGCCAGGTCATCGAGGGCCACCGTCTCGCCGGCGCCGAAGCCGGCCGTCCGGCCCCCGCGCCGCACGGTCACCGTCCCCCGGCCGGCGACGGCGACGGTGCGGTCGTCGAGGTCGATGACACATGCGGTGTGCTCGTCGACGCCCAGGACGAACGCCTCGTCGGGCAGCATGGCCTCGAGGACGCGCAGACGAGCCTCGCCCATGTAGCAGTACCGGGTGTCGTGAGTGCCGCCCTCGGCGTTGTCGAAATGGGGGATGACCACGGCCGGCAGGTCGAGGGAGCCCATGAGGTCGAGACCTTCGAGCCAGTGCGGGTCCTGGCCCACCTTGTAGATCTCGTACACCGGCAGGGCGAACCGCCCCAGGGTGACGGCGGCGGCGCTGGCGAAGGTGACACACCCGCCGGTCGCCAGCTTGTCGGCGAGCACCACCGGGACCTGCGTCTCCCGCCACTGACGGAGGGCGTACGAGGGACTGCCGGGACCGGCGAACACGTAATGGGCATCGCGGATCGCGTTGAGCATCGTCTCGTAGCCGAGTGAGCCCGTGTCCCGTGCCGACCGGAACGGCGCCGCGGTGATGTCGGCCTGCACGCTCTCGCGGAAGTAGTCGACGGTCCGGGCCACCAGGTCGTCGGCGTTGGCCTGGAACCCGAACGGGGTGTCGAGGAACACCGCCGACACCGGGGCCGCCGCCCCGCTCAGAGGGCCGCTCGGGCCCCGGCCCAGGCGCGCCAGCAGGTCGCGGTGCACCTTGCTCATGGTGGGTGCCGTCTCGCCCGAGCCCATGATGGCCAGAAGCCGGGGGAGCCCGCCCGTCTCGGTTGTCAGGCGCGAACCCACAGCCGTCAGGGTAGAGCCCGTCCCGGCCGGCCGGGTCTAGGGCATGCCGTGTCGACGGTGGTAGTGGTTGACGTGACGCGAACCGAACCGCTGCCACCACCGCCGGCGGTGGGACCGGTTGTCCGCAGCACCCTCGGCGCGGGCGCCCGCGTGACGATCAGAGGCGTCGGCGGCACGGTCGGCGCCCGAGCCCGCCGGAGGTGGCGTGCTGCGAGATCTCACGCCCTCTCATTGTCGCGCTTTCCCTCCGTTCTGAAAAGGGGGCGTCCCGCTCACCCGCCGAAGGCGTCGGAGATGAGGTCGGCCAGCGCCACGGGATGCTGGACGTGCACGTCGTGATCGGCGGGTGAGAACCACCGCACCTGCGCCGACGGCAGGGCGGCGCGAGCAGCGTCGGCGTCGGCGTGCTTCGCCTCGGCCCAGTCGTCGCCGGAGTCGGCCATGACGAGCAGCACCGGCGAGGCGATGCGGGACAGGTCGGTCGACGGTCGGTGCTCCCACAGGGCCCGCAGGATGCGCATGTGGCGGTCGAAGGTGAGCCAGGGCCGGACCGTGCCGTCGTCGCGGACCTCGAGGTTCGCCATGGTTCCGGCCACGCCCTCGTCGGACCAGTCGGGGTGGGCGGCGCGGATGTGGTCCTCCATGGTGGTCGCCGGGGTTCCCTCGAAGCGGGGAGGGGCCAGGGCGGCGGCGCAGTCCTCCCAGGCCGGCCAGCGCCGACGGATGTCGAGGGCGCCGCCGTCGACGCCGACCACGCCCGCGACCCGTTCGGGGTATCGGACGCTCATGTCGACCACGAGGTTGCCGCCGGTGGACTGTCCGGCCAGCACGGCGGTGGCCCAGCCGAGGGCGTCGAGCACGGCCACCAGGTCGCTGCCCATGGTGGCGAAGTCGTACCCGTCGTCGGGCGCGTCGCTGCGGCCGTGGCCGCGCAGGTCGACGGCGGCCACGGGATGGCCACGAGCCCGCAGGCGGTCGGCCACACCGACCCACGTGAGGGCGTTGGAGGCCAGCCCGTGCACGCACAGCACCGGCGTCCGTTCGCCGCCGGCCCAGCGGAGCACCCGGAGGGCGACCCCGTCGGCCACGGGCACACGACTCTCAGAGACCCGTCCTGAGGCCCCGTGTTCAGAAGCTCCGCGCTCGGAGGGACCGGTCAACGCGTCCTCGGAGACGGGCCCACCACCGCCGCCGACCGCAGCCGGTCGACGAGGGCGAGG
>CAYTTL010000035.1:14578-17081 GCA_964440725.1 uncultured Acidimicrobiales bacterium | reverse complement strand
GCCAAGGTGCGCAAGGACCTGTCGTACCTGGGGTCCTACGGCACCCGCGGCGTGGGTTACGAGGTCGATAACCTGATCGTGCAGATCTCGCGGATCCTCGGGCTCACCCAGGACTGGCCGGTGGTGATCGTGGGCATTGGCAATCTCGGACATGCCCTGGCGAACTATCGGGGGTTCGCGGCCCGGGGGTTCAGGGTGGCGGCGCTGGTCGACGCCGACCGGGCCAAGGTCGGCGAGCGCGTCGACGGCATGGTGGTCCGCCACATCGACGATCTCCCACGGATCGCCGCCGACGAACGGGTGGCCATCGGCATCATCGCCACGCCGGCCGCCGCCGCCCAGGACGTCGCCGACCGACTGGTGGCGGCCGGCGTGTCGTCGATCCTCAACTTCGCCCCTGCCATCGTGACCGTGCCCACCGGCGTGTCGGTCCGCAAGGTCGACCTGTCCATCGAACTGCAGATCCTCTCCTATCACCAACAGCGTCGGGGCTCGGCGGCGACGGCGGCCGCGGTGTCCGACTCCGACCCGCTCGACGACCCTCGCGGGGAGGACGACGCCGGCCCGCCGGCCTTCGACGCTGCGGGCCTGGCCGGCGCCTGATGGCCGTGCTCGAGGCCGCGTACCCCGTCAACCTTCTGCTCGCCGGGCGGTCGTGCCTGGTCGTGGGCGGCGGCACCGTGGCCGCCCGCAAGGTCGAGGGTCTGCTGGCGTGCGACGCCCGGGTACACCTGGTTGCTCCGGCGATCGACGACGAGATCAGGGGCTGGCCCCAGGTCACGGTGGAGGAGCGTCCCTACCGGAGAGGCGACATCGGCGGGCGGTGGCTGGTGATCTCCGCGACCGACTCGCCCGAGGTGAACCGTGCCGTCTACCTCGACTGCGAGGAGGCGGGCGTGTGGGTGTGCGGCGCCGACGATCCCGACCACTGCTCGTTCACCCTGCCCTCGATCGTGCGGCGGGGGACGTTGGTGGTCACCGTCTCCACGGGCGGTCGTAGCCCGGCCGTGGCACGCTGGTTGCGTGAGCGGCTGGAGGACGAGATCGGGCCCGAGTACGAGGTCCTCCTCGACCTGGTCGCCGACCACCGGGCGGCGGTGAAGGCCGACGGCCGGAGTCCGGCGCAGCTCGACTGGCAGAAGGCGCTGGACTCGGACATGCTCGCCCTCATACGCACCGGTGACCTGGACTCTGCGAGAAAGCGACTGAACACGTGTCTATCGTCGTCGTCGGACTGAGCCACCGGTCCGTCCCGCTCGACCTGCTCGAGCGGATGACGGTGGGTGAGCACCGCCTGCCCAAGGCGCTCGGCGACCTGATGAGCCGGGAGTTCGTCAGTGAGGCCGTGCTTCTGTCCACGTGTCACCGCGTGGAGGCCTACGTGGTGGCCGAGCGCTACCACGGTGCCGCCCAGGATGTGCGCAACTTCCTCTCCGAGCTGGCGTTCGTCGCGCCCGAGGAGTTCAGCGACCACCTGTACAGCTACACCGACGAGACGGCCGCCGCCCACCTGTTCTGCGTGTCCGCCGGGCTCGACTCGCTGGTGTTGGGCGAGAGCCAGATCCTCGGCCAGGTTCGCGACTCCTGGGAACGGGCGCGGGCGGAGGGTACGGCCGGCCCCCGGCTGTCGGCCCTGTTCCGCCACGCCCTGGAAGTGGGCAAGCGGGCCCGCACGGAAACGGGGATCGGCAGGGGCATCGTGTCGCTGGCCCACGCCGCGGTGGCCATGGCCAACGACCGCCTGGGGGGCACGGGCGGATCGCCGCTGGCCGACCGACGGGTGGTCGTGCTGGGCGCCGGCGAGATGGGCGAGGGCATGGTCTCGGCGTTGAGCGGTGTGGGCGACCTGGTGGTGGTCAACCGCACGCGGGAGAAGGCTGCCGCCCTGGCCGCACGGGTGGGCGGCCGCGCCGTGCCCTTCGAGGAGCTGCCCGCCGTCCTCGACCGGGCCGATCTCCTGCTGTCGTCCACCGGAGCCCCCGGCGTGGTCGTCGAGGAGGCCGACCTGGCCACCCTGACCCCCCGTCCGCCCGACCGTCCGCTCCTCGTCATCGACCTGGGCATGCCCCGCAACGTCGACCCCGCCGTCGGTGGCCTCCCCGGGGTCACCCTGCTCGATCTCGCCGACCTTCGGGCCTTCGTCGACGCCGGGCTCGATCAGCGTCGCAAGGAGGTCGTCCGCGTCCGGGCGCTCATGGCCGAGGAGCTGGCCCGCTACACATCCGATCTCGCCGCCCGCGAGGTGGTGCCCACCATCACCGCCCTTCGTCACCAGGCCGAGGCGGTGCGGGTGGCCGAGCTCGAACGGCACCGCGCCCGCCTGGCCGGCCTCGACTCCCGCCAGCAGGAAGCGGTGGAGTCCCTCACCCGGGCCATGGTGGCCAAGCTCCTCCACGAGCCCACCGTGCGCCTCAAAGATGCCGCCGGATCACCCAAGGGCGAGCGGCTGTCGGGGGCCCTGCGCGACCTGTTCGACCTGTAGAGCTCGTGTCCGCTCGGGCCC
>CAYTTL010000035.1:5533-14478 GCA_964440725.1 uncultured Acidimicrobiales bacterium | reverse complement strand
GTCGGGGGCCCTGCGCGACCTGTTCGACCTGTAGAGCTCGTGTCCGCTCGGGCCCTGCGCGCGGCCACACGGCGCAGCGCTCTGGCCCGCACCCAGACCGACCACGTCGCCACCCTGCTGGGGCTGGAGATCGAGCAGGTCCTCATCGAGACCTCGGCCGACCGCCGGCTCGAGACGCCCGTGTGGGAGCTGGGGGGCCAGGGAGCATTCGTCACCGAGGTGCAGACCGCCGTGCTCGACCGACGAGCCGACTTCGCCGTGCACTCGGCCAAGGACCTGCGCTCGACGCCGACCGACGGGCTGGTCATCGCCGCCGTCCCCGAGCGGGAGGACCCCCGTGACGCCCTGGTCGGGGCCACCCTCGACGCCCTGCCCGTCGGAGCCCTGGTGGGCACGGGCTCGGTGCGCAGGCGGGCCCAGTTGGCGTGGCTGCGTTCCGACCTCACCTTCGCCGGACTCCGGGGCAACATCGGAACCCGCCTCGACCGGGCGGGCGACTTCGACGCCATCGTCGTCGCCCTGGCCGCGCTGCGACGGCTGGGTCGCACCGAGGTCGTCGCCCAGGTGCTCGATCCCACGCTGATGCTCCCGCAGGTGTCCCAGGGCGCCCTCGCCGTGGAGTGCCGGGCCGACGACCATGATCTGCGCCGCCGTCTCGCCGCCATCGAGCACGAACCGTCGCGGCGTGCCGTGGACGCCGAACGCGCCTTCCTGGCCGAGCTCGGCGGCGGGTGCGACCGCCCGGTGGGGGCGTTCGCCACCGTCGGTGACCACGGGACCATTCACCTGGAGGGCCTGATCGCGTCGGGCGACGGTCGGATCCTGGTGCGCGACCGCGCCGAGGGCGTCGACGCCGCCGCCCTGGGCCGGGGTCTGGGCCGGACGCTCCTCGACCAGGCGGGCGCCGCCCAGGTCCTCGACGAGGCCGCCCCCACGGTCGCGACAATCGGTTCTGGTCAGGTTCCGGGGGCCGGGCCCTGATGCCGGTCTGGCTGGTCGGCGCCGGGCCCGGCGATCCCGGTCTGCTCACCGTGCGGGGCGCCGAAGTCCTGGCCCTGGCGGACGTGGTCGTCCACGACCGGTTGTCCGAGCTTTCCCTGCTCGACCTGGCGCCGGCCGGGGCCGAGCGGGTCGACGTGGGCAAGTCGCCCGGTGCACCGGTCGACCAGGCCGACATCAACGACCTCCTGGTGGACCGGGCCCGGGCCGGCCTGGCCGTCGTGCGCCTGAAGGGCGGTGACCCCTTCGTGTTCGGCCGGGGCGGCGAGGAGGCCGAGGCCCTCATGGAGGCGGGGATCCCCTTCGAGGTCGTGCCCGGCGTGACCTCGGCGATCGCCGTTCCCGCCTACGCCGGGATCCCCGTCACCCACCGGGGGATGTCCACCTCGTTCACCGTGGTCACCGGCCACAGCCGGCACCGCCCCGACGACCCCGTCCACTGGGAGAGCCTGGCCCGGGCGGGCGGGACGGTCGTGGTGCTCATGGGCGTCGCCCACCGCGGCGAGATCGCCGCCCGCCTCATGGCCGGGGGCATGGGCCCGGAAACCCCGGTCGCCGCCGTGCGCTGGGGCACCCGCGCCGGACAGCGGACGGTGCGCACCACCCTCGGCGGGCTGGCCGGTGCCGAGCTGGAGCCGCCCGTGACCCTGGTGATCGGGGCGGTGGCCGGGCTGAACCTGGCCTGGTTCGAGACCCGACCCCTCCTCGGCCGGCGGGTGGTGGTCACCCGTGCCCGCACCCAGGCCTCGGGCCTGGCCGACGCCCTGCGAGGCGCGGGCGCCCAGGTGGTGCACCTGCCCACCATCGAGATCGTCGGCCCGGCCGACGGGGGGGCGGCCATGGCCGCCGCCGCCGACGACGTGCGCGACTACCGCTGGGTGGCGTTCACCTCCGTCAATGCCGTCGAGCGCTTCTTCGCTCACTTGAGCGACGCCCGGGCTCTCGGCGCCACGTTGGTGGCTGCCGTGGGGGCGACCACCGCCGGGGCCCTGGCCGCCCGGGGCGTCGTCGCCGACCTGGTGCCCGAGAGGGCCGTGGCCGAGGCCCTCGTCGACGTCTTCCCCTCGGCCAGCCGCTGCCCGGTGGGCCGGGTGCTGCTCCCCCAGGCTGCCGCCGCCCGCCCCACCCTCGCCGACGGCCTTCGTTCCGACGGGTGGTTGGTCGACGTGGTCGAGGCCTATCGCACGGTACCGGCACCGCTGGCGCGAGAGTCGCTGACGGCGGCGGCCGCCGCCGACGCAATCGCCTTCACCTCGGCCTCCACCGTCGACCACTACATCGACGCTGCCGGCGCCGGGGCGGTGCCGCCGGTGGTGGCGTGCATCGGCCCTGTCACCGCCGAGGCCGCCCGTCGTCGGGGCCTGACCGTCTCGGTGGTGGCCGCCGAGGCGTCGGTCGATTCGTTGGTGGAGGCGCTCGCCACGTGTTTCCGGTCCTAGCATCATCACAGTGAGCGAGCACCGAAGCGAAGCGGAGGAGCGCAGCTCCAGGCAAGGACAGCGCCCCCGCTCAGCGGGGCGGCCGCCGGAGGCGGCGACCCGGTGAGCGAGCACCGAAGCGAAGCCGAGGAGCGCAGCTCCAGGCAAGTACAGCGCGAGCACCGACAATGAGCTTTCCGGCCCGGCGCATGCGGCGGTTGCGGCGCACGCCGGCCCTGCGACGGCTGGTGGCCGAGACCCGGTTGTCGGTCGACGACCTGGTGGCGCCCTTGTTCGTCCGGTCGGGCATCCGCGACCCCGAACCGGTGGCGTCCATGCCCGGAGTGGTGCAGCACACGCGCGAGTCCCTACGCAAGGAGGCCAAGATCCTGGCCGGCCTCGGCGTGCCCGCTCTCATCCTCTTCGGCGTACCTGCGACCCGTGACGCCGAGGGCTCCGAGGCATGGGACCCCCACGGGATCGTGCAGGTGGCGCTGGCCGATCTGCGCAACGAGGTGGGCGACGACATGGTGGTGATGGCCGACCTGTGCCTGGACGAGTACACGGTCTCCGGCCACTGCGGGGTGCTGGCGGCGGACGGAAGCGTCGACCACGACGCCACCCTCGAGCGGTACGGGCGGGTGGCGGTGGCCCAGGCCGGTGCCGGAGCCGACGTGGGGGCCCCCTCGGGGATGATGGACGGCCAGGTGGGCGCCATCCGCCGCGCCCTCGACGGCGCCGGCCACACCGACACCGCCATCCTGGCCTACGCGGCGAAGTTCGCGTCGGCCCTGTACGGCCCGTTCCGGGACGCGGTCGACGTCACCATCAGCGGCGGCGGCGACCGCCGGGCCTATCAGCAGGACGCCCGTAACCGGCGCGAGGCGCTGGCCGAAGTGGCCCTCGACGTCGCCGAGGGGGCCGACATCGTCATGGTCAAGCCCGCCCTCGCCTACCTCGACGTGATCGCCGCGGTGCGCGGGCAGGTCGACGTGCCCGTGGCCGCCTACCACGTATCGGGTGAGTACTCGATGATCAAGGCGGCGGCCGACCGGGGCTGGGTCGACGGCGACGCCGTCGCCCTGGAGCACATCGGCGCCATCAAGCGGGCCGGGGCCGACGTGATCCTCACTTACTTCGCCCGCGAGCTGGCCGAGGTGTTTTGAGCAACGAGCAGCTCTTCGACCGGGCCTGCGGCGTGATCCCCGGCGGCGTGGACTCGCCGGTGCGGGCGTTCACCAAGGTGGGTGGCACCCCGTACTTCGTGGCCCGGGCCGAGGGCGCCTACGTGTGGGACGTCGAGGGTCGCCGGTACACCGACTACGTCCAGTCGTGGGGCGCGTCGATCCTGGGTCACGCCCACCCCAAGGTGGTCGAGGCCGTCCGGGCCGCCGCGGGCGAGGGCACCTCCTTCGGTGCCCCCACCGAACGGGAGGTGCTGCTGGCCGAGGCCATCCGCTCCCGGGTGCCGTCCTGTCAGCGGGTGCGGCTGGTCTCGAGCGGCACCGAGGCGGCCATGACCGCGGTGCGGGTGGCGAGGGGCTTCACCGGGCGCAACCGGATCGTGGTCTTCGCCGGGTGCTACCACGGCCACGCCGACACGCTGATGGCTGCGGGCGGGAGCGGGCTGGCCACGCTCGGGATGCCCGGCTCGGCCGGCGTCCCCCCCTCCGCGGTGGCCGACACCGTCGTCGTGCCCTACAACCGGGTGCCCGACCTGGGTGACGACGTGGCCGCCGTCGTGGTCGAGCCGGTGGCCGCCAACATGGGCCTGGTCGCGCCCGCGCCCGGCTTCCTCGACGGCCTGCGCACGGCCTGCGACCGGGCCGGCGCCCTGCTGGTGTTCGACGAGGTCATCACCGGGTTCCGCGTGGCCCCCGGTGGGGCCCAGGAGGTCTACGGGGTGACCCCCGACCTCACCTGCCTGGGGAAGGTGGTGGGTGGTGGCCTGCCCCTCGCCGCCGTGGGCGGGCGGGCCGACGTCATGGATGTGCTGGCACCTGTCGGGCCGGTGTACCAGGCCGGCACCTTGTCGGGGAATCCCCTGGCCACCGCGGCGGGCCTGGCTGTACTCGACCTCCTCGACGACGGCGCCTACACCCAGCTGGCCGGCCGGGCCGCCCAGCTCGGCGGGTGGCTCGCCGATGTGATCGGCGAGGCCGGCCTGGCCGTGTCCGTGCCGGTGGTGGGACCGCTGCTCGGCCTGTTCTTCGCCGAGGAGGCGCCCACCGACCACGCGTCGGCCGCGGCGGCCGACGGAGTGCGCTACGCCCGCTTCTTCCACGAGATGCTCGACCGGGGTGTGGCCCTGGCCCCGAGCCCGTTCGAGACGCTCTTCCCCAGCCTGGCCCACATCAAGGACGAGCTCGAGCGCACCGCCGACCTGGCCGCAGCCGCCGCCCGGGCGGTAGCGACCGTCCCGGTCGTCGGTTGACCCGGAGCAGACTCTCCGCCATGACGATGCTGGTCGGCGCCGGCGCCGGCGAGGGGTTCACCGCCGGGCTCGATCTCGTACCCGTCGCCCTCCGTGACGTCCGGGCGCGGATGCTCGACGTGTGCGACAACCTGGGCGTCCAGGACTGGCAGGCCCAGAGCCGGTGCGAGCTGTGGAGCGTGCACGACGTCGTCCGCCATGTCCGGGACGTCTGTCGTATCCACGGCGAAGGTCTCCGGCGTGAGCCGACACCGCTGGCTACGGGAGTTCCCTTCGATGCCCGGGAGACGCCCCGCCGCTGGTTGGAAGCAACGGCGGGGCAGGCACCGATGGACAGCCTCAGGGAGCTGCGGGAGCTCGGCGCCGCCGAGGCGCCGGCCCTGGATGCTCGACTGTCGGGCTACACCGACGACATCGTCGCCGGACCCTACGGGCCCATCCACTGGACCGTCCTCACCGCCCATGTGTTCTGGGATGCGTGGCTCCACGACCGTGACGTCACCGAGGTCGTCGGCGGAGGAGCTCTTTCCTCGCCCGTCGAGGATCAGGTGATGGCCCTGTACACCCTGTTGATCGCGTCGATGCCGGCGGCGCGCATGGAGCACCACTTCGACCTCACCGTCGCCCTGACCGGTGGTGACGGCCAGCGGTACGCGGTGTCGGTCGTGCCGGGAAGCGTGACGCTGAGGGCCGCCGAGGGGCCCGACGACGGCGAGCTCCACGGGGAGCTCGGGCCGGTCGTCGATGCGCTCGCCGGTCGGGGTCCCGAGCTCGAACACGTCCTCCACGGACCGCGACCACTGCTCGAGCCCCTGACGTGGATGCGGGGCCGGCTGCGACCGGCGAGCTGACCCGCCTCAGGCGGCTCGGAAGTGCGGGTTGTGGATGAGCCCGAGGATGGCGCCGGTCGGCGTCCGCACCGTGGCGGTGACGATGCCCCCCCCGACCTCGGCCACGGGTACATGCTCGGTGGCTCCTTCGGCAACGGCGGCGGCAACCGCGGATGCCACGTCGGCGACACCCCAGTAGACGAGCGCTCCCTCGGCGGGATCAGCCGTCGGCAGGAGCCCGAGCTTGTAGCCGGCCACGTCGAAGCCGACGTAGAACGGCTCGTTGAAGTACGGGTCGATACCGACGAGCCGGGTCCACCAGGCGATGGCGGCGTCGAGGTCGGGCGCCGGATAGATGACGGTACGAAGGCCTTCGAGGGCGATGGGCATGGATCCAGCATCCCACCCACGCCCGATTCTCGACATCCCCCCGGGAGGGGAGGGCGTCAATCGTCGTCGTCTACGTCCCCAGCCTCGTCGTCGACGTCTGCACCGTCGTCGTCGACGTCTTCACCGACGACGGTGAAGTCCTTGTCGAGGTGGACCTCGACGGCCGAACGGTCGGGCCGGGTGACCTCCACCTCGTAGAGGCTCTCCTCGTCACCCTCCTCGGACTCGGTGACCTGGCCGCCGCCGGTGTGTTCCAGGGCCGCGGCTTCGGCCCTCGGCCGGGCCTCGGCGTTGATGGGGCGGTCGTCGCTGTCCCCAACACCGAGGTCGCCGGCTCCGGCGACACCGACCGTCGCGATCACCGCGGCACCGGCCAGGACGGCGGCGCCGATGATGATCCTCATCTTTCGCTTCAGCATCGATCTCCTTGTCGTGGCCTCGCCGATCGCCGATGATGCGCCCTGGTAGCTGAACCTGACCTGAACGCCCGCACCGGGCGGTAAGGCCCCGTTCATGACGCCGAACGCACAGTGGCCGAGCACCACCATTCCACCAGAGAGGGACACGCCATGAAACTGCACCGCCTCCGCCGGACGGTCATCGTGGGCGGCCTGGGCGCCGGTCTCCTGGCCGGCACCCTCACCGCGTGTGCCTCGGAAGACAACGACAGCGGTGGCGACGGCGAGGCTGCCGCCTGCGCCGTTCCGGAGGCCAGGCGCGTCGACGCCGCCCGTCCCACGTTCTCCAACCCGACGTCGATCACCAACCCGCTCTTTCCCCGAGGCCCGTCCGGCCAGGCCATCGAGCTCGGGGCCGAGAAGGACGAGCGCCTGCGGACGGAGGTCACCTACCTGCCCGAGGTCAAGGCCGTCAACTGGGACGGGATGAGCATCGACACCCGGGTGACGCATTTCGTCGCCTACAAGGACGGGCGCATCGCCGAGACCGCACTCGACTTCTACGCCCAGGACGACGCCGGGAACGTGTGGTACTTCGGCGAGGACGTGTCCAACTACGAGGACGGTGTCGTCATCGACCACGAGGGCACCTGGCTGGCCGGAAGGGACGGTCCTCCGGGCATGATCATGCCGGCCCAACCTCAGGTCGGCGACGTCTTCCGGCCCGAGAACGTCCCCGACCTCGTCTTCGAGGAGGTGACCGTGAAGGCCGCCGACCAGACCGTCCAAGGGCCGCGCGGCCCGGTCACCGGCGCCGTGTTCGTCCAGGAGTGCCTCATGGACGGCACGCTCGAGGACAAGCAGTACGCCCCCGGCTACGGCGAGTTCCATGCCGCGGTGGCGGCCGACGACGAGGCGTACAGCGTCGCCGTCGCCGTCCCGGTCGACAGCCTCCCGGGACCGGCGCCTGCGGGGCTGGCCCAGCTGGTGCCCCAGGCCGAGGCGGTGTCGGCTGCGGTCCCGAACGGCAACTGGGAGCAGCTCTCCGCCAGCGTCGCCGCCTTGGCCGACACGTGGGACGGCGCCCGGGCGGGTGCCCCCCCGCTCCTCGAAGCCCAGATGGACGGCGCCCTCAAGGTCCTCACCGATGCCGTGGATCGGCGCAACGCCGACGATGCCCGCGAGGCCGCCATCAACGTCGGCCAGGCCGGTCTCGACCTCCTCCTCCCGTATTCACCCCAGGCCGAGATCGACCGGGCCCGCCTCGGGCTGTGGGAGGACCAGCTGGAGCTCGACCGGACCGCGGGCGACCCGGGTGACGTGGAGGGTGATCTGGTCACCATCGACGCCATCAAGGCACGTATCCCCACATGATGCGATGAGATCGTCGTGAAGCTGCTGCTCGTCGAGGACGACACCAAGATCGCTGCCGCCGTGCGACGCGGCCTCGAGGCGGAAGGGTTCAGCGTGGAGGTCACAGGCGACGGTGCCGACGGGCTGTGGCGGGCCACCGAGGGTGGCTACGACCTGATCGTGCTCGACATCATGCTGCCGTCCCGCAACGGCTACCAGATCTGCGCCGACCTCCGGAGGTCGGGTAATTGGACACCGATCCTGATGCTCACGGCCAAGGACGGCGACCTCGACGAAGCCGAGGCCCTCGACACCGGCGCCGACGACTACCTCACCAAGCCCTTCTCCTTTCCGGTGCTCGTCGCCCGGGTCCGATCGCTGCTCCGCCGATCCGCGGTCCGGGCACCGGCTCCCCTGGAGGTCGGTGACCTGCGAATCGACACCGTCGGGCGGCGGGTGTCGGTAGGTTCGGTCGACGTGGCGCTCACCGCCCGGGAGTTCAACGTGCTCGAGTTCCTCGTGCGCCGGGCCGGACAGGTCCTGACCAAGGACGAGATCCTGGCCGGGGTGTGGGACTCCGACTTCGACGCCGAGTCCAACATCGTCGAGGTGTACATCCTCCGCCTGCGGCGCAAGGTCGACGTCCCCTTCGGCCGGCGGTCGATCGAGACGGTGCGGGGTGCCGGCTACCGGATCACGACATGAGGGTCAGGATCACCGCCCTGGCGACCATCGCCGTCATCGCCGTCCTCGTGGCTGCGAGCGTCGGCTTGGTGGTGAGTCAGCGGCGCCTGCTCACCGAGAACCTCGACGAGAGCTTCCAGACCCGGGCCAACGAGATCGGGGTGCTGGTCGAGGAGGGCCGCCTGCCCCCGACGATCACCGGCGTGGGGGAGGACGAAACCTTCGCCCAGGTGCTGGTCGGAGGCAGCGTGGTCGCCGCCAGCGCCAACGTGGAGGGAAAGGGACCTCTGGCGCCGCCGCCGACGAGCCGCCGCGAGGTGCGCACGGTCACGGGCCTGGCCCTGGACGACGGCGCGTTCCGCCTCCTGTCGCAGCAGGTCGAGGCGCCCGCCACCCCGCTCGGGCCCGACCTGCCGCTCGGGCCCGACATCCCGCTCGG
>CAYTTL010000035.1:0-5433 GCA_964440725.1 uncultured Acidimicrobiales bacterium | reverse complement strand
GGGAACCTCGACGACATCCAGGAGGCCACCACCGTCCTGGTCACGTCGCTCGCCGTCGCCGTTCCTGCCGTGGCCGTGCTGCTGGCTGTCCTGATCTGGTGGCTGGTGGGCCACACCCTGCGACCGGTGGAGGCGATCCGGGCGGAGGTGGCCGACATCGGCGGCTCCGACCTCCACCGCCGGGTACCCGTCCCCTCCGGCGACGACGAGATCGCCCGCCTGGCCCGGACGATGAACACGATGCTCGAACGGGTCGACGACGCCGCCCAGGCCCAGGCCCGGTTCGTGGCCGACGCCTCGCACGAGCTCCGTAGCCCCCTGACCCGGATCCGCTCCGAGCTCGAAGTCGATCTGGCCCACACCGACCGCTCCGACCTCGCTGCCACCCACCGGAGCGTCCTCCAGGAGACGGTGGGGCTGCAACACCTGGTCGAGGATCTGCTCCTGCTGGCCCGTACCGGAGCGGGGGCGGCGACGGCGACGTCGGCCTCGGCGGTCGACCTCGACGACATCGTCGTGAGCCTGGCCCGCCGGCTCCGGGCCGACGGGCAGGTCGCGGTCGACATCACCGACGTCACCGCCGTCCAGGTCCGAGGCCACGCCGCTGCGCTCACGCGGGCGGTGGGGAACCTCGCCGACAACGCCGCCCGTCACGCCACCGACACCGTCACCCTGACGTTGGGCGAGCGCGACCACTCGGCGGTCCTGGCCGTCAGCGACGACGGCCCGGGCATACCGCCCGAGGACCGGGAGCGGGTGTTCGAGCGGTTCACCCGCCTCGACGAGGCCCGGGCGGCACACGACGGTGGGGCCGGACTCGGGCTCGCCATCGCCCGCGACATCGTCGAGCGCCACGGCGGCACGCTTGCCGTCGACCCCGACCACCATCCCGGCGCCCGGCTCGTCGTGACCCTTCCGCTGGCCCCGGAGGAGGCGTAAGTCCTCCTCACGTCCGATCGCGTCCGAACCGCTCCTCGATGATGTCGGCGACCTCGCCGGGGCCGGGCATCGCCGCGATCTCGCCGGCGAGTTGTTCGGCCGCACGACGGAATCCCGCCTCGGACAGGAGCTTCTCCACGCCGGACCGGACGGTGCCGGCGGTGGCCGTCCCCGGTGCCAGGGCGAGACCGACGCCGGCGCGGGCACACGCCTCGGCGTTGAGGAACTGGTCGGCGGCCTGGGGGATGCACAGCTGGGGGAGCCCCCGGGCCAGCGTGGCGAGGAAAGTGCCGGATCCGGCGTGGGAGACGACGGCTGCGCACAGGGGGAGGAGCCGGGTCTGGGGGAGGTACCGGCAGACGTGCACGTTCGGCGGCTGGGGGCCGAGCGCCGCCGGGTCGGCCCGGGGGCCGAGGGTGACGATCACGCGCAGTGGGAGATCGGCGAGCCCGGCGACGACCGCGGTGATCAGCGAGAGGTCGTCGTTGAACACGGTGCCGAAGGTGACGTACACCAGGGGTGGCGCCGGCTCCGCGCTGGTCGGCCCGTCGGTGACCCACGCGGGCAGGGCGTCGTCGCCCTCGGCGGCGAAGGCGACGGGGCGCAAGGATTGGACGGCCGGCACCTCCGGCCGTGCTCCCGACCGGAGGCTCGGCGGGTAGATGTCGAGGTAGAGGTGGTCGTAGCTGCCGCCGTAGGGGCGCGGTCGCAGGCCCTGGTCCTCCCAGAGCGCCGCCACCTCGTCGCTGGCGGCTTCGACCCGTTCGGCGGGCAACACGGCGCCGAACCCGTGGGTCAGGCTCGGAACCCCCACGGCGGCGGCGGCGATGGGCCCGGCGAACTCGCCCGCCTCCCTGATGACCAGCGTCGGCTTCCAGTCGCGGACGACCGGCAGCAGGTCGGCGAGCATCGGCCCGGCCCGCACGGCGCCGAAGACCCTCGGAAACATGAACAGGGGCCGCTCGATCGGGGGCAGGGCCATCACCTCCGGGAACCGCGCCTGGAACGTGGCCATGCTCCCCACCTCGTCCAGGCCGGCCGCCGTCGCTGCGAAGCCGGCCTGTTCGAGGCGGCTGCACACTTCGGCGGACGCCGCCCAGCGCACGTCATCGCCCCGATCGACGAACGCCCTGGCCAGCGGCACCATGGGATGCACATGGCCCCATCCCGGGGTGGTGGTGAACAGGACGCGCATGTCGCGAGCTTCTCGTGTGCCAAGCCCGTCCACAAGGCCCGTCGGAACCAGCCGACACGACTGCCTAAGCTGTGGCCATCGTGGAGCGGGCCGAGATCCTCAGCGATCTCCTGCATCGAGCGTCGCTCACCCCGCCCGACCTCCTGGCCGCCGACATCGCCGCCGCCCTCCGGGACTGCGGGGGTCATCACCTTGTGCTCTACGTCGTCGACTACGAGCAGGAGACCCTGCAACCGGTGGCCCTGGCCAGCGAGCTCCTGGACCACGCCCCCAAGGGCGTGCGGGTGGAGGCGACGATGGCGGGGAGGGCGTTCCAGACCCAGCAGGTGCTGACCGCGTCGGCCGACGACGGCTGGCGGGTATGGGTTCCGGTGCGGGAACGGGCCGAGCGCCTGGGGGTGCTCGAGCTGGGTTTCGACTCGATCGACGACGACCTCCTCCGGCTGACCGCCGACCTCGGCCTGCTCGTCGGCCATCTCATCCACTCTGCCGGCCGCTACACCGACCTGATCGAGCAGCGCCGCAGGCTGCGGCCCATGAACCTGGCCGCGGAGATGCAGTGGGACATGCTCCTGCCCCCGCTGGGGTTCACCTCGCCGGAGCTGTCGATCGCCGGGCTTCTCGAGCCCGCCTACCTCGTGGCCGGCGACGCCTTCGACTACTCGCTCAACGGCGACGTACTGGACTTCGCCATCTTCGACGCCATGGGCCACGGGGTGAACTCGGCCCTGTCGAGCACCCTGGCGCTGGGGGCGTTCCGGTTCGCCCGGCGCCGGCGCCTGGAGCTGACGGTCATGGCCGACATGATCGACGACGCCCTGGTCGAGCGCTTCGACAGGGACGAGTTCGTCACCGGTCAGGTCGCCCAGCTCGACGTGGCCACCGGCCGCTTCCGCTGGGTGAACGCCGGTCACCCTCTTCCCCTCCTCATCCGGGGCCACAAGGTCGTCGCCGAGTTGCCGTGTGCGCCGTGCCTCCCGTTCGGCCTGGGCATCGAGATCACCGAGGTCGGTGACTGCCAGCTGCAGCCCGGCGACCGGCTTCTCTTCTACTCCGACGGCGTCACCGAGGCCCATGCCGTCGGAGGCGCCCAGTTCGGCGTGGACAACCTGCGCAACGCGGTCGAGCAGTACAGCGGCGCCGGTCTGCTCGCGCCCGAGCTCCTTCGCCGGCTGGCCCGCGACCTGCGCAACCACCGCGGGGCGGAGCTGGCCGACGACGCGACCCTCGTCTTCCTGCAATGGCAGCCCGGCCGTTGAGCAGGGGCTCCACGGGGTTTCGGCGGGGGGTGGCGGGCGCAGGAATCGCCGCCGGCCTGGCCCTCTACGCCTATCAGGTGGGCAAGTACAAGCGCACCGTCGGGCGACGCTTCGACATGGACGACGCCCCCCAGCCCGGGACCGACGAGTTCAACCGGCTCCTCCAGGCCATGACGGGCACCCCCCAGCGCAGCGGCAACCGCGTCACCGTGCTGCGCAACGGCGCCACTCTCGAGGACATGCGCCAGGCCATCTCCAAGGCGACCAGCACCGTCGACTTCTCCTCCTACATCTTCTGGCCGGGAGAGGCCGCCGACGGGTTCATGGAGGCCTTCGTCGACCGGGCCCGCGCCGGGGTCGACGTGAACGTGGTGATCGACGCCTACGGGTCGGCCAGGTTCGCCGGCGACCACGTCGAGCGCCTCGAACAGGCCGGGGTCCATGTCTCGTTCTTCCGCCCGCCCCGCTGGTACACCCTCAACCGCGTGAACAACCGGATGCACCGGCGACTGCTGATCGTGGACGGCACCATCGGGTACGCGGGTGGCGTCGGTGTGGCCGACGTGTGGACGGGCGACGCCCGGGACCCCGAGCACTGGCGGGAGACCCACCTCCGCCTGGAGGGCCCGGTCGTGCTCGACGTGTTCGGCGCGTTCATGGAGAACTGGATGGAGGCGACCGGGGAGCTCCTGACCGGTCGCCACGTCCCCGTGGTCGATCCCTTCGAGGACGGCGTGGGCGTGCAGCTGACGAGGGGGACTCCCACCGGCGGCCCGACGGCCACCAGCGAGCTGTTCTACGCCGCCATCTCCGGCGCCCGCCGGCGTCTGTGGATGACCACCGCCTACTTCAGTCCTGACGCCGGGTTCGAGGAGGCGTTGCGGGGCGCAGCCGAGCGCGGCGTCGACGTCCGGATCCTGGTGAACGGCCAGAAGGTGGACAAGGAGATCGTTCGCGAGGCGGGCCAGCGTTCCTACGAGCCGCTGGCCGAGGCCGGTGTCCGCATCTTCGAGTACGACCGCACCATGCTGCACGCCAAGGTCCTGCTGATCGACGACACCTGGGCCAACGTCGGGTCGGGCAACTTCGACAGCCGGTCGTTCGACCACGACCTGGAGGTCAACGTCTCGGTGACCGATGCCGCCTGCGTCGAGGAGCTGGCCGGCCACTTCCTGGAGGATCTCGGGTCGGCCTCGGAGTTCGACCTCGATCAGTGGCGGCAGCGGCCGCTGGGCAAGCGGATGAAGGAGCGAGCCACCGACCTGCTCCGCCCGTCGCTGTAACTCCGGAGCGCCGGCCCCACGAGGCTCAGGCCCAGCCGAGCTCGTCCAGGCGGTCGTCGTCGATGCCGAAGTGGTGGGCCACCTCGTGCACCACCGTCTGGCGCACCTGGGCGACCACCTCGTCCTCGCTGGAGCAGATGGCGCAGATGGTCCGGCGGAAGATGGTGATGCGGTCGGGCATCACCATCCCCGCGTACCCGGCATCGCGCGCGGTGAGCGGGACGCCCTCGTAGAGGCCGAGGAGATCAGGACGGGCGCGCCCGTCGACCTGCACCCAGACGTTGTCCATCAGCTTCCCCAGTGCCGGCGGGATGTCGTCGAGGGCGTCGGCCACCAACTCCTCGAACCGTTCCGGGCTGACGTCGATCATGGGTCGCGGTGGTCGTCACCCGACGAGCGCTGACACCCCTGGTACCCCTGGCTGCCCAGGGCGGTCGGGCGTCATCCGGGCGATGGCGGCGACGGCCCGGTAGGCGGCCTCCGCCGGCCCCAGCTCGTCGGGGCGCAGGAGATTGGCCATGATCCGCAGGACCCACTCCATGAGCGTGCGCGAGTGCATCCCGGTGCCGACGAGGGCGCGCATGAGGGCCGGTCGACCGATGATCCGCACGAAGGCCCGGGCCACCTTGAAGTACAGGGCGTACTCGTCCTGCACCCGTTGGGCGTAGGCGGCCAGCTCGTCGGTGCCCGGGGGAGCGCCCTGGGCCCGAGCGGCCCCCTGAGCGGACGACAGGGCGTCGTGGAGCGCTTCGGCGGC
>CAYTTL010000034.1:0-17537 GCA_964440725.1 uncultured Acidimicrobiales bacterium | reverse complement strand
AGAGCTACGAGCAGGCGGCGCCGCATCACCGCAGCTTCGCACCCCGGCCCTGCTGGGAGGGCGGCAGCCGTCACTGCCTCCTGGGCGGCTGCGCCGCCCGGGGCCGGCGGGCCGTCACTGCCTCCTGGGCGGCTGCGCCCCCCGGGGCCGGCGGGCCCCGCAGCTACGCTCCCGGCATGGCCGACCTGACTGAACAGGTGGTGAACCTGTGCAAGCGCCGCGGGTTCGTCTTCCCGTCGAGCGAGATCTACGGCGGCTTCCGTTCCACCTGGGACTACGGGCCCCTCGGCGTGCTCCTCAAGCGCAACATCATGGAGGCCTGGTGGCGGGCCATGGTCCAGGAGCGTGACGACATCGTGGGCCTCGACGCCGCCATCCTGATGGCCCCGCGCGTGTGGGAGGCCTCGGGGCACCTGGCCACGTTCTCCGACCCCCTGGTCGACTGCCGGAACTGCAAGGAACGCTGGCGGGCCGACCAGCTCCCCGAGGCCGACGGTCAGGAGGGCCCGCCGTCCTGTCCCAACTGCGGGTCGCACGACCTCACCGAGGCCCGTCCCTTCCACCTGATGTTCAAGACCCATGTGGGCCCCGTCGAGGATGACGGCGCCGTGGCCTCCCTGCGCCCGGAGACCGCCCAGGGCATCTTCGTGAACTTCGCCAACGTCGTGCAGACCACCCGCAAGAAGCCGCCGTTCGGCATCGCCCAACAGGGCAAGTCGTTCCGAAACGAGATAACCCCGGGCAACTTCATCTTCCGCACGCGCGAGTTCGAGCAGATGGAGATGGAGTTCTTCGTGCCGCCCGACCAGGGCACGAAGTGGTTCGAGTACTGGTGCGCCGAGCGCCTGCGCTGGTACACCGACCTCGGGATCCCGGCCGACCGGCTCCGGTTGCGCCCTCACGATGCCGAGGAGCTGTCGCACTACTCCACCGGGACCGCCGACGTGGAGTTCGCCTACCCCTGGGGCTGGGGCGAGCTCGAGGGCGTCGCCAACCGCACCGACTACGACCTCACCCAGCACGCCACGTTCTCCGGCCAGCGCCTGGAGTACTACGACCAGGCGTCGGGCGAGCGCTACGTACCCCACGTGATCGAGCCCGCGGCCGGCGTCGGCCGCTCGATGATGGCCTTCCTGCTGGCCGCCTACGACACCGACGACGTCGGTGGTGAGGTGCGCACCGTCCTGCGCCTCCACCGCCGTCTGGCTCCGATCAAGGTCGCCGTGCTGCCCCTGTCGAAGAAGGAAACCCTGGTACCGACCGCCCGCCAGGTGCTGAAGCTCCTGCAACCGCACTTCATGTGCGACTACGACGAGACGCAGTCGATCGGTCGGCGGTACCGCCGCCAGGACGAGGCGGGCACGCCCCTCTGCGTCACCGTGGACTTCGACAGTCTCGACGACGAGGCCGTCACCGTCCGCGACCGCGACACCCTGGTCCAGGATCGGGTGCCGATCGACACTCTGGTCGACCACGTCCGGGGTCGCCTGCAGGACTGAGGTTTACCGACCAGTACGAAAAAGGGCGGGCCGCGGCCGGCAGCGCCCGCCGTGCCGGTACCGTTGGCCCGGAGGACCGTTGACCGCCACCCCCGCCACGAGCCACTCCCGCCTCCACGCCGTGGCCGTCGGGGTGATGGCCGCAGTGGTCCTGGCCGCCGGGCTGGTCACCGTGGCCGCCCGTCAATCGGACTCCGACGCGAGCACGCCCACCGCGACGGCGCCGGCAACCACCCCTGGCCTGCCCGCGCCGACGACCACGGCCACCACGGAGCCGGTGCCGGACGAACCCCGCTACATCACCGAGGCGAAGGCGCAGGTCGCCGAGCTGCGGGGTCTGGCCTGGCGGTCGCCCATGAGGGTCGACGTGGTGTCCAAGGAGGAGCTGGCCCGCCGGGCCCGGGCGGCAATCGAACGGGACCGCCGGCCCGAGCGCGAAGCAGCCGTCGGCGACACCTTCAAGGTCCTGCACCTGATCCCTGCCGACCTCGACTACTCGAAGACGCTCGACAACCTGTACTCCGGGCTGATTCTCGGGTTCTACGACCCCGAGACCAAGGAGCTGGTCGTGGGCAACTCCGGATCCGACGACGAAGAGATCGACTCCGCCACCAGGATGACCCTGGTCCACGAGCTCAACCACGCCCTCACCGACCAGTGGTTCGACTTCGGCACGACCACCGATGCCCTCGATGAAGCCGATCGGGAGGAGGAGCTCGATGCCTACAACGCCGTCGTCGAGGGAGACGCCAAGCTGCTCGAGGATCGCTACGCCGAGAGGTACCTGAGCGAAGAGGAGCAGGTGGTCCTGGCCCTCGGCGCGCTACTGGGGGGCGAGGTCGACGAGAACACCCTGGCCAACCTGGCGAACACGCCGCCCTTCCTGCTCGAGTACCTCTACTTCCCGTACGAGGCCGGACTGGCGTTCGCCGAGGCCCAGGCCGCCGCGGCCGCCACTCCCAACGCCGGCATCGACGCCGCCCTTCGGCGGCCGCCCACGTCCACCGAGCAGATCCTGCACCCCGACCGGTATGGCGCCGGACAGGGCTGGAGCCCGCCCTCGCTGGTCGACGTGGCCGCGGCCATCGGATGCGAGTCACGCCGCCGGGGGGCGCTGGGCGAGTTCAAGATGGCGGCGCTCCTCGGTACCGAGCTCGACGAGGAGACGGCCTCCGCCGGGGCGGACGGGTGGAACGGTGACGTGTTCGAGACCGTGCGCTGCGGGAACAGCCTGGGCCTGGTCGACCGGTGGCTGACCGACAGCGACGCCGACGCCGCCGAGCTGGTCCGGGCCCTCACCGAATGGGCGCCGGGCTGGTCCGGCGGGTGGCCTCCCGTCGACGGGCGGTTCTCGGGGCCCGACGGCGCCGGGCGCATCGTGCACAACGGGTCGCAGGTCGATCTGATCCTGGCCGATGACGCGGCCACCGCCGACCGCTTGGTCGCAGCGACGAGGTAGCCCGGTAGTCTCGTCGGGACCGTTGACCCCCCGAGGAGATCTTTCGCGTGACCTACGTCTTTGCCTTCGACCACCGGCACCAGCAACCACCGATGAGCCTGAAGGACCTGCTCGGGGGCAAGGGCGCCAACCTGGCGGAGATGACCTCGGTGCTCGAGCTCCCGGTGCCGCCGGGCTTCACGATCACGACCGACGCCTGCCGCGCCTACATGGGCAACGGCTGGCCCCAGGGTCTTTCCGACGAGGTGGCCGTCCAGCTCGAGGCCCTCGAGAAGGGCATGGGCCGGCGTCTCGGCGACGCCGCCGACCCCCTCCTCGTGAGCGTGAGGTCGGGCGCCAAGTTCTCCATGCCCGGCATGATGGACACCGTCCTCAACCTGGGCCTGAACGACCAGTCGGTCAAGGGCCTGGCCGCCCAGACCAGCGACGAGCGGTTCGCCTACGACAGCTACCGCCGCCTCGTGCAGATGTACGGGCGCATCGTGCTCGACGTGCCCGGCGAGGAGTTCGACGACCTGTTCGAGGCGGCCAAGGCCAAGGCCGGTACCGACAGCGACGCCGAGATCCCGGCGGACCTGCTCGCATCACTGGTCGACGACTTCAAGGCCGTCGTGGCGCGCCACACCGGCGAGCCGTTCCCGCAGGACCCCACTGACCAGCTCCGGGGCGCAATCGAGGCGGTGTTCCGGTCGTGGAACGGCCCCCGGGCGGTGGCCTACCGGGTGCGTGAGCGCATCCCCCACGAGTTGGGCACCGCAGTCAACGTGCAGGCCATGGTGTTCGGCAACCGTGACGACAACTCCGGCACCGGTGTGGGCTTCACCCGCGATCCGGCGACGGGGGCCCAGGGGGCCTACGGCGACTTCCTGGTGAACGCCCAGGGTGAAGACGTGGTGGCCGGCATCCGCAACACGCTGCCCCTCGCCGAGATGAAGACGCTGTTCCCCTCCATCCACAGCGAGCTGCACGAAATCTTCGGGCGCCTCGAGCGCCACTACCGCGACATGTGCGACACCGAGTTCACCATCGACGGGGGCAAGCTCTGGATGCTGCAGACCCGGGTGGGCAAGCGCACGGGTGTCGCCGCCCTGAAGATGGCCGTCGACATGACGACCGACACCGACATCGGGCTGTCCCGCCACGAGGCCATCCAGCGGATCACCGCCGACCACCTCGATTCGGTCCTCCACCCCCAGTTCGCGGCGAGCTCCGCCGCGGTGGTGGCGACCGGCCTGGCCGCCTCGCCGGGGGCGGCGGTGGGCAGGGCGTACTTCAGCGCCGACGACGCCGCCGCGGCCTCCGAGGCCGGTGACAAGGTCATCCTGGTCCGCACCGAGACCTCGCCCGAGGACGTCCACGGGATGATCGTCGCCGAGGGCATCCTCACCTCTCGGGGGGGCCTGGTGAGCCACGCCGCGGTGGTGGCCCGGGGCTGGGGCAAGCCGGCGGTGGTCGGTGCCGAGTCGGTCGTCATCACCGGAACCAGCTTCACCGCCGGAGGGGTCACCGTGTCCCAGGGCGACATGATCTCCGTCGACGGCACCACGGGCAAGGTCATGCTCGGGGAGCTGGCCCTCACCGTGGCCGAGCCGCCACCCGAGTTCGAGACCCTTCTCGGGTGGGCCGACGAGGTCCGCGCCGGCACGTTGGCGGTGCGGGCCAACGCCGATACCGGGCCCGATGCGGCCAACGCCCGGTCCTTCGGCGCCGAGGGGATCGGATTGTGCCGCACCGAGCACATGTTCCTCGGCGAACGCCTCCCCGTGGTGCGCCGCATGATCCTGGCCGACACCCCCGACGAGGAGGTGGCCGCCCTCGAGGAGCTGCGCCAGGCCCAGAAGGCCGACTTCGCCGAGATCCTCGAGGCCATGGACGGGCTGCCGGTCACCGTGCGCCTTCTCGACCCGCCCCTCCACGAGTTCCTGCCCCGCACCGAGGAGCTGGCCATCAAGGCGGCGACCACCGGGCTGAGCAACGAGGAGCGGCGACTCCTGCGGGCGGCGGAGATGTGGCACGAGTACAACCCCATGCTCGGCACCCGCGGCGTGCGCCTCGGCGTGATCAAGCCCGGCCTCTACGCCATGCAGGTGCGGGCCCTCATGGAGGCGGCGGCCGAACGGGTGGCGGCGGGCGGCCGGCCCATCGTGGAGATCATGGTCCCCCTCACCGTGGGGCGTGAGGAGATGGCCCTGGCCCGCAGCTGGGTGGAGGCAGCGGTGGAAGAGGCGACGGCCGGCATCGACCAGCCCGTCGACGTCACCATCGGCACCATGGTGGAGACCCCGCGGGCGGCGATCGTGGCCGGCGACCTGGCCACCGAGGCCGACTTCTTCTCCTTCGGCACCAACGATCTCACCCAGATGACGTTCGGCTTCAGCCGTGACGACGTGGAGGGCCGGCTCATGCCCGCCTACCTCGAGCAGGGCCTGCTCACCCGGAACCCCTTCGAGACCATCGACCGGGCGGGCGTGGGCCGGCTCGTCCTCGACGCCTGCGAGCGGGGGCGGGCCGCCAAGCCCGCCATCAAGCTGGGGGTCTGCGGCGAGCACGGCGGAGACCCCGAGTCGATCGCCCTGTTCCACGAGGCCGGCCTCCACTACGTGTCGTGCTCGCCGTTTCGCGTTCCCATCGCCCGTCTGGCCGCCGCCCAGGCGATTCTCGCCGCCGGCTGACCGCGCTTCTCGGCGCGATTTCCAACACGTGATGTTGGAAATCGCGCAAAGAACGACGGGGTGCGGGCGCTGTAGGTTCGGCCCATGTTCGACCACGCCACCGCCGCCGTCGAGGGTGCGCTCGCCGCCGGGGCCTCCTACGCCGACGCCCGGGTGGTGGAGACGGCCACCGAGGTCCTCCACGCCACCGACGGCGAGCTCGACGGCCTCCGGCGGGGCGAGTCGGTGGGGGTGGGGGTCCGGGCCCTGATCGGCTCGTCCTGGGGGTTCTTCGGCACGTCGGACCTGGAGGGGACGGCGGCCCGCCGGGCGGGCGAGGAGGCGGCGGCCATCGCCCGGGCGTCGGCGCGGGTACCGGGGCCGCCCCTGCAGCTCGCCGACGGCGAGGTGGTGGAGGCACACTGGGAGTCAGGGTGGAAGGAGCACCCCGCCGACGTGTCCCTGGGCGAGAAGGGCGACCTGCTCGTAGGGGTCACCGGGACCATGAAAGGCGTGGACGGGATCTCGGTGGCCGACGCCATGCTCAGCTTCTGGGACACGCGCAAGTGGTTCGTGTCCAGCCAGGGCCACCGCATCTCCCAGCACCTGGTGGAGTCGGGTACGGCGATGAGCGCCACCGCGGCCGGGGAGCGGGAGACCCAGCGGCGCTCCTACGGCGGCATCGGCGGCCAGGTCGGTACCCGCGGCTTCGAGCTCGTCCGCCAGGCCGACCTCGCCGGTCACGCCGGGCGGGTGGCCGAGGAGGCGGTGGCGCTGCTGGCGGCACCGTTGTGCCCCGAGGGGGTCACCGACCTCGTCCTCGGGTCCGAGCAACTCGCCCTCCAGATCCACGAGTCCGTGGGCCACGCCATCGAGCTCGATCGCATCCTCGGGTGGGAGGCCGCCTTCGCCGGCACGTCGTTCCTCGACCTGACCGAGCTGGGGCGGTTCCGCTACGGCTCGCCGCTCATGAACATCACCGCCGACGCCACCCTTCCCGGCGCCCTGGGATCGTTCGGCTTCGACGACGAGGGCACGCCGGCCCGCCGGGTCGACATCGTGCGTGAGGGCGTATGGGTCGGCGTGCTGTCGGGCCGCGACTCCGCCGCCGTCGCCGGTGTCGTCGCCGGGGGCATGGTGCGGGCCGACGGGTGGGCCCGGCTGCCGATGGTGCGCATGACCAACGTCGGGATCCTCCCGGGGGAGTCGTCGCTCGAGGAGATGGTGTCCGAGACCGCCGAGGGCGTGTACATGGAGACCAACCGGTCGTGGTCGATCGACGACAAGCGCCTCAACTTCCAGTTCGGCTGCGAGGTGGGTCGCGAGATTCGCGACGGCAAGCTCGGCCGCCTGCTGCGAAACCCGACGTACACGGGTATCACCCCGGAGTTCTGGGGATCGCTCGACCGCCTCGGGGGCCCCGACGAGTGGATCTTCTGGGGCACGCCGAACTGCGGGAAGGGACAGCCCATGCAGATCGGCCACACCGGCCACCCGTCGGTGCCCGCCCGGTTCCGGGACGTCCACGTGGGAGTCAGAGGGTGACCTCCTCCCGCGAACGTCCTGACCTCGCCGCCCTCGGGGAGCGGGTGTTGGAGCTGGTGGGTGGGCGGGCCGAGGCCGAGGTCACGGTCGGCGCCGGTCGTACCGCCATCACCCGTTTCGCCAACTCGCACATCCACCAGAACGTGGCCGAGGAGCACCGCGGGGTGCGTCTGCGGGTGGCGTGCGACGGGCGCCTGGCCGCCTCGTCGACCAATCGCACCGACACCCCCGGCCTCGAGCGCCTGGTCGAGGCCACCTTCGCCGCCGCCGCCCTGCAGCCTCACGACGAGCGGTGGCCGGGGGTGGCACTGCCCGCCGCCGTGCACCCGATCGAGCACTGGGACCCGGCGACCGCCCTGGCGCCGGCTGAGGCCCGGGCCGACGTGGTGCGGTCCTTCGTCGACGCCGGACCGGAGCTGAGTGCCGCCGGCTACTGCTCCACCAACGGCTACGAGGCGTGCTTCGTCAACTCGTCGGGACAGCGCCTGTTCGGGAGGACCAGCCACGCCACCGTCGACGGCATCCACCGCCTCATGCGTTCGGGCCACGACGGCGCAGCCGACGGCAGTGGCTGGGAATCGGCCGTGTCCCTGGACGCCCTCGACGGCAGCCGGGCGGGCACCGCCGCGGCCGCCCGGGCCCGGTCCGGCGCCGATGCGGTGGAGTTGCCGCCGGGTCACTACCAGGTCGTGTTGGAACCTGCGTGCGTGGCCGACATGCTGGATTTCGTCGTGGGCTACGGCTTCTCGGCCAAGGCCCACGCCGAGGGCCGCTCCTTCGTCCGGCTCGGCGACCGGCAGTTCGACCCGGCCATCAGCATCGCCGACGACGCCACCGACCCCCGGGCGCCGGCCCTGGTCTTCGACGCCGAGGGCACCCCCCGGCGACGCCTCGAGCTGGTGGGCGCCGGCCGCTCCACCAACCTCCTCCACGATCGCCGCACCGCCGCCCAGGTTGCGACCCAGAGCACCGGTCACGGCATCGTCGGCGGTGAGAGCTACGGACCGGCCCCCTCCACCCTCGTTCTCGCGCACGGGGAGTCGAGCCTCGCCGAGCTGATCGCCGGCGTCGACCGGGGGCTGCTGGTCACCGAGTTCTGGTACACCCGGATCCTCGACCCGAAGACGCAGGTGGTCACCGGCCTCACCCGCAACGGCCTCGGCCTGATCGAGGGGGGACAGGTCACCCGGGCGGTGCGCAACCTGCGCTTCACCCAGTCCTACGCCGAGGCCCTGGCCCCCGGCAACGTCGTCGGCGTCGGGTCCGACGCCCGCCTGCGGGGGGGTAACGCCATCGTGCCCAGCCTGCACCTGGCCTCGTGGAACTTCACCGGCGGGGCCCGGGGCTAGCGGGCCGATCTCCGTGGGAATCATCACCGAGGACATCGCGCGGGTACGGGAGGCGTCGGACCTCGTACAGGTGGCCGGGGAGCACATGGCGTTGCGCCGGGTGGGCCGGCGGTGGGTGGGACTCTGCCCGTTTCACGCCGAGAAGACCCCGTCGTTCTCCGTCAACGGCGAAGAAGGGCTCTACTACTGCTTCGGCTGCGGAGCCAAAGGCGACGTGATCACCTTCGTCCGGGAGGTCGAGCACCTGGAGTTCGCCGAGGCGGTCGAGCGTCTGGCCGGGCGGGCCGGCATCCAGATCTCCTACGACGATGCCGCGGTCAGCAAGGAGCGACAGCGCCGGGCCCTCCTCGTCGACACCATGGCCCGCGCCGTCGACTGGTACCACCAGCGCCTCCTCACCGGTCGCGACGCCGCCGCCGCCCGCTCCTACCTGCGGGATCGCGGCTACGACGGCGACGTGGTGCGGGCCTACCGGCTGGGGTGGGCGCCCGACGAGTGGGACGGCCTGTGCCGTGCCCTCAAGGTGCCGGTCGACGTTCTCACCGCCACCGGGCTGGGCTTGCTCAACCGCATCAACCGTCAGCAGGACACCTTTCGGGCCCGGATCATGTTCCCGATCTTCGACGTCAGGGGTGATCCCGTCGCCTTCGGCGGCCGGTGTCTGCCCGGGGGTGAGCCCCCCAAGTACAAGAACTCGGCAGAAGGCCCGCTGTACTCCAAGTCCCGGGTCCTCTACGGCCTCAACTGGGCCAAGGCCGACGTGGTGAAGAGCCGGGAGGTCGTGGTCTGCGAGGGCTACACCGACGTGATCGGCCTGGCGTCGGCCGGGGTGGCGACGGCGGTGGCCACGTGCGGCACGGCTCTGGCCGAGCAGCACTTCCACACCCTCAAGAACTTCGCCAGCCGGGTCGTGCTGGCCTTCGACGCCGATCCCGCCGGCCAGGCCGCGGCCGAGCGGCTGTACCAGTGGGAGCAGCGCTACGAGCTCGACCTGGCGGTGGCCGAGCTGCCGGGCGGGCTCGACCCCGGCGACCTGGCCCGCCGTGACCCCGAGGCTCTCCGGAAGGCCGTCTCCGGGGCCAAGCCCTTCCTGGCCTTCCGGCTCGACCGGGCCCTGGCGGGCGCCGACCTCCGTTCCCCGGAAGGCCGTGCCCGGGCCGCCGAGCTGGCCATGGCCGTCGTCGCCGAGCACCCGAACGCCGTGGTGCGCGACCAGTACGTCATGCAGGTCACGGACCTCCTTCACGTCCACCACGACCGCCTTCGCGAGCTCGTTGCGGCCGGGACGACCCGGGCCGGTGCCACGGCGGTGCCCCGGCCGGCCCTCGCCCGGACCCAGGGTGGCCCCGAGCTGGAGGCTCTGCGGGTGGCGATCAACCAACCGGAGGCGCTCGCCGGTCGCCTCCACGTGTCCTTGTTCGCCGATCCGGTGATCCGGGCCGCCCAACGGTCGCTCGCCTCGGCCGGATCCCTTCACGGTGCCATCGACGAGGCCGAGCCCGAGGCCGCCGTGCTGCTGCAGCGGCTGGCGGTGGAGGAGGGCAACGCCGACCCCGACGACGTGCTGGCCCGCCTCGTCGACGAGGCGGGCCAGCGGGCCCTGGCGGATCTGGAAGCGTCCGCCCGCCACGCCGCCGACCCCACCGCCTACGGCCCGCTCATCGGGTGGCTCAAGCCGGCGATCGAGGAACTTCGTGACCCCTCGACCCGCGGCGAGGCGACCGACCGGCTGCTGCGATGGCTGGTGGAGCGAGGCGACTGAGGGTCGCACTGCTACCCTGCACCAGGCGGCCCACCGAGGGGGCAGACTGGTGGAGATGACGGAGGCCAACGCTGCGGGGCCCCCGGGCGAGATTCCCACCGAGGCGTTCACCCATCTGGTGGATCGAGGCAAGGCCCGGGGTTCGCTGACCCTCGACGAGGTGATCTCAGTGCTGCGCCACGTGGAGCTCACGCCCGAGCTCATCGACGGTGTCCGTCGCCAGCTCCAGGCCGAGCGGGTCGAGCTCGACGAGGCTCTCGACCCCACCGACGAACCGCTCACGCCGCCGGGCGGGGTCCGGCTCGCTCCGGTTGCCGACTCGATCCCGGGCCCGCCTCCGCCGGCGGTGCCCCCGCGCCCGGCTGACAGGCGCCTGCGGCCCTCCGGCGACGCCGACCCGCCGGGACGGGCCCCGGCCCGGGAGGGCACCGACCGGGCGGGGTCGTCGGACCCGGTGCGCACCTATCTCAAGGAGATCGGCAAGATCGGGCTCCTCAGCGGCCCCGACGAGGTGATGCTGGCCCGGCGGATCGAGGCCGGACTGGAGGCCGCCGCCCGCATCGCCGCCCTCGAGGACTCCGCCGCCATGCAGGGCTCGGGCACGGGCGGCAACGTGCCCGACGGCGAGCTCGTCCCCCTGGAAGCGGTGGTGGCCGCCGGGTTCCACGCCAAGAAGCAGCTGACCGAGGCCAACCTCCGGCTGGTGGTGTCCATCGCCAAGCGGTACATGGGGCGGGGCCTGGCCTTTCTCGACCTGATCCAGGAGGGCAACCTGGGCCTGATCCGGGCGGTCGAGAAGTTCGACTACACCAAGGGCTTCAAGTTCTCCACCTACGCGACCTGGTGGATCCGCCAGGCCATCACCCGGGCCATCGCCGACCAGGCCCGCACCATACGCATCCCGGTGCACATGGTGGAGACCATCAACACCGTCCTGCGGGTCCAGCGCCAGTTACTCCAGGAACTGGGTCGCGAACCCACGCCCGAGGAGCTCGCCGACAAGCTTCAGCTCACGCCGGCGAAGGTGCGCGAAATACAACGGATCGCGCAGGAGCCGGTGTCGTTGGAGACGCCGGTGGGCCAGGACGACGGCAGCGCCCTCGGCGATTTCATCGAGGACCGCCAAGCGGTGGAACCCGCCGATGCCGCCGCCCGAGCCCTGCTGGCCGAGGCGGTGAGCGAGGCCCTGGAGGAGCTCACCGAGCGTGAACGCCAGGTCGTGCGCCTACGTTTCGGCCTCGACGACGGCCAGGTCCGCACCCTGGAGGAGGTCGGGCGGGAGTTCGGCGTCACGCGGGAGCGGATCCGCCAGATAGAGGCGAAGACCCTGGCCCGTCTCCGTCATCCCATTCGCAGCCAGAAGCTCCGGGACTACCTCGAAGAGGAGTGAGCCCGCAGCAGCGGATCTAGGGCAGGGGACTGGTCTGCTCGGACTGCCCGTTGCCCAGCCGGTTGTCGACCAGATCCTGGGCCTTGTCCCTGGCAACGGCGACCTTCTCCTCGACCACCGGACGGATCTTCTCGGTCGCGGCGACCACGGCGTCGGACCCCCGGGCCCGGCGGATGGCGTTGTTCAGCTGCTCGTACCGCTCACGCCCGGCCTTTGCGCCCAAGTAGTAGCCCCCGGCAAATCCTGTCAGCACCCCGAATCGGAATCTCATGTTCTGGATGTACCCGGGATCGGTCGTCCCTACTCCTGGATCGGCCGAGGCCGGCCTCGGCCGAGCTCCCGGGGGCCCGGGCCGGGCCGGGGCCTTTGCTAGGGTCGCAGGAAATTCCGGGGTAGCTCAATCGGCAGAGCACCGGCCTGTTAAGCCGTTTGTTGTGGGTTCGAGTCCCACCCCCGGAGCACCCAGTCGGTTTCCTGGCGTCGAGCCAACACTCGCAGTCCCCATCCAAGTGTTGGCTTCTTGAAGTCGGTGTTGGTTTCGGACGTCGAGGGATTCTTTGGGGGCCGAGCCCCCGAAGGGAGTGTTGGGTTTGAACGTCGGGGGGTACTCGGGGGGCAGAGCCCCCCGAGCGGGCCCGTAGCTCAGTGGTCAGAGCGGGGGACTCATAATCCTTTGGTCGCAGGTTCGATCCCTGCCGGGCCCACGGTTCCAACACTTCACCCCGGCCAACCTGTTGGAGCGTCGGGTCCGACGCCGCTCGAAGCGCTCCAACAGGTCCCGCACGGCCGTCCAACACGCCTGACGGCAGTCGGGGCCGGCCCCGCGACCAGCCCTTTTGCGGCTGCGGCACATCCTCGGGTGACCCGGAGGGTGATTGACTTGCCGCGACAGATGGGGTAAACGAAGGGCGGCTAGCACGAGCGCCCGGCAACGGGGGCTCGGTCACGCCTGGATCGGAAACAGGTTCGCTTCGCACGAGCCGTCGCCGTTTCGGGGTCGCGAGACGAACCCCACGCACCACCGCAGCACCGCAGCACTGAAGCACGGCATCACCCGAAACACCGCAACATCGTAGGACCGCAATACCGCAGCACCGACCATTACAACTACGAGAAGAACACGAAAGGAGGTGATAGGTGACGAGCGAAGCATCAACCCAAACTCTTCTCCCCAGACGGGCCGTTCAGGCACTGTTAGTCGTGCTCGCCGCAATGGCGGCACTGCTGTTCCTGAGTGGGTCCGCATGGGCAGAAGAAAGCCAGAGCTCTGGAGCCAGCAACGGCTCCGGTGGCGACGCAAGCGCAGCTACTGGAGACGCGACCGCAGGCGGCAATGCCGCAGCGACGGACGTGTCCCAACCGGCCAGCCTCTCCGTGAACGGGCACAACGGAAGCGTCCAGATCATTGATCAGGACGCCAGCGTGTCCAACAACGGTTCGGCGAGCGCGAACACGGGTGGCAACACGGCAGTCGGCAACAACTCGGAGAACGACGCCAGCAGCGGCCAGGTGGCCGTCGGCGAAGACTCTTCGGTGGCCGGCAACGCAGGATCGACCTCGAACTCGTCGGATGGCACGGCTGCGATTTCCAGCGGCGACGCCAACGCGACCGGGAACGTATCGAACACGACCGTGAACCAGCACGCCCAGTGCAATGCGTCCGGAGGCCTCGGCGGAATCTGCATCGTGAACCAGAACGCTGACGTTGACAACAACGGCACGGCGCGCGCGAACACGGGCGGGAACTCAGCCAACGGCAACAACTCCGAGAACGAGGCCAACACCGACCAGGACGCAGACGGTTCCTCCAACGGAGCGGACACGTCGAACGATTCGGACGGAACAGGCGTCGTGTCCACCGGCAATGCCGGAGCTACTGGCAATGACTCCACCACAGGCGTCCACCAGAGTGTGGGCGGCACCGTCGGAGGCTCACTGGGCGGCATCCTGATCGTGAACCAGAGCGCTGACGTCTCGAACTCGGGGACGGCCAACGCCAACTCGGGCAGGAACAACGTTGTCGGGAATCAGTCCGAGAACGAGGCCAACACAGTCCAGGGAGCAGTATCCGGCGCGGGCCCCCCCGGCGTCGCGAGCAACGATGGTGAGACGACCAACACGTCCGACGGCACCGCCGGCATTGTGACCGGTGACGCCACTGCGACGGGGAACCGTTCCGACACCGAAATCACCCAGACAGTCGACGTCGCGAACTCCGGCAGGCTCGGAGGCGTGGCGCTCGTCAACCAAGAAGCCGACGTGGACAACACGGGCTTCGCAAGGGCCAACACTGGCCGCAACACGGCGGTCGGCAACGCTTCGGAGAACGAAGCTGAGACCGAGCAGGAGGCCGAAACCGAAGACGGTGAAGGCAACGCGGTAGCGGCGAACTTCGGAAGCTCGACGAACTCGAGCGACGGAACCGCCATCATCGCCACTGGAGACGCCACTGCGGTGGGCAACGACTCCAACACCACCATCACCCAGGCTGCCCACGTCCCGAACTTCGGACTGGTCTTCATCGACCAGGACGCCGAAGTCGAGAACGACGGCACCGCACGGGCGAACAGCGGTCGCAACACGGCCGTTGGGAACACCTCCGAGAATGAGGCAACCACGGAGCAGGAAGCCGAAGCCGAAGGTGGCGAAGGCAGCATCGTGGCCGCAAACTTCGGACAGGCAACGAACTGGAGTGACGGCACCGCCGTCATCGCCACTGGGGACGCCAGCGCCGCCGGCAACCTGTCGACCACGGGGATCTCCCAGGTCGCCAGCGCTGACGACGTCGACGGGATCTCCGTCATCGAGCAGGAAGCGGATGTGACCAACGAGGGCTTCGCAAGGGCCCACACCGGTCGCAACACCGCCGTCGGCAACGCTTCGGAGAACGAGGCGGAGACCGAGCAGGAGGCCGAGACCGAGGGCGAGGACGACGAGGCAGAGACCTCCGTCGCCAGCAACTTCGGCGAGGCGTCCAACAGCAGCGACGGCACCGCCGTCATCATCACCGGCGACGCAACGGCTGCGGGCAACGTCTCGCATGACGCGATCGTCCAGGTGGCGACCATCGACCCCACGCTCGCCATCGTCGACCAGGACGTCGACGTGGAGAACGAGGGCGAAGCGGTTGCGACCAGCGGCTTCAACGAGGCCGTCGGCAACGAGTCCGAGAACGAAGCCGAGACTGAGCAGGAAGCAGCGAGCGGTTCGGGCGAGGACAACGTGGTGGCTGCGAACTTCGGCAGCGCCAGCAACACCAGTGACGGCACGGCAGTCATTGCAACCGGTGACGCCATCGCCGTCGGCAACGCATCGGCCACGGGCATCGCCCAGGTGGCCACCGTCGACGTGCCGGGCTCCGGCTTCGCCATCGTCGACCAGAACGCCGACGTCGAGAACGAGGGCGAGGCTGAGGCCAACAGTGGCTTCAACACCGCCGTCGGGAACGCTTCGGAGAACGAGGCCGAGACCGAGCAGGAGGCCGAGGCCGAAGGCGAAGAGGGCATGTCCGTCGCGAGTAACGACGGTCAGACCATCAACGCCTCGGACGGTACGGCTGTCATCCTCACCGGATGCGCCATCGCCACCGGCAACTCGTCCGAGACCAACATCGGCCAGCTCGCCCATCCCATGTTGGATGGTCCGGGCTTCGCCATCGTCGACCAGAACGTCGACGTCGACAACAGCGGCGAAGCAGCCGCCAACAGCGGCTTCAACGAGGCCGTCGGTAACGCCTCGGAGAACGAGGCCGAGACCGAGCAGGAGGCCGAGGTCGAGTCCGAGGACGACGCCGAACGCCTGATTGCCAACAACTCCGCGGAGACGGTCAACGCCTCCGACGGTACGGCCGTCATCGTCACGGGGGATGCCTGTGCAACCGGCAACCAGTCCCTCACCGACGTGGGCCAGCTGGCCAGCTTCGACCCCGGTGACATCGGGTTCGCCATCGTCGACCAGGCTGTCGAGGTCGACAACGAGGGCGAGGCCGTCGCCAACAGCGGCTTCAACGAGGCCGTCGGCAACGAGTCGGAGAACGAAGCTGAGACCGAGCAGGAGGCCGAGGTCGAGTCCGAGGACGAAGCCGGAAGCCTGATCGCCAACAACGCAGCAGGCACGCTCAACGCGTCTGACGGCACCGCCGTCATCGCCACGGGCGACGCCGTTGCCATCGGCAACGAGTCGGTCACCGAGGCTGCTCAGGCCTCGATCGTGGACGGCGGCGAGATCGGGTTCGCCATTGTCGACCAAGAGGTCGACGTGGAGAACTCCGGCGAAGCCGCAGCCAACTCGGGCTTCAACGAAGCAGTCGGTAACGCCTCGGAGAACGAGGCTGAGACCGAGCAGGAGGCCGAAGCGGCTTCCGAGGACGAAGCAGAAGGTCTGATTGCCAACAACGCCGCAGCGACGGCCAACGTGTCTGACGGCACGGCGGTCATCGTCACCGGCGATGCCGGCGCAATCGGGAACCACTCGATCACCCACGTCGCCCAGCTTTCCGACGTGGACCCGAGCGATCTCGCCTTCGCCATCGTCGACCAGGACACCGATGTGGACAACGCCGGCGCGGCGGCCGCCAACAGCGGCTTCAACGACGCCGTCGGCAACGAGTCGGAGAACGAGGCCGAGACCGAGCAGGAAGCCGAGGCCGAGTCCGAGGACGAGGCTGAGGCGCTGGTCGCCAACAACGCTGCAGGCACGCTCAACGTGTCTGACGGCACGGCCGTCATCGTCACCGGTTCGGCGACTGCCTTCGGCAACGTCTCCGCAACCGATGCCGTCCAGATCGACCCCGTGATCGGGTTCGCGATCGTCGACCAAGAGATCGAGGTGGAGAACTTCGGCGAAGCCGAAGCCAACTCCGGTTTCAACGAGGCCGTCGGTAACGAGTCCGAGAACGAGGCTGCGACCGAGCAAGAGGCCGAGGCCGAGTCCGACGACGACGCCGAAGCTCTGATTGCCAACAACGCAGCAGGCACCGCCAACGTGTCCGACGGCACCGCCGTCATCGACACCGGCGACGCCTGGGCGGTCGGCAACTACTCGGCAACCTACGCCTTGCAGGTGTCGGAAGAGGCTGCAAACGGCTTCACGCTCGTCGACCAGTCAATCGAGGTCGAGAACGAGGGTGACGCTGAGGCCAACTCCGGCTTCAACGAGGCCGTCGGCAACGACTCCGAGAACGAGGCCGAGAGCGACCAGCTCGCCCTTGCCATCGGTGGCGACGAAGGCGATCTGATCGCCAACAACGAAGCAGCTACGGGTAATGTTTCCGACGGCAATGCACTCATCGCCACCGGAGACGCAACAGCGTTCGGGAACGTGTCGGCCACCAGCGCCTGCCAGTTCGCGAACACCGACGGGTTCTGCCCGCGTGCGGTTCTGCCGCCGCTGCCGGATCTGCCCAAGTGTGAGTGTCACAAGGACATTCCGCCGGTCCCGCCGGTTCCGCCCGTAACGCCGGAAGAGCCCGAGATCGAGGTTCTCTCGATCCCTGTTCACCCGATGGAGGTGGCTGAAGTCGCCGCCGTCCCCGGTCGAGCAGCGTTGGCGTTCACCGGAACAGGAGTCCTCGGGCAGCTGTTGCTCGGGCTTCTGCTGCTGGCCCTCGGCGCACTTCTGCTGAGGGTTGCACCGAAGCGGGTGTAGTTCCGCCCACGTTGGGAGGGGGGTCGGCGTACGCGCCGGCCCCCCTCCGGCGCGTCTGGGGCACCGGTCGGAGCCTCAGGAGAGCCCTTGCCGTTGTTCGCCCTGGCCGGTACCGTCGTAACGTCTCGGACGAGAGCGGGGGGTGTGGAGACCTACAGCGCGACACGGCTGGCAGAGGCGCACCGAGGCAGCCCACCCCAGCGCGGTCCGCCCTGCGCGCAGCTTTGCCCACGCGG
>CAYTTL010000033.1:8085-17573 GCA_964440725.1 uncultured Acidimicrobiales bacterium | reverse complement strand
GCCCTACCGGTTCCCCCCCCACGTCCCCGCGGGGGCCCCCCCCCCGGCCTCGGGCCGGGCGGGGCCGCGCCCGGGAGACCCGCCCGCCCCGCAGACCCGCCCGCCCAGGCGACCCGCCCGCCCGGAGACTCAGCCGCCTGACGGATCCTCGAGCCGCTCCTGAAGACGCACGGTGACCGTGCCACCCGCCTCCTTGGCGATGGTCTTGCGCACGTCGGCTTTGATCGGCAGCTTGTGTGTGCCGTCGCCCATGGCCATGAACGCGCTGCGGAAGGGATGCCCGTCCACGGTTGCCTTCACCTTCACGAGGCCGCGCGTGCCGAAGTACTCGACCGAGTCCGGCATCACCACGTACGTCCACCCGCCCGTAGCGGGGCTCTTTTGCAGGATTGCCGAGAACTGCTTGTCCAACGTGGTCATCGTCGTACCCCTCGTGTCCGCTGTGCTGACTCACGTGGAGACGTCGGCGACGGTGCGAACTCATCGCGTCGCCCGTAGCAGGGCGATGAAGGCGAGGACCATCCAACCGGCGAGGTAGGCGAATGCCCAACTGGGCCCGACGGAGGACCAGAGGATGCCGGCGACGACACTGGCGGCCAGGTTGCCGAGGCTCTGGACCCCGGCGAGGAGGCCGAAGGCCGAGCCCCGCAGTTCCGCCGGAGCGTTGGTGGCGACGGCGGCGTGCTCGGCCGTCTCGACACAGCCGATCCCGATTCCGGCCAGGACGAACCACGGCAGCAGCGCGGCCCAGGTCGTGGTGTCGCGGGTGAACCCGACGTAGGCGAGACCGAAGGCGGCGATCCCGATGGCGAGCACGCGCCGGGCGCCCACCCGGTCGGTGTGGTGGCCGGCGGCGAGACTGGTGAGGGCCGCGGCGACGTTGTAGACGGCATAGAGGGCGAGGGCGGTCGTCGTGGCCGCTTCGGTGCTCCTGCCGGGTTCGAACAGGTCGGTCGCCCGCAGGATGAGCAGGGTCGCCGCGCAGTTACCCATCTCGAAGGCGGTGATCCCGGCGAACAGACGGCCGAGGGGACCGGCGAGCACCGGCCTGACCCGGATGCGCAGGGGCGGACGCACGCGGACCTCCGGCGCCGCCGCGCTCCGGATGGCGAAGACGATTGCGGCGGCGGCGAGGAGCCCGGGGATCACCGAGAGACCGATGGCCCCGCGGACGCCCACGGCGGCGACCAGGCCGATGGCCGCGAGCGGCCCGAGGATGGCGCCGACGTTGTCCATGGCCCGCTCGAACCCGAAGGCGCGGCCGTAGGCCGGGCGGGGCACCACGTCGGCGAGCAGGGCGTTGCGGGCGGGCACCCGCAGTCCGCGCGCCGTCCACGCTCCGGCGCGCAACACGCCGACCTGCCAGGTGGCGGTGGCGGCGCCGATGCCCGCGGAGAGGACGGCGGTGGTGGTGTAGCCGCCGACGGCGACGGCCCGCCGGCGGCCGGGGTCGTCGGCGAGGGCGCCCCCGCCGAAGCGGGCCACGCCGGCCAGGGCGTCGCTGACCCCTTCGATGGCGCCCAGGGCCGAGGCGGGGGCGCCGATGGTGGAGGTGAGCAGCGACGGGAGGAGCGACGTGGGCACCTCGTGTCCGAGGTCGGAGAGCAGGCTGGCGGCGCCGATACCGCCGACGCCGGGGGTCAACCATCCGGTTGACGGGGCAACGACGTCCTCTTCCGGAGGGTCGGGGCCCGCGGCCACAGGTCGGGGTGGCGAGCCGTCGCCGTCAGGCGATCTGGACGCCGTCGCGGTAGACGGCGATGGCGCCGGTGGGGCACGACTCCGCTGCCCTGACGATGTCGTCGTCGGGGTCACCGCCGGCGTCGGCGACGACGGCCACCTGGGTGGGGTCGAGGGCGAACGTGCGGGGGGCGGCGCTGACGCACGCCTTGGTGGCGATGCACCGGGCCCGCTGCACCCGCACGTCCAGGGTCATGGGGCCAGCGTACCGGCGGCCTCCCCTCAGGCCACCACCTCGGCGTGGGGATCGTCTTCGAACTGGGTCTGGTACATCTCCGCGTAGCGGCGCCCGGCGGCGAGCAACTCGGCGTGGGTGCCCCGCTCGACCACCCGGCCGTCCTCCACCACCAGGATGGCGTCGGCGTCGCGGATGGTGGACAGCCGGTGGGCGATCACCAGGGCGGTGCGACCGGCGAGGGCGTGGACAAGGGCCTCCTGCACCGCCGCCTCCGAGGTGGAGTCCAGGTGGGCGGTGGCCTCATCGAGGATCACCACACGGGGCCGGGCCAACAGCAGCCGGGCGATGGTGAGGCGCTGGCGCTCGCCCCCGGAGAGGCGGTAGCCGCGTTCGCCCACCACCGTGTCGAGGCCGTCGGGGAGCGATTCGACCAGGTCGGCGAGGCGGGCCTTTCGCAGGGCGTCCCAGAGGTCGTCGTCGGTGGCCTCGGGCCGGGCGAAGCGCAGGTTCTCGCGCACCGTGTCGTGGAAGAGGTGGCCGTCTTGGGTGACCATGCCGAGGGTCTCGCGGATCGAGTCGAACGAAAGGTCGCGCACGTCGACCCCCGAGAGGCGGACCGAACCGCTGTCGACGTCGTAGAGGCGGGGAGCCAGCGAGGCGATGGTGGATTTGCCACCCCCCGACGAGCCCACCAGGGCCACGAGCTGGCCGGGCTCCACCCGGAACGACACCCCGTGCAGGACCTCGGTGCCCCCCCTGGTGTCGAGGCTGGCGACCTCCTCCAGCGACGCCAGCGACACCTTCTCGGCGGACGGGTAGGCGAAGCGCACGTCGTCGAACTCGACGGACACCTGGCCGTCGGGCACCCGGCGGGCGTCGGGCTTCTCGTCGATCAGGGGCTTCAGGTCGAGCACCTCGAAGACCCGTTCGAAGCTGACGAGGGCGGTCATGGCGTCGACCCGCGCGCTGGCCAGCGCGGTGAGGGGGGTGTAGAGGCGGCCGAGCAGCAGGGCGAGGGTGACGACGGTTCCCGGCTCCAGGCGATCGCGCAGCGCCAGCCACCCCCCCAACCCGTACACCAGGGCCAGCGCCAGGGCCGAGACCAGGGCGAGGGCGGTGAGGAACATCCACTGGCCCATGGCCGTGCGCACGCCGATGGCGGCTACCCGCTCGGCCCGGTTCCCGAACTCGGCGACCTCGTTGGCCGGTCGTCCGAACAACTTCACGAGCGTGGCGCCGGGAGCCGAGAAGCGCTCCGTCATCTGGGTCGTCATCGCCGCGTTGTGGTCGGCGGCCTCGCGTTCCAGGTGGGCCAGGCGTGAACCCATCCGGCGGGCCGGAATGACGAACATGGGGAACAGGAGCAGAGCCAGGAGGGTCACCGGCCACGACAGCCCCAGCATCAGGATGAGGGCGAGCACCAGGGCGATCAGGTTGCCGACCACGCCGGACAGCGTGTAGGTGAAGGCCCGCTGGGCGGCGATCACGTCGTTGTTCAGCCGGCTGACGAGGGCACCGGTGCGGGTGCGGGTGAAGAAGGCCACCGGCATGCGCTGCACGTGGCCGAACACCGCCCGGCGCAGGTCGAGGATCAGTCCCTCACCGATCCTGGACGACTGCCAGCGCTCGGCCACACCGACCACCGCTTCGAGGACGGCGATCACGGCGATGAGCACCGCCAGCCCGATGACGCGGTCCTGGTCCTCTCCCGCGATGATGGCGTTGAGCACCCAGCCGGCGACCACCGGCGTGGAGACGGTGAGGAAGGCGGTCACCACGCTCAGCAGGAGGAACACGCGCAGGGCCCGGCGATGGGGGCGAGCGAAGTCCCAGATGCGGCGCAACGTGGCGCGGCTCACGGTACGGCGGCGCTGGTCGCCCTGCATCACGCTCTCGAGGGCCATCCAGTGGCCGAATCCCATCTCCATGACAGACATTCCTCCGACGACAGGGCAAACAGTGTCCCGCTCGCACGCACTGTATTAGCTAAAGTTCACTTTAAGTCAAGTGGGTCCGCCGCCAGGTGCCGGCGGTCCGCCCACCCACCGGTAGGATGGCCCCGATGGATCGTCTGCCGCCGGAGCCGGCCAAGCTTCTCGCCGCATGGATGGAGTGGGAGAAGGGCGAGGCCACCCCCGGCCGGGTCCTCACCAACCTCAAGACCGCCGGCCTGCGCGAGGTCCTCGACGCGCTGGTGGCCCAATCCGAGGCGGCTGCCGCCGCCGAGGTGGGCACGTCCTCGCCGTCGTCATCCTGAGCGACCTGAGTCCGGGGTGTCCTCCGGATAGGTGTCGGCCTCCGGGTATCGTGGGACCGGTTTCCCCTCCCCGGACCGACAGCGCACAAGGTGGTGCAGGTGGCTGAGATCGAAATCGGCATCGGCAAGTCGGGCCGCAGGGCCTACGGCTTCGACGACATCGCCATCGTGCCCAGCCGGCGCACCCGCGACCCCGAAGACGTCGACATCTCCTGGGAGATCGACGCCTTCACCTTCGGCCTGCCGCTCATGGCCGCGGCCATGGACGGCGTGGTGAGCCCGGCCACGGCCATCGAGATCGGCCGTCTCGGCGGTGTCGGGGTGCTCAACCTCGAGGGCCTGTGGACCCGCTACGACGACCCGGAGCCCCTGTTCGAGGAGATCGCCTCCCTCGACACCGAGAAGGCCACCCTGCGCATGCAGGAGATCTACGGCGAGCCGATCAAGGAGGAGCTGATCGGCCAGCGCATCTCCGAGATCCGCGAGGCCGGTGTGGTGTCCTGCGCCTCGGTCACGCCGCAGCGCACCGGCCGCTTCACCAAGGCCATCCTGGCCGCCGAGCTCGACCTGCTCGTCATCCAGGGCACGGTGGTCTCCGCCGAGCACGTGTCGAAGACCGTGGAGCCCCTGAACCTCAAGCGCTTCATCCGCGAGCTGGAGATCCCGGTCATCGTCGGCGGGTGCGCGTCCTACAACGCCGCCCTCCACCTCATGCGCACCGGCGCGGTGGGAGTGCTCGTGGGTGTCGGCCCGGGCCACGCCTGCACGACGCGGGGAGTCCTCGGAGTCGGCGTCCCCCAGGCCACGGCCATCGCCGACGCCGCCGGCGCCCGCATGCGCCACCTCGACGAGACGGGCGTGTACGTGCAGGTCATCGCCGACGGGGGCATGAGCACCGGTGGCGACATCGCCAAGGCGATCGCCTGCGGCGCCGACGCAGTGATGGTCGGCTCACCGCTCGCCGCCGCCGTCGAGTCCCCCGGACGAGGCCACCACTGGGGCATGGCCACGTTCCATCCCACCCTGCCGCGCGGGGCGCGTGTGCGCACGTCGGTGCGGGGCACCCTCGAGCAGGTGCTGGTCGGGCCGGCCCACGAGAACGACGGGCGCCTCAACCTGTTCGGGGCCCTGGCCACGTCGATGGCCACCTGCGGCTACCAGACGGTCAAGGAGTTCCAGAAGGCCGAGGTCATGGTGGCCCCGGCCCTGCAGACCGAGGGCAAGGCCCTCCAGCAGGCCCAGCACATCGGGATGGGGTCCTAGGCCTCACCCCCTCGCAGCCGGGCGCGGCGTAGGCTGGCCCATGGCCGCCGAGAGTCCGTTCGACACCGTCCTGGTCGTCGACTTCGGCGCGCAGTACGCCCAGCTCATCGCCCGGCGGGTGCGCGAAGCCCACGTGTACTCCGAGATCGTGCCCCGCGACATGCCGGTGGCGGCCATGCTGGCCCGTCGTCCGGCCGGGATCATCTTCAGCGGGGGACCGAAGTCGGTGCACGTGGAGGGTGCTCCCGAGATCGACCCGGCGGTCTACGACTCCGGCGTGCCCGTGCTGGGGATCTGTTACGGCGCCCAACTGGTGGCCCGTCAACTCGGTGGCGATGTGGCCCGCACGGGCGTGGCCGAGTACGGCCGGACGGCCCTGGAGGTCACCGCCGGCTCGGCGCTGTTCGGCGACCTGGCCGTCGACCAGGACGTGTGGATGAGCCACGCCGACTCCATCGTCACCGCGCCGCCGGGGTTTCGGGTGACGGCCCGCACGGCCATGGTGCCGGTGGCCGCCCTCGAGGACCGCGACCGGCGCATCTACGGGGTGCAGTTCCATCCCGAGGTGGCCCACACGGCACGGGGCCAGGAAATCCTGAAGCACTTCCTCTACGACGTGTGCGGGTGCCGGCCGCGATGGACGATGACCTCGATCATCGAGGAGGCGGTCGACGCCGTCCGCGCCCAGGTCGGTAGCGACAAGGTGATCTGCGGGCTGTCGGGCGGGGTCGACTCGGCGGTGGCCGCCGCCCTGGTACACAAGGCCGTCGGCGACCAGCTCAGCTGCGTCTTCGTCGACACCGGCCTCATGCGGGCGGGTGAGGCCGAGCAGGTGGAGGACACCTTCCGCCGCCAGTTCAAGGTCGACCTCGTGCACGCCAAGGCCGCCGACCGCTTTCTCGACGCCCTGGCCGGCGTCGAGGACCCCGAGATCAAGCGGCGGGCCATCGGCACCACGTTCATCCGGGTCTTCGAGGAGGTGGCCGCCGACGCCGGGTTGGCCGCGGCCGGTGACCACGACGCTCCGGGCGCCGCCCGGTTCCTGGTCCAGGGCACCCTGTACCCCGACATCATCGAATCGGGTACCAAGGATGCGGCGCGGATCAAGTCGCACCACAACGTGGGCGGGCTGCCCGACGACATGGCCTTCGAGCTGGTCGAGCCCCTCCGCAATCTGTTCAAGGACGAGGTCCGGGCCATGGGCGAGGAGCTCGGCCTCCCCGAGGACATCGTGTGGCGCCAGCCCTTCCCCGGTCCCGGGCTCGCGGTTCGCATCGTCGGCACGGTGACGCCCGAGCGACTGGAGATCCTGCGGTCGGCCGACGCCATCGTGGTCGAGGAGATCAAGCGCGCCGGCCTGCACCGGGAGCTGTGGCAGGCGTTCGCGGTGCTGCTGGCCGTACGTTCGGTGGGCGTGATGGGCGATGAGCGCACCTACGCCCACCCCGTGGTCATCCGGGCCGTCGAGAGCGACGACGCCATGACCGCCGACTGGGCCCGCCTTCCCTACGACCTGCTGGAGCGCCTCTCGTCGCGCATCATCGCCGAGGTGTCGGGCGTGAACCGGGTCGCCTTCGACATCACGTCGAAGCCTCCCGGCACCATCGAGTGGGAGTAGCCCACAACCACGGGCACGAACACGGGCAGGGTTACGACCACAGCGGGCGGAGGGGGTCTCCGGACACACCCTGCCGGTAGTTTGGCGACAGTGCCCGAGTCCGCCGATCTCCTCGCCAAGCTCAACCCTGTGCAGCGGGAGGCGGTCACCCATGCCGGCGGGCCCCTGCTCCTCGTGGCCGGCGCCGGCTCGGGCAAGACCCGGGTCCTCACCCACCGGGTGGCATGGCTGATCCGCGAGAGCGGGGTGTCGCCGTTCGAGATCGCCGCCATCACCTTCACCAACAAGGCGGCCGACGAGATGAAGGGCCGGGTGGCCGCCCTGGTCGGCCCCGTGGCCCGCCGCATGTGGGTGTGCACCTTCCACTCGGCATGCGTTCGCATACTGCGGCGCGAGGCCCAGCACCTCGGGTACTCCTCGTCGTTCTCCATCTACGACCAGTCCGACTCCGAGCGCCTCACCGGCTACGTGCTGCGCGACCTCAACATCGACCCCAAGCGCTTCCCGCCCCGCACGGTCCACGCGGTGATCAGCGCGGCCAAGAACGAAACTCTCGGCGTCGACGCCTACCACGAGCGGGCCGTCAGCATCTACGAGCGACGCATCGCCGAGGTGTACCGCGAGTACCAGGCCCGGCTGCGCAAGGCCAACGCCATGGACTTCGACGACCTCCTCCTGGTGACCGTCGAGCTGTTCCGGCACAAGCCCGAGGTGCTGGCCCACTACCAGGACCGCTTCCGCCACATCCTCGTCGACGAGTTCCAGGACACCAACAAGGCGCAGAACGAGATCGTCACCACGCTGGCCAGGAACCACCGCAACATCTGCGTCGTGGGCGACTCGGATCAATCGGTCTACAGATTCAGAGGCGCTGACATTCGCAACATCCTGGAGTTCGAGGACGCCTTCCCCGACGCCACTCTCATCGTGTTGGAGCAGAACTACCGGTCCACCCAGACCATTCTCGACGCCGCCAACGCGGTCATCGCCAACAACCTGATGCGCAAGCCCAAGGCCCTGTGGACCGAGCAGGTGGGGGGCGAGCTCATCGAGCGCTACTACGCCGAGGACGAACACGACGAGGCCGCCTGGGTCACCCGCCAGATGCAGCGCCTACGCGAGAGCGACAACTACCGCTGGTCCGACCTGGCCGTGTTCTACCGCACCAACGCCCAGAGCCGGGTGCTGGAGGAGCACCTGGTGCGCCAGAACATCCCCTACAAGGTCATCGGCGGCACCCGGTTCTACGACCGCCGGGAGGTGAAGGACGCCATCGCCTACCTGCGGGCGGTGGTGAACCCCGACGACGAGGTGTCGATACGGCGCATCCTCAACGTCCCCAAGCGGGGCATCGGCGACACCAGCGTGGCCCGCGTCGAGGCGTGGGCCGCCGCCCACGACGTCACCTTCACCACCGCCCTCGGCCACGCCGGCGAAGCGGGGGTGGGGGGGCGCGCCCTCACGGGCATCGCCGGTGTGGTGGGCCTGCTCGATACCCTCCGCGCCGGCCGGTTCGGCCCCGCCGACCTGCTCGAGCGCGTCCTCGACGAGACCGGGTACGTGGCCGAGCTCCAGGCCGACGGTTCCATCGAGGCCCAGGGCCGGGCCGAGAACCTGGGCGAGCTGGTGGGCACGGCACGCGAGTTCGAGGGCACCGCTGCCGACGCGGGCGAGGCGGCGACCCCCGCGGCCTTCCTCGAGTCGGTGAGCCTGGTGGCCGACGCCGACGACCTCGACCCCGACGAGTCGAGTGTGGTGCTCATGACCCTCCACACGGCCAAGGGGCTGGAGTTCGACGGGGTGTTCATGATCGGCCTCGAAGACGGCGTGTTCCCCCACCTGCGCTCGCTGGGCGAGCCCGACGAGCTGGAGGAGGAGCGCCGCCTCTGTTACGTGGGAATCACCCGGGCCCGGCGCCGCCTCCACCTGTCGCACGCCTGGAGCCGCATGCTCTTCGGCACCACCCTCTACAACCCGCCCAGCCGCTTCCTCAAGGAGATCCCCGAGCAGCTCACCGCCATGCAGGAGTCGGGCCGGTCCCGCGACCGCCTCGGGCGTGAGCGTTCGGGCCGGGACCGCATCGTCGACGCCGCCATGCGTGGCCCTCGCGGCTCCGGCTACGGGGAGGGACCCCGGCAGGCGCCCTCGCCGGCTCGCACCACCGGCGCCGAGCGCCTCGGCCTGTCGGTGGGTGACGACGTGGTGCACGGAAAATGGGGGGAGGGGGTCGTACTGGAGATCATTGGATCGGGCGACAAGACCGAGGCGGTGGTCCGGTTTCCCGGCCTGGGCGAGAAGCACCTCCTCCTGGCCTGGACCCCCATCAAGAAGGCGGAGCGCTAGAAGCTCGGGGACGCCTCAGCCTGCCGGCACCGGCGTGGTCGTCGGCGCCATGGTCGTGGTCGTGGCCGGCACCTGGGGGGAACGGAGGT
>CAYTTL010000033.1:0-7985 GCA_964440725.1 uncultured Acidimicrobiales bacterium | reverse complement strand
GTGGTCGTCGGCGCCATGGTCGTGGTCGTGGCCGGCACCTGGGGGGAACGGAGGTCGATGAGCACCCTGCCGTCCTCGTCGACCTGGGTGGGAAAGCTGGTCAGGCCCACCCCGTCGGCGGGGTACGCCTGGTTCGAGCACCGGTCGACGAAGACCCGACGTTCGGCCTGCCACTCCACCAGGCACTGCTCGGACGAGCCCGGGGCCCGGGTGTCGAACGTGCGCCAGTCGTTGCCTTCGAGGTGCTGGACGTAGATGGCGCGTTTCGAGCCCAGGGGGTCCTGCAGCAGGAGGGGGCCCTGCTCCTCGACCGACTGGCCCAGCGCCTTGGCACTGCCCAGGACGTAGAGCTCGGTGCCCACGGGGCTTCGGGCGTCGCCCGAGCTGATGGCGTCCATGGCGGCCACGAACAGGAGGACCCCGACGATGAGCCCGCCGACGGTCACCAGGGCCACGGCAGGACTGAAGGTGACCAGCGGTCGACGTCCCGGGGGCTTCGGGGAGGACTGGTCAGGCGAGGAGGGCGGAGGCACCTGCCTAGTATGCGTTTGATGAACCGGCCGTACCGGGTCGTCGTGGCCAAACCCGGTCTCGACGGCCACGACCGAGGAGCCAAGGTCATCGTCCGAACCCTTCGCGATGCCGGATTCGAGGTCATCTACACGGGCCTGCACCAGACCCCGGAGCAGGTGGCCGAGACGGTCCTCACCGAGGACGCCGACGCCGTGGGGCTTTCCGTGCTCTCGGGGGCCCACATGACGCTGTTCCCTCGCGTCGTCGAGCTGCTGGCCGACAAGGGCGCCTCCGACGTCGTCGTCTTCGGCGGGGGGATCATCCCCCCGGGCGACGCCGACCGCCTGCGCGACCTGGGCGTGGCCGCCATCTTCACACCGGGCGCCACCATGGCGTCCATCAGTGACTGGCTGGAGACCGCCCTCGACGCCCGGGAGGACTCGTAAGCGTGGACCTGCTCGAGTACCAGGGCAAGCAGTTGCTGGCGTCGCACGGCGTGGCCGTGCCGCGGGGGATCGCCGCCGACACCATCGAGGCGGCGACGGCGGCGGCCGACTCCCTCGGCTACCCGGTGGTGGTCAAGGCCCAGGTACAGGTGGGGGGGCGGGGCAAGGCCGGGGGGATCCTGGTGGCGGGCACCGCCGACGAGGTGCGTGCCGCCACCCGTTCGATGCTGCACCGGCCGCTCAAGGGACACATGGTCCGGCGGGTGTGGGTGGAGGAGGCGTCGGCGCCGGCCCACGAGTACTACGCCTCCATCACCTTCGACCGGTCGGCCCGGCTCCACCTGGCCATGCTGTCGGCGAGAGGGGGGGTCGACATCGAGCAGGTGGCGGCCGAGGACCCCGACGCCATCGCCCGACTGCACATCGACCCGCTCGACGGTCTGTCGGCCGAGGCCGCCCGCGACCTCGTGCAACGGGCCCGCCTCGACCCCGCCTTCACCGACGACGTCACCGCCATCATCCTGGCCATCTGGACGGCGTACCGAGACGACGACGCCGAGCTGGTGGAGGTGAACCCGCTGGCCATCACCGCCGACGGCTCGGTCATGGCGCTCGACGCCAAGGTGACCCTCGACGACAGCGCCGCCTTCCGTCACCCGGAGTGGGAGGCGTGGCGGGCCACCGAGGTTCTCGACGAGCGCGAGCGCCGGGCCCGCGACAAGGGTCTCAACTACATCGGCCTGACCGGAACCGTGGGCATCATCGGCAACGGCGCCGGACTGGTGATGAGCACGCTCGACGTGGTCAACGAGGTCGGCGGCACCGCGGCGAACTTCCTCGACATCGGGGGTGGGGCCGGTGCCGACGTGGTGGCCGCCGCCCTCGACGTGGTCAACAGCGACCCCAACGTGCGGGCCATCCTCGTGAACATCTTCGGTGGGATCACGCGCGGTGACCTGGTCGCCCAGGGCATCGTGGAGGCACTCGAGCGGGTCGAGCTGCGCAGCCCGATCATCGTCCGCCTCGACGGCACCAACGCCGAAGAGGGGCGGGCGATCCTCGCCGGCCATGCGTCGGAGCGCCTGCTGTCCGAGCCCACCATGCTGGCGGCGGCCCGGCGGGCGGTCGATGTGGCGGCCGGGGGGGCGACGTGATCCTCGCCGACGAGCACACGCGGGTGGTGGTGCAGGGCCTCACGGGTAGCCAGGGGCGGTTCCACGGTCTGCGCAACCGGTCGTACGGCACCCAGGTGGTCGCCGGGGTCACGCCCGGAAAGGCGGGAGCCGACGTCGAGGGCATCCCGGTGTTCGACACGGTGGCCGCCGCCGTGGCCGAGACGGCCGCCGACGCCAGCCTGATCTTCGTGCCGCCGCGGGGCGCGGCGGGAGCGGGGGTGGAGGCGGCCGACGCCGGCATCGGCCTGATCGTGTGCATCACCGAGGGCATCCCCCTCCACGACGAGGTCCACCTGAGCAGCTACCTCCGTCGCAACCACCCGGGGGTGACGCTGGTCGGTCCCAACTGTCCCGGGATCATCTCCCCCGGTCGGGCCAACATCGGCATCACGCCTGTGGCGATCGCCCTGCCCGGAGGGCCGGTGGGTGTCGTGTCACGGTCGGGCACGCTCACCTACCAGGCCCTGTTCGAGCTGACCCGCCAGGGCATCGGGCAGACCACCTGCGTCGGTATAGGCGGCGACCCGGTGCCGGGCACGGGCTTCGTCGAGTGCCTGCGCCGCTTCCAGGACGACCCCGAGACCCGGGCCGTCATCCTCATCGGCGAGATCGGCGGCACCGACGAGGAGGAGGCAGCCGACTTCGTCGCCGCGGAGATGACCAAGCCGGTGGTCGCCTACGTGGCCGGCCTGACCGCCCCCAGCGGGCGGCGGATGGGCCATGCCGGCGCCATCGTGTCGGGCCGCGGCGGCGGTGCCCGGTCGAAGATCGAGGCGCTGCGACGGGCCGGCGTCGAGGTGGTGGAGACTCCCACCGAGGTCGGCGACCGGATGGCCGAGGTGGTCGCCGCCCTCCCTCGCCCCGGATGACGATCCGTCGGGCCGCCCTGGTCCTGGCCCTGGTCGTGGCCGTGGCCGGGTGCGGCGGGACGAGCGGCGAGACCGGCCTGGCGGCGCGTCCGATGATCGCCACCGGTGCTCAGCCCGACACCGCGATCCCCCTGCCCGATACCACCGTCCCGCCGGAGACGACAGCGGCCCCGACCGTTCCTCCGGCAACGCCTCCGGCGACGGAGACCGACGACGCCTCCGGCCCCGGGGTGGTGGTGACGCCGTCGGGGGTGGTCGTGCCGGTGGTGTCCGAGGTCGATGGCGGGTGGCGGGTCCGGACGCCGTGCGGCGACACCCGGACCATCACCGCCGGCACCCACGTCCGACACGTGGACATCGTTCTCGACCCCGGTCACGGCGGCAACGAGCGGGGAGCGATCTCGCCCGGCGGCCTGGCCGAAGCGGGCGTGAACCTGGAGATCTCCCGTCGGGCCCAGGCCGTCCTGGAGGCCGAGGGCATCTCGGTGATGCTGACCCGCACCGCCGACTACGACGTCGGACTCACGCCTCGCGCCCTGATGGCCACCGCCCTGACGCCCCAGGCCTTCGTGTCCATTCACAACAACGCCGACCCCGACGGCCCTCGACCGACGCCCGGTACCGAGACCTACTACCAGATGGCGTCGGCCGACTCGAGGCGTCTGGCCGGGCTCGTGCAGGAGGAGGTGGTACGGGCCCTCTCGGGCTACCGCGTGGCGTGGGTGGGCGATACCGATGCCGGAGCCAAGATCCGCCCGGGCGCCAACGGCGACTACTACGCCGTGCTGCGCCAGCCCGGTGAGGTCACGAGCGTGCTGGCGGAGCTGGCCTTCATGTCCAACCCGCCGGAGGCCGACCTGATCAGTCGCCCGGAGGTGCAGGCCGTCGCGGGAGCCGCCGTGGCGCGCGCCGTCCTTCGCTACCTGCGCACCGACGACCCGGGCTCGGGGTTCACCGAGGCCTATCCTCGCGGCCCCAACGCGCCGGGCCCGCCCGGCCCGCCCGCGCCCGCCTGCGTCGATCCGCAGTTCTAGAGACCGGTGCGGCCACGCCGTTCCTTGCGGACCATCACCGCTCCCGCCACCAGGGCCAGGCTGGCGAACAGGTCGACGTAGAAGCCGAACCCGAACGAGGCGCCCGGCTCCCGGGCGCGGACGAGATAGCAGAAGGCGACGACGGCGGCGCCGACGGCCAAGACCAGCAGGACCTGGTCCCAGCTGAAGTCACCCGCACGACGGGGAAGGGCGCCACCCAGCCTGTCGGCCAGCACCTGTACGACCATCAGGGAGCCCAGGAGGGGCACGAGGGTGGCGAGGGGGAACAGGCCGGTGCCCCAGGCCCCCACGTGGAACGACCCCGCCCGGTACCACGGGAAGAACGAGAAGACCAGGCTGGTCACACCTGCGGCCACGATGACGATCTCGCCGGTGGTGAGCTTCTTGCGCGTCGGAGTGGCCACCGCCGCAGTCAATCACCTCGCCCGCCCTGTGGGAAGGGCCCCGGTCCGGCCGCTTGTGCCCCATCAGGCAACGTTTGCCGCGCTCACGCCGGCCAGGACCACCGCTGGCTGCGTCCTCGTCCTCGCCGTACGCGACGGGGTGGGCCTTCGTCCTGCGTCCTTGCCGGCGGCGCCCCTGGCTCGCCGTGAGCATCGCCAACGTCACCTGATGGGGCACTAGGTTGCAGACGTGAGGCGTCTCGGCGTGCTGGCGTCCGGCGGTGGGTCCAACCTGGCAGCCATCCTGGCCGCCGGGCTCGACGTGGCCGTCGTCGTCGTCGACCGGGAGTGTGGCGCCACCGCGGTGGCCGAGCAGGCGGGAGTGGCGAGCGAGGTCGTGCTCCGCGACAGCTTCGGGCCCGAGTTCGACCGCAGCGCCTACACCGTGCGTATCGTCGAGGCCCTCGAGGCCCACCGCGTCGAGGTGGTGGCCATGGCCGGCTTCGGCACCATCCTCGACAAGCAGGTGCACGACGCCTTCCCCGGCCGGATCCTCAACACCCACCCCGCCCTGCTGCCGGCGTTCCCCGGCTGGCACGCCGTCGAAGACGCCCTGGCCGCGGGCGTCAAGGTCACGGGCTGCACGATCCACCTGGCGACTCTCGAGGTCGACGCCGGGCCGATCCTGGCCCAGGAGGCGGTGCCCGTTCTTCCCGACGACACACCCGAGAGCCTGCACGAGCGCATCAAGACCGTCGAGCGCGGTCTGTACCCCGAGACCATCCGCAGCTTCTGCGAAGGAACGCGGCTCCAAGGAAAGGACGTCCGGTCGTGAGAGCGTTGATCTCGGTCTACGACAAGACAGGCATCGTGGAGATGGCTGAGGGACTGGTCGAGCAGGGCTGGGACCTGGTGGCCAGCGGAGGCACGTCGCGCGCCCTGGCCGCCGCAGGAGTGCCCTACACCGAGGTCGACTCCATCACCGCCAGCCCGGAGATGCTGGGAGGCCGGGTCAAGACCCTTCACCCGGCTGTCCACGGCGGCATCCTGGCCGACCGGGACAAGCCCGATCACCTGGCCGACCTGCAGGCCCGCGGCATCGTCCCCGTCGACCTGGTGGTGTGCAACCTGTACCCCTTCGCCGCCAACCCGTCGATCGAGATGATCGACGTCGGAGGCCCCACCATGGTGCGGGCGGCGGCGAAGAACCACGCCCACGTCGGCGTGGTCGTCGACCCTGCGGAGTACCCCATCGTGCTCGACGAGATCAGGCGTGACGGCCGGCTCAGCCGGGCCACCCGCCTCAGGCTGGCCCGTGACGCCTTCGCCCACACCGCCGCCTACGAGGCGGCCATCGTGTCGTGGTTCGACTCGGACTCCGATCCCGGCGCCGGTGCCGACGCGCTCCCGGCCACTGTCTCGTTGTCACTGGAGCGGGCCCAGGAGCTGCGGTACGGGGAGAACCCCCATCAGCGGGGCGCCCGCTACCGGGTCGCCGGCACGTCCAGCTGGTGGGACGACGTGGTGCAACACGGAGGTATGGCGCTTTCGTACCTCAACCTGTTCGACGCCGACGCGGCGTGGGCACTGGTGCACGACCTGGGCCTGAGCGGGCCCACGAGCGGGGGGCACGGTACCGCTCCGGCGGCGGCCATCATCAAGCACGCCAACCCCTGCGGGGCGGCGGTGGCCGACGACATCGCCACCGCCTACCACCGGGCCTTCGAGTGCGATCCCATGTCGGCGTTCGGCGGCATCGTCGCCCTCAACCGCCCCGTCGACGACGCCCTGGCCGAGGAGATGGCCGCCAACCCGAAGGCCGACGTGATCGTCGCCCCCGGCTACTCGTTGGGCGCCTTGCAGCGCTTCGGCGCCAAGCGCAAGAACATGCGGGTGCTCGAGGCGCCGGCCCCCGAGGCCGAGACGCTGCATCTGCGCCAGGTGACCGGTGGCTTTCTCGTGCAGGACAACTACCGCTTCGCCACCGGGCGCGACGACTGGCGGGTGGCCACCAAGGCCGCCCCCACCGATGGCCAGTGGCGCGACCTCGAGCTGGCGTGGCGGGTGTGCGGCCATGTGCGGTCGAATGCCATCGTGCTGGTGGCCGGCGGGATGGCCGTGGGTGTGGGGGCGGGGCAGCAGAACCGGGTCGACTGCGGGCGGCTGGCCGTCGAGAAGGCCGCCGGTCGGGCCCGCGGGGGCGCAGCCGCCAGCGACGCCTTCTTCCCGTTCCGAGACGGCCTCGACACCGTGGCCGCGGCCGGCGTCACCGCCGTCGTGCAGCCGGGCGGCAGCATCCGCGACGACGAGGTGGTGGCCGCCGCCGACGAGGCGGGCATCGCCATGGTGCTCACCGGCGAGCGCCAGTTCCGGCACTAGCCGTGCCCTCCGGACGACCAGTATGAGTGCGGTGATCATGGCCGGGGCGCCGGTGGCCGAGGCGGTGCTGGCCGAGGTGGCCGACAACGTGGCATCGCTGGCGGCCGACGGTGTCACCGTGGGCCTGGGCACCATCCTCGTGGGCGCCGACGCCGCCAGCGCCGGATACATCGCCCGCAAGCACGACGCCTGTGCCCGGGTGGGCATGGCGTCGTTCCACCAGGACGTGCCGGCCGAGGCCTCGCAGGCCGACCTGGTCGCGGCCATCGGGCGCTTCAACGACGATCCCGGCATCCACGCCTTTCTCGTGCAGAACCCGGTGCCGCCGGGCTTCGACTTCAACGCCGCCATGGAGGCGGTCGACCCGGCCAAGGACGCCGACGGGCTGCACCCCGTGAACCTCGGCAAGCTGGCCCTCGGCGCCGTCGGGCCCCTGCCCTGCACGCCGGCGGGCATCCAGGCCATCCTCGCCCACTACGGCGTGGCCGTGGAGGGCCGCCATGTCGTGATCGTGGGACGGGGCCCCACCCTCGGCCGCCCGCTGTCGATGCTGCTCGCCCTCAAGCGCCCCGGGGCCAACGCCGCCGTCACCGTGGTCCATACCGGCGTGACCGACCTCGGGCACTACACCCGCCAGGGCGACATCGTCGTGGGCGCCGCCGGTGTGCCCGGCATCATCGGTCCGGACATGGTCCGCCCCGGCGCCGCCGTCGTGGGGGGCGGGATGGTGTACGAGGGCCGGCGGGTGTTGTCCGACGTCGACGACGCCGTGGCCGAGGTGGCGGCCTTCGTCACGCCCCGGGTCGGTGGCGTGGGACCGACCACGGTGGCCATGCTGTTGCGCAACACCGTCGACGCCGCACTACTCGGGAGACGATGAGCCCATGACCCGCATCGCCGACCTGCTGGCCAAGGGGCGCACGTTCTCGTTCGAGTTCTTCCCGCCCAAGACCCCCGAGGCGGAGATCACCCTCGAGATGACACTGGCCGAACTGGAACTGCTCGAGCCGTCGTTCGTCTCCGTCACCTACGGCGCCGGTGGGTCGACCCGCGAGCGGACCCACGACCTGGTGGTGTCGATCAACCACAGCACCACCATGACGGCCATGGCCCACCTCACGTGCGCCGCCCACACCCGCCACGATCTGCAGGAGATCGTCGGCCG
>CAYTTL010000032.1:1833-17741 GCA_964440725.1 uncultured Acidimicrobiales bacterium | reverse complement strand
GGAGATGACCGGGGGCGACTGCGAACCGGACGGCAGCAGGCGCGCCCCGTACTCGAAGACGTCGTAGGTGGCCACGATGTTCGGGTGGACAGGGTGGCGACAGCCTCGGCCTCACGACGAGCTCGCTCACTCGTCCCCGCCACGACCTTGAGGGCGACCTCGCGGCCGACACGGTCGTCCCGCGCTCTGAACACCTCCGACATGGCGCCGCCGCCGACGCGCGCCATCACGGTGTAGTTGCCGATCTGCGTGCCCGGTCCGATCTGGGCGGTCGGACCCTACCCCCCGCCGGCCACGCCCGCCTGTTCGAGGCCACGCCACAACGGTAGAGCCGACCCGGCACTCGTCGCCGGCAAGGTTGGTCTCACCGAACTTCGGTCTGCCGGCCCCAGAGGTGTTTCTCGAGGGCGAGGGGCCCTGTCGCTCCCCAAGGGCGGCCCCCTCCGCCGGGGCCGTGACCTTCTGCGAGAACCAACAGCCCACCATCCTGGGCACGGCGGACCCCGACCGGCTGTTCGGAACTCCCGGCCCCGACGTCATCGCCGGCTTCGGGGGCAACGACATCATCAACGGTGGCGATGGCAACGACAGAGTCATGGGTGACGCCGGTGACGACGACCTGCGCGGCGACGCCGGCAGTGACCGGGTCTTCGGCGGCCCTGGGGACGACACCATCAGCGGGAGCCCCGACGTCGACTACTACTGCTATCCCGGCACGGGCAGCGCCGCCATGGGCACCTGTGAGGTGTTCCCGTGAGGTGTTTCGGCAGACCGTTCTACGACCACCGCCCGGTGGCTGAGGGGTGCGGGCCGGGTTGCGGCCCATCCCGGGGCCACCCGGAGATGGGCCGCGTCGCCGCTGCGGCCGTCCGAGCTCGGTGCCGGCGACTTCGGCGTCTCCGGCCGCGGCCGACGCAATCCATCGGCTCCTCCGCCACGTAGGAACAGGAGGCGGGCGAGGCCGCCACCGTTCACCACGAGACACTCAGGCGAGGGCCCCTACAACATGAGATCGAGCCAAGACACCGCCCGACGTCGCGATCTCGTCGCAGAGCACCTGACCACGTGGTCTCTGCGCATCGGGCTCGCCTTCGTGTTCCTGTTCGCGGCCCTGTCGTCGCTGACCGATCCGGCGACGTTCGTCGGGTACTTTCCGTCGGCCCTGCCATCCTCGTGGGCCACCGCGCTCCTGCCCGTCTTCGGGATCTACGAGCTCCTGCTCGCCCTGGCCCTGGTGGCCGGCCGTCACACGTACCAGGCGGCGCTCGTGGCGGCACTGACCCTGGTGGCGATCACCGCCGCCAACCCCGATGCCTTCGATGTGCTCTTCCGGAACGTGGCCATCGCCTGCAGCGCCGTCGCCCTCGCCGCCCAGACCCGGCCGAGACCGGTCGCTCCGTCCGCCAGGCCGGCCGTGTCGACGGACATCGAGGAGACGGCGCCCGTGGGGTCGAAGGCCTCCGCCGGGGCGTAGACCGCCGGCGTCGCCGTCAGCCGAGCGAACGCACCCCTCAGCCGCTGGCCACCTCGGGCTCGGGATCGGCCCAGCGCCCGAGCGATCCGGGGCGCACCCGCGCCGGCGTGGGCGTGGGCGGCGTCAGCGCCGACCGCTCGACCACCGCGTTGAAGGCGCCGGCCAGTGGTGCACCCAGCGCCGCCGGGAGGCGGGCGCCGTCGTGCAGGTCGCCGTCGACCTTGCGCTCCATCAGGAACACCGGGGCGGAGATGCTCTCGACCGAGTCGGGAGCGGCCCGCTCGACCGCCGGAGCCACCAGCTCGGCCACGGCCGCCGCCAGGCCGGCCCGCACGCGGGGTGAACGGGGGGCGCAATTCACCACAGGAACGATGCGCCGGGGCGCGACACCGAAGGCCAGGACCTCGGACAGCACCCGCACGAGGGCGTGCACGCCCTTCATCGACGGCGAGCCGACGACGAACACCACACTGGCGCGCGCCATGGCGGTGCGGGCCATCACGTTCCGCTCCTCGACGTCGATCGACCCGCCGTCGTCCTCGCCCTCGAGGTCGGCGTCGGTGTCGCACACCACCACCCGGTAGGCGCGCTGGAGCGAGTCGAAGGTGGCGTCGAAGGCCCGCCGGCGCAGCGTCGACCAGAACCGGGCCTGTCGCAGCCCGAGGAGGACGTGATAGTTGCGGTCGACCACGGCGAAGGCCTGGGCTCGCACCTCCTCGGCCGACGGCTGTCCCGACCGGTGGGCCTCGACCAGCTCCTGGATGCTGGGCAGGACGTCGCGGGCGTCGTGGAGCATGGCCTGCTCGGCGTGCAGGCGGAGGTCGGCCAGGCACACCAGGCCGGCGTGGCGGACGTCGTCGCCGAGGGCCTGGGCCAGGGCGATCGAAGCGGTCGACACGCCCGTGCCTCCCGGCCCGGTGCACACGGCGACCGGGCACCGCCACGTCGCCGTCGAGGAGGCTGAGCCGGACGAGCCGGTGGCGATGCCGCCGCCCTGCGCCTCGCCCCGGGCGATGGGACGGGCGTGGGTGACGAGCACGGCCAGGAGGGCGTCGCGATCGAACGAGGGGGCCAGCACCGCTGCCGCGCCGAGCGCCGGCCAGTCACGGGGCGTGCGCCCGTCGGCGACCACGAACGTGGCGCACCCGACCGCCCGCGCCGCCCCGAGAAGATCGCGGTCGACGGCGGGCAGGCCGGCGTCGGCCACGAGAGCCGAGAAGGGCCGGCCGGCGCCGAGCCGCGCCCGAACCTCCTCGGCCGACAGACACTTCACGAACTCGGCCGGCAGGGCGCCCGAGGTGGCCCAGTACGCGAGGTTGCGGAACCACGCCGATCGGGGATGGGCGAGGCCCAGCACCACGAAGCGCTCCGAGGCGGTCACGGCACCTTCGGGCGATAGGTGGGCGGCGGACCCGACGCCGCCGGCGCTCCCGTCGCGACCACCACGGTGAGCTTGGCCAGAGCGACGGCGTGGGCCATGGCCAGCTCCTCGGCCACATCGCCGACGGCCACGGTGACCATCGGTGACCCGGAGTCGCCCAACGACGACTTCGGCCGGTCGACCGCCACCACCAGGGCCTGGCGCAGCACGACGCTGGTCCAGGCGTCGGCCCCGGTGCCGAAGGTGGCGAGCACGTCGATGCGCTCACCCTGTTTGAGCGACCCGAGATGGGTCGGGTCGACCGGGAACGACAGCGATCGTGACGAGTCGGTACTGCGGGTGAGGACGAGCACGCTGGGCTGCACCAGCTCGCCGGCGGCCAGCGGCGACAGGACGGTGGTGCCGACGACATCGGACAGCTTGGCGAAGGCGCGTGCGCGCAACGCCGGCGGCAGGTCCATGGGTTCGAGGGCGAGGTCGGACTCCTGGAGCCGGGCTCCGGCGGCCACGTCGTGGCGGACGACGGCGTAGCGTTCCGCCGGTCCGCCTTCGACGCGTGCATAGGCGGCGAACAGGCCGACGGCCGCGGCGGCCACCAGCAGTCCCCCGGCCACAGCTCGTGTTCCCGGCAGGCTCCGCCGCCGGCGCAGGGGCCGGGGTTGGGGCCCGGGCGGTGGCCCGTCGCCGTTGCTGGTCTCGAAAGCCACGGGCGCAGCCAGGTCGGTGTCACCCGACCCGTTCCCCCGTATCGCCATCCGCCCGCTCCACGTGCCCATCGCGCCGCCTCGTCGCTCCGCTGGCTGCCCACCGCCCGGTACGACCGAGATTATGAAACAGCGTGAAAGTGCGCAAGGGGGAATCTGTGTTCGACGCCGCCCCTACCGGGCCCACACCTCCACCGCGGCCGGCGGGAGGATCGGCCGGGCGCCGAGATCGGCCGCTCCCAGCTCGACGAGCTTGCGGGACAGGGCCCACGGCTCCTCCGACGACAGGTCGGCGGCCGTCGTGATGCCGAGGACATGCAGGAGGTTCTCGACGGCGTCGACGAGACCGGCGTCCCCCAGCCGGGGGCCGAGGTGGGCCCGCAGCCCGGCCCGTTCGATCCAGGCGGTGAGCTCGGCGTCGTCCAGCCAGGGGGCGCCCGACGGGTTGTCCAGCAGCTCGCGGCGCGCCGCATCGTCCTTCCCGAGCCGTGCCAACGACCCGGCGTCTTTGACACCGGCGCCGATCCACAGGCGGGAGGCCCCGGCCACCCCGATGAAGGGCAGTTCGGCCAGGATCGACCATTCGATCGGCGTGCACAGGATCTCGGCCACCAGGTCGGCGAAACTCGGCCGGGTGGCGTGGTTCGTCCGCACGTCCCACAGGGCGGGGTCCTCCCGGGCCCACTGGGCGCTGTCGTGGTCGAGGCCCTTCTCCAACTCCTCGAGGGCGAGCGCCCGGCTCTCGGCGGCGCGTTCGTCGGCACCCGGCCTGCTGGGGTCCTGGTACTGCGCCACCTCCGAGTGCACGCAGGCCACGTTGTAGCGGGCCCGGGCGGGCAGGAACTCCAAGGGGTCGATGGCCGAGAGCAGCGATGCGATGTCGGGGCACGTCCGGCCGGACGCGTCCTGCGGGTCGAGCCGGCAGAACACGTCGGCTCGTCGTTGCCATTCCTTGCGGCGGGTCTCGGGGGGGCCACCGACGCGGACCCGCGAGCCGGGCGACACCGGGCCCACCACGGGCACCGACCGGTCGAGCAGGCGCAGGTTGACCAGCAACAGCACGCTGCTCGGAAGCATCTGCCCGAGGAACAGGGCAAGCTCCTGGCGCTGGCGGTACTGGAGCCGCTGCTTCTTGCCCCAGCCCCGACGGGGCTTCTCGGGATACCCCCCGGGCAGCAGGTCGTTGAGAGCGATCCAGCAGGCGCCCACCAGGTCCATGGCCGCCTCCTGACCCTGGCGGTGCAGACGGTCCGTCGTCGCCGGCGACGGCGCATGGCCGGGGTCGTTCGACACCTGCGAGACCATGTGCGAGCACACGGCGGTGAGGCTGTACATCGTGCGGTACCAGGTGGGGTCGTACCAGAAACCGGGGCTGTCGGGACGGACCTTGCGGGGGCAGAACTTGTTGCCGGGCAGGGATTCCACCTCGGTGCGCAATAGCTCGAGCTGCTGCTTGCCGGCTTCGGTGCGGCGGCCGTCGAACTCGAGCAGCAGGATGTTCAGGTGGGCGCCGATGTTGCCCGGATCGGCGTCGATGGCCGCCCGCAACAACCGCTGGCCCCGCTGGCGGTGCGTCTTGTACAACCGGCACCCGAGGGAGAACAACCCGTAGCTGTGCCAGTTGCGGGTGCCGAGGATCTCGCGGTCGACCTGGGTGAGATCGGCCAGGGTGAAGTAGACCCAGGCCGCCAGGGGGGCGGCGAGAAGCTGGTAGCGCTCCCTCACGCCGAGGAGCGGGGTGTCGTCGCCGATGCCCTCCAGGCCGACGTCGGACTCCCACAAGGTCGTCGAGTTGATCGTGCGCCCCTTGGGCCCGCCGACGAGGCTGGCCGTCATGCCCAGGCCCTGGCGCCCCTCGGGCTGCACGGTGAGGCGGACCGTCACCCGGTCCTTGGGGGCGAGCGGGCGCAGCAGGGCCACCACCCAGGTGAGGTACTCCAACTGCGGAGGGGCGGAGGCGGGAATGGCGATCTCGCTCACGTCGTCGGACGACGGGTTCACGAACTGGATGTTCTGGCCTCCCACGTCGGTGCCCAGGTTCCCGAGCACCGACTGGAGCAACGACGGCAGGTTCTTCAGCTCCTCGCTGCCACCGGACGCGGTGGGGTCCACGGTCACCGACGGCTGGAGGTGCAACAGGTTGCGCACCCGGCGGAACCGGCCCAGCGTGGCCCGGAAGGCCATGGCCGCCACGATCAGCAGGCCGACGGCCAGACCGGCGACCGTGGCCACGGCCAGGGCCGTGTCGGCGAGCCGGTGGCTCGTCGAGACCAACCACGGGGACGTGGTGGCGAGGAGGTCGGTCGGCGGCGGGAAGGTGGGGTCGATCGCCGCCGCCTTCTCGGCCACGGGCCGCAACCCGTCGGCGTCGAGGCCGCCCTTCTTCAGCAGGCAGGCGGTGCGGTAGGCCGCCGCCGCCTCGGCGGCCGGGCCGCCAAGGGTGTCGTCGGAGGACTCGATCAGCTCGGCGCACGTCGACCCGGATGCCGGCGTCGCCGCCCCCGCCGCCGGCGCGACGGCAATGGCCAGCGCCACCGCCGTCACCGTGGCGGCCACGAACGCCCGCCACCTTTCCGCTCCGCTTCGGCGCTGTCGCCTGAGGATGGGGGCAGGCTAGCCGGGGGGAATCACCGGCGAGGTGTCGCCGGTGTCGGGCACCGCCGTCAGGTACGACGCCCCCACCACCGTGCAGTTGCGACCGGCGGCCTTGGCCGCGTAGACGGCGTCGTCGGCCGCCCGGAACAGGTCGGCGAGTCCCGGGCTGTGCCGGGGGTAGCTGGCCAGGCCCAGGCTGAAGGTGATGGGCAGGGCATCGCCGGCGAACTCGGCGCGGATCGCCTCGCGGACGCGTTCGGCGAAATGGTGGGCCACCGCAGCATCGGTGGCCACCAGCACGAAGGCGAACTCGTCGCCGCCGAGGCGCAGCGGAGGCTCGGCCCGCCGGCAGTTCTCGCCCAGCACCGCGGCCACCCGTCGCAGCACCTCGTCGCCGGCCCGGTGCCCGTAGCGGTCGTTGACCGCCTTGAAGCCGTCGAGGTCGCCCAGCACCAGCGAGAGCGGTTCGTTGGCCCGCCGGGCGCGCTCGAACTCGCGCTCCACCAGCTCGTCGAAGGTGTGGCGGTTGCCCAGGCCGGTGAGGCGATCGGTGGCGGCCGTCTCGGCCAGACGCTGCACCAGGCAGTCGAAGCGGCGGCGGAGGACGGCGACAAACGTGCACACGGCGACGAGGCTGGCCAGCGTCAGGGTCGACTGCAGGCCCGGGCGCCCGCCGCCCCCGATACCGAGGGCGATGCCGTAGGTGACGACCACCACTGCGAGCTGGCCCGCCGCCCGCTCCCAGGGCAGGAACCAGAAGGCGTGGACGGCGAACCAGGCGTACAGGATGGTGAACGGGGCCGACTGGGCGCCGTAGCCCCAGACCACCACGCCGATGGCGAGCTGGCAGGCCCAGGAGCACACCTCGGCGGACCAGCCGGGGAGCCGGTGGCGCCAGTGGGCCGCCGCCGCCAGGGCGGCCGCCCCGAAGAGAACGAGCCAGAGGAGCGGGGCCAGGCGCGAGCCCGGCGGGGGCACGGCCACCAGGGCGACGAGGACGACCGCGGCCGCCGCCCCCCAGAGGGCCAGCAGGGACTCGACCATGCTGGCCGCGTCCTCCTCGCGGTGGTCGACCAGGTCCGGGGAGACGGGGACGGGAACTGCCTCCTGCAACCCGGCGGTCGCCGGCAAGCGCCCGCGGACCGGGGGAGGCCACCTGAGTCGTCCGATCTCACCCGGTAATGGCATGGGCAGAGCCCCTAGCGCGTGTGGGTTGCATCAGATTGAGCCACCCTTCTGCCCTCAGGATCGGCGTCGGGGGAGTGGGACTTGAACGGCCGGGAACGCCCCCGGCTCCCCGCGGTCCTTGTGAACCGTCGCACGACCTTCTACAGTGTCGGCCGTGGCCCCGGGAGGGGCCGCCCGCGCCGAGTGCTGCGCCCTGCGACTTCCGGGCCGGCCCGCCACTCCCCCGCTTCTGTTTCCGTCCGCCCACCAGGAGGACCTCACCCGCCCCCACCCCCACGCCCTCCGGGACGCCGTCTCCACCTCGTACGGGCCAACCAGGTCCAGAGCACCCCGACTCGCGAGATTGCATGGTCACAGACGAGTGCCCGCACCCCAAGCCACCCCTGATGCCCTGTCTCAGGCTCCTTCAAGGAGGCGCAAGATGCGCACCCACCGAACCATGGCGCTCGCCGCCACTCTGTCCATCGCCGCGGTTGCGGCCGTCACCGATGTGTTGTCGGGGGCCGGCCCGGCCCACGCCGCCTCCGCCGCTCGACCCTCGCGCGAAGCCCTGGCCGTCCTGCGCTCCTGCGAGTCGGGCGGTGACTACACCGCCGACAACGGCGACACCTTCTACGGCGCCTACCAGTTCATGCTCGGCACCTGGCAGTCGCTCGGCTACGACGGCTACCCGCACCACGCCCCTCCGGCCGTCCAGGACGAGGCGGTCATCCGCCTCTACCAGAAGTCGGGCTGGGCCCCCTGGCCGGGCTGCTCCGAGAAGCACGCCCTCGCCGAGATGAGAACCGTGAGCGGCCCGCCCCTGGGCGAGGTGGGCTCAGCGGCGGAGGTGGTGATCGCCGCCGTCCCCATGACGACCGTGGCGGTCGTCGACGAGCTCGCTGCGGCCGCCGAGCGGCGGCCCACGCACAGCCGCTTCAACCAGGCCGTCGCCGAGTTCGGCTGACCCCACCTGTCAGGCCCGTGACCCCCGGCCACGCCGCACACTTGCGGCGCGGCCCGGCGGGCCCGAGACTCGACCCATGGCCCGCCTTCTCGACACCACCCCGGCATTCGACACCTTCGCCCGAAAAGTCGCCCTGCACACCCCCTTGCAGCGGGAGGGCCAGTGGCGCGAGCTCTACGAGTCGCAGTTCCCCGAGGTGTTCGAGGCGTTCAACACCGCCTACGGCTCGGCCGAAGGACGCACGGCCCTGGCCCGGGAGCTGTCCAACGTCCGCGAGCGGGTGGTCGACGCCGCCCCGGTGATGCGCAGCCACATCGAGCAGATCGACCCCGCGCTCGCCGGGGTGCTCGGCATCGCCCTCGACCCCTCACCGCTGCACGTGTTGTTGGTCGGGAGCTTCATGACCAACGCCGCCGTCGGGCGGGTGGGCGACGACGTCGCCGTGTTCCACTGCCTGGAGTGGTTCCAGTCGCCCGAGGGCGCCCGGGTCCTCGCGGCCCACGAGAGCACCCACGCGTGGTGCGAGCTGGCCACCGGGGAGGTCTTTCCCGACGACGACGCCGCCGCCCTGGCGTTCGCCGAGGGCGTGGCCATCGAGGCGTCACGCCAGGTGGTGCCCGGCCGCCCCGACCACGAGTACTTCTGGTACGGGCACCCCGACGTCGACGACTGGCTCCCGTGGTGTCGCGAGCACCGTGACGAGCTGGTGGACGCCTTCGCCTCGGGTATCGACGCCCCCGAGACGGTGGAGGCCTTCTTCGGTGGCGGGTTCGTGGAGACGAAGTGGCGGGTGGGCTACTTCGTGGCCGACGAGGTGGTGGGCCACCTCGGCCTGCCGCTGCCCGAGCTGGCCCACATGACCGTCGCCGAGGGCCAGGCCGCCGTTCGCGCCGCCCTGGGCGTCCCGAACCCTGAGGAGTCAGTCTCCTGAGGAGTCAGTCCCCCCGGGACACCGTGGCGGGCTCGCCCCACTCGACCCGGGGGGCGTCGCGCCAGAGCCGTTCGAGGTCGTAGAAGCTGCGGATCCCGTCGAGGAACACGTGGACCACGAAATCGCCGTAGTCGAGCAGCACCCATTCCGCCTCGTGGCGGCCTTCGGTGCGGAGGGGCGCCGGCCCACCATTCGCCTTCAACCTCGCCTCGATCTCGTCGGCGATGGTCTGCACCTGGCGGTGGTTGCGGCCGCTGGTGATGACGAAGGCGTCGGTGATGGCCAGGACGGCACCGATCTCCAGGATGACGGTGTCGTCACCGCCCTTGGCATCGGCCGCGCGGGCCGACTCCCGGGCCCAGTCGCGGACCTGTTCCAGCCCGCGCTCCTGCTCGGTTTCGACTGTCGTGTCCGTGGAGATCCCCCCGATCGGAGAAGTTGGTGCGGCCCGTGTGGCCGGGGACGACGTTGCCGACGAGACGTCGATCACGGGCACCCGGGGACGTCACGGGCCATCTGATGGCTGTGGAGACGTTGGACGGGCGCCGTCGTCATCTGCCTCCAGCGTACAGACCCAGGCGGGCGATCACGTCGATTACCGGCGGGGGCACGAGGAAGTCGAGGGGAAGCCCGGTGGCGACCCGGTGCCGCAGCGCCGACGCCGACACGTCGAGAGCGGGGATCTCAACCCGTTCCACGGTCCAGCCCGGGCCGGGATCGACGTCGGGAGCGCCGGGGCGAGCCACCACCGCCAGGGTGGCGAGCCGGCGCACGACGTCGACGCGCTGCCAGGTGGGCAGGTCACCCACCAGGTCGGTGCCGACCACCAGGAACAGCTCGCTGTCCGGCTCGGAGGCGGCGAGCGCCTCGAGGGTGTCGGCGGTGTAGGAGTCCCCCCCGCGGTCGATCTCCAGCGGGCTGGCTTCGAGGCCGCCGACGCCCGTGATGGCCGCCTCGACCATCTCCATCCGGTGCTCGGCCGCGGTGACCGTCCGGTCGGTTTTCTGCCAGGGGTGGTTGGCCACCACGAGCAGCACCCGGTCGAGGCCGAGGGCGTGGCGGGCGCCGACCGCCGCCACCAGGTGGCCGATGTGCACGGGATCGAAGGTTCCGCCGAACACGCCGATCCGCTCACCACCACCGGATCGCACGGCGACGAGTGTACGGGTGACGGCCCGGTTCGGCAGGGGCGCGCGCCGCCGGTTCGCATTCCGGCTGGTCGAAGGTCGGTTTGGCCTCTACCCTGGAGCGGGGGAAAGTGCGACGCGCATGGCGGCGCGACCGATTACGTCGCACGCCTCGCCACCCCGAGCCCGACGACGAGACCTGAGTAGACGATGATTCCGAATCGATGCGCACCATGAGCTCCGACACGACCACCGCCGCCTGGACGCCGAGTAGCTGGCGGGGCTACGCCGCGGAGCAGCAGCCCGACTGGCCCGATGCCGCGGCGCTGGCCGAGGTGCTGGCCCGCATCGGGTCGCTCCCCCCGCTCGTCTTCGCCGGTGAGGTCCGCAACGTCACCGCCAGCCTGGCCCAGGTGGCCGACGGCGGGGCCTTCTTGCTCCAGGCAGGTGACTGCGCCGAGTCCTTCGACTTCTCGGGCGACACCATCCGCGACAAGCTCAAGGTGATCCTGCAGATGGCGGTCGTGCTCACCTACGGCGCCGGCGTTCCCGTGGTGAAGATGGGACGTATCGCCGGGCAGTTCGCCAAGCCCCGATCGTCGCCCACCGAGATGGTGGGCGACGCCGAGATCCCCGCTTTCCGGGGCCACATGGTCAACGGCGAGGCCCCCACCGCGGCGGCCCGGGTGGCCGACCCCGTACGCCTCCTGCAGGCCTACCACCAGTCGGCATCCACCATGAACCTGCTGCGGGCGTTCACCAAGGGTGGCTTCGCCGACCTCACCAAGGTCCACGTGTGGAACCAGGAGTTCGTGGCCGGCAGCAGCCAGGGCCGGCGGTACGAGGCCATCGCCAACGAGATCGACCGGGCCCTGCACTTCATGGCCGCGTGCGGCATCGACCTGTCGACCGAGTCCACCTTCCACGAGGTCGACTTCTGGACGTGCCACGAGGCCCTCCTGCTGGGCTACGAGGAAGCCCTCACCCGTCAGGACTCACTCACCGGCAAGTGGTACGACTGCTCGGCCCACCTCCTGTGGGTGGGCGACCGCACCCGTCGCCTCGACGGAGCCCACGTGTCGTTCCTCCAGGGCGTCGACAATCCGGTGGGCGTGAAGCTCGGGCCCTCGGCGTCGCCCGACGAGGCCGTCGCCCTGTGCGGCGTCCTCAATCCCGAGCGGGTCCCGGGCCGGCTCACCCTGATCACGCGCATGGGGGCGACACGGGCCGAGGAGCTCCTTCCCCCGCTGGTGCGGGCCGTCCGCGACGCCGGCCACCCGGTCGTGTGGGTGTGCGACCCAATGCACGGCAACACCTTCCAGTCGCCGTCGGGACGCAAGACCCGGCGCTTCGACGACATCCTCGCCGAGATCCGCATCTTCTTCGCCGTGCACCGGGCCGAGAACTCGTGGCCCGGCGGCGTGCACGTCGAGCTCACCGGCGACGACGTCACCGAGTGCCTGGGGGGCGGGGACGGTCTGCTCGACGACCACCTCGCCGAGCGGTACACCACCATGTGCGACCCCCGCCTCAACGCCCATCAGTCCCTCGACCTGGCCTTCGGGGTCGCCGAGCTGCTGCGCGGCTAGCGGCCCGAGCGGGGTTCGGGGCCAGTCAGGCGGAACAGGGTGCCGACGTCGTCGGTCGCCACCCGCTCGAGGGGCAGGGCCGCCTCCAGCTCGGCCTGCGAGGGAAGAAACGACCGGCGGGCCGTCACCGCACTGAAGTACGCCACTAGGCCGCCGCGGCGTCGAATGGCGTCCAGCTCCTCGGCGTAGCGCGGGTTGACCCGACCGGTGAGGTGGTCCCGCTCGGCCGGGAGGGCCAAGGTTTTCCGACCGGTCAGCAGGAACACGGCGTCGAAGCCGTTGGTGTAGACGGGCTCGCCGGCGTCGGTGGCGGCGACGGCGGTCACCACGTCGGACCGCCGCCAGGCCTCCGCCGTGTACCCCCGGCGGGAGATTCCCACGTCGGTGATGCCACCCACCATCCAGGCGGCGGCGTCGACGACCAGCAGCGCCATCACCGCGGCGGCCACCGCGAGGGCCGCACCGGGAACACGCCCGGCGCGCCACGCCCGGTACACGGGCGGCACCACGAGGAGGATGGCGACGACGTGGAGTGGGGCCAGAAAGCGGGCATCCAGTCTGCCGCTGGCATCGAGCACGGCACGGTCGACGACCAGGACGGCGAGATAGGCGACGGCGAACGCGCCCAGCAGCCACGGCAGCGCGGCCATGGGTGCCCGGGGCGACGCACCGTTCTCGTGCGCGAAACGCGGTGGTATCCGGCGCGATCCGCGCACGGGAACAGCGGGATCCCCGGGTGGGCGGCGCAGCACGATCACGCCGGCGACCACGACCGCCACGGCGAGCGCCAAGCCAAGCCCCGGCGGCACCAGGGGCACGACCCACCGGGCCAGCGGGCGCACGGCCTGGCCCACGTAGTCAAGGTCGGGAAGGTGCAGGGCGAGAGCCCGGTCGGCACCGGCAGGGGTGCCGGTGCGTCCGGCCCGGCCGGCCCACACCATCCAGCCCAGCACCGGCACCGCCACGACCCCGGCGAACACGGCGGCATCGACCGCGCCGTGCAGGCGGCGCCTGGCCCCGCGGTGGACCAGGGCGGCACAACCGGCCACCACCAGCGCCACCCCTACGTACCGGGTGAGGACGGCGGCGGCCACCAGGGCGGTAGCGACGGCGAACAGGGCGGGACGACGACTGTCGAGGTAGGCGGCGAGGGCCACCAGGCCCGCCAGGCCCAGCAGCACGAACAGGGGCTCGCTCAGTGCCGCGGCTGAGAACGTGAGGAGGTCGACGGCGAGCAGGGCGAGCACCGAGCCGGCCAGGGCGGCCGTCACCGACCCGGTCTGGCGTCGCAGGACGAAGCCGACCAGGGCGATGATCGCGCCGCAGGCCACCACGTTGACCACCCGGGCGGCGTCGAGGGGGTCGGGCCCCAGGCGCCCGACGCCGGCGAGGGCCAGGGTGAAGACCGGGGGAAAGTGGTCGACAGAAGGGAGGCCGGGCGGAGGCGTCCACCCCCGGCCTTCGAGCAGGCTGCGGGCGGTGCCCACGTAGAACACCGAGTCGGGGCTCACGTACAGTCCCTTGCCGGTGGCCACGACCACCGCGGCCATGCCTGCCAGCGGTGGCACGACCAGCGACCACCCGGCACCGGGACGGGCGCGCCGGGTGATCAACGTCTCCCGGGCGTCACCCGATGCGCTCCACGAACCGCTCGAGCTGCCGGAGGTTGCGGCACTCGTAGACGCCGTCGCAGTGGGCGGCGTAGGTGGAGATGACCGAGTCGCCCGTGTCCCAGTACGACCGGGGCTCGGGGTTGAGCCACCACAGGTGCCGGGCCCGCCGACCGACCTCGCCCACCGCCCAGGCCGCCGGAGCGTGGTAGTTGTTCCGGGCGTCGCCAAGCACGACGACCGTGGTGCGCGGCGTCAGCTCCGCCCCCCACCGTTCCCAGAACACGGTGAGGGCGTGGCCGTAGTCGGAATGGCCCTCGGCCCAGATGACATCGGCCTCGGTGTTGACCCGTTGGATGGCGTGGGCCAGGTCGTCGGCGCCTTCGAACAGGCGGGTGACCTCGTCGATCCCGTCCACGAACACGAACGACCGCACCCGGGAGAACTGACCCGACAGGGCGTGCACGAACTGCAGGGTGAAGCGGGCGAAGGCCGCCACCGACCCGGACACGTCGGCGACAACCATGATCTCCGGCTTGGCCGGGCGAGGATGGCGGAACTGCGGCTCGGCGGGCACACCGCCGTAGGACAGCGAGTGGCGAACCGTCGACCGGAAATCGAGCGACCCCCGACGGCGATGCCGGCGCCGCCGCGCCAGGCGCACGGCCAGGCGGCGTGACAGCGGTAGCAGGGCCCGGCGCAGGGCGGCCATCTCCTCGCGGGTGGCGTGCATGAAGTCGACGTCTTCGGGCAGGGGGCGGCGCAGCGAGCGGGCCACGGCCGCGGCGCCCCGCTCCGACACCAGCCGGCGCCGCACCTCGGCCTCCACCTCCGTCCGGAGACGGTCGACATTGGCCCGGTACTCGTCGCCGCGCAGGCGGTGCTCGAGCAGACCGGGCGGCGCGCCGTCGTCGGGGGCGGCGGCCGCCCCCAGGAGCCGGGCGAGGGCGCCGTCGACGTCGAGGCGCCGCCAGGCCTGGTGGAGGTGATAGGACGCGCCCACCTGGCGGCCCGTGTCCATGCCCCCGAAGCGGGCGACCGCCAGGCGGGCCAGTGCGGCGAGTGCGTCGGCGTCGCCGTTCTCGACCGCGTCGGCCACCAACTGGGCCAGGGCGGCATCGTCGAGGGGCGCCTCGTCGGCTACGGGCACCGCCGTCCCGGCGAGGGCCGAGGCGGCGCGCAGGGAGAACCACACTTCGAACACGGTGTCGAAGACGGCCCGGTGCTCCTGGCGCTTCACGAGGGTCGCGGCCAGGGCCGCCTTGAAGGCGACCCGGTCACCGAGGTCGACGTGTCGCACCGCGGCCAGGGCGTCGAGGGACTCGGTGAGGGCCACGGGCAGGCCGGCGGCCCGGAGCTCGGCGACGAACCCGGTCAGGACGTCGAGCACGCCGGCGCGCCGTCAGCCGGCGGACGACTCGGCCGTGCGCAACTCCCGTGCGGCTCGGTCGATGTCGGCGCGGTTCTTCAACAGGACGTGCAGGGTGGTGGCGGCCGCCTCCGCGTCGACGGCCTCGATGTCGAGCAGCATCAGGGTGCGGGCCCAGTCGAGGGTCTCCGAGACCGACGGCGGTTTCGTCAGGTCGAGCTGGCGGATGGACCGCACCACCCTGGCGACCTGGTCGGCCAGGTGCTCGGCGATTCCCGGCACCTTGGCCATCACGATGGCCCGCTCCCGCCCGGCGTCGGGGTAGTCGACGTGGAGGTACAAGCAGCGGCGCTTCAAGGCTTCGGACAGGTCGCGGGTGTTGTTGGACGTGAGGAACACCAGCGGGATCCGGGTTGCCCGCACGGTCCCCAGCTCGGGAACCGACACCTGCCAGTCGGAGAGGACCTCGAGCAGGAGGGCCTCGGTCTCCACCTCCAACCGGTCGACCTCGTCGACGAGCAGGACGACGGGCTCGTCGGCCCGGATGGCCTCGAGCAGGGGGCGGGTGAGCAGGAACTCCTCGCTGAATATGTCTCCCTCGACATCGCTCCACGAGCGGCTGCCCGTCTCGGCCTGGATGCGCAGGAGCTGCTTGCGGTAATTCCACTCGTAGAGGGCTTTTGCCTCGTCGAGCCCCTCGTAGCACTGCAGGCGGATGAGGCGAGCGCCCGACATGGCCGCGACCGACTTGGCCAGCTCGGTCTTTCCCGTGCCCGCCGGCCCCTCGACCAGCACCGGCTTGTCGAGGCGGTCGGCCAGGAACACCACGGCGGCGATGGCCTCGTCGGCCAGGTAGTCGACCGACGCCAGCCCCGTCTGCACGTCGGCCGCCGACCCCAGGCGTCGGCCCATCAGTTACGTACCTGCCCGTCCCCTGTCACGACGTACTTGCAGGTGGTGAGCTCGCGCAGTCCCATGGGCCCGCGGGCGTGCA
>CAYTTL010000032.1:0-1823 GCA_964440725.1 uncultured Acidimicrobiales bacterium | reverse complement strand
CAGCTTCTGGGTGCTTATGCCGATCTCGGCGCCGAACCCGAACTGCTCGCCGTCGGTGAACCGGGTGGAGGCGTTGACCACCACGGCGGCGGCGTCGACCTCGGCGGTGAAGCGGCGCGCCGACGCCAGGTCACGGGTGCAGATGGCCTCGGTGTGGCCGCTGCCGAAGCGGTTGACGTGGGCGATCGCCGCGTCGAGGGACCCGACGACGGCCACCGACAGCTTGAGGCCGAGGAACTCGGTGCCGAAGTCGGCGTCGGTGGCCTCGGCCATGGTGGCCACAATCGCCCGCGCCGCCCCGTCGCCGACGAGCTCGACGCCGTCGAGGGCGGACGCCGCCCGAGGCAGAAAGGCACCGGCCACCGCCTCGTGCACGACCAGCGACTCGGCGGCGTTGCACACCGAGGGACGCTGGGTCTTGGCGTTGACCACGATGTCGAGGGCCTGGTCGAGGTCGGCGTAGGCGTCGACGTAGACGTGGCAGTTGCCGTCACCATCGATCACGTAGGGCACCGTGGCGTGCTCCAGCACGGCAGCGATGAGCGACCGGCCTCCCCGGGGGACGAGACAGTCGACCGACTCACGGAGGCGCATGAACTCGACGGCGGCCTCGTGGGAGGTGTCCTCCACCAGCACCAGGGCGTCGGCGGGCAGGCCCGCCTTGGCCACGCCGTCGCGCAGGGCTGCGGCGATGACCCGGTTGGACTCGAGGGCGGCCGACGATCCCCGCAGGAAGGCGGCGTTGCCCGCCTTCAGGCACAGGCCGAAGGCGTCGCTGGTGACGTTGGGGCGGTTCTCGTAGATGACCGCCACCACGCCGAGGGGCACGCGCACCTTCTCGATGACCAGGCCGTTCGGGCGGGTCCAGCCCTCGACCACCTGGCCCACGGGGTCGGGGAGGGCGGCGACCTGGCGGAGGCCGTCGGCCATGGCCTCGACCCGCGAGGCGCTGAGGCGGAGGCGGTCGATCACGGTTTCGGCCGTACCGGCGGCTTGGGCGCGCGAGACATCACCGGCGTTGGCCTCGAGGACCTCGGCCGTGCGCTGCACCAACAGCTCGGCGGCGGCGCGCAGGGCCTCGTCCTTGACGGCCGTCGAGGCGGTGGCGACGACGCGAGACGCCGCCTTGACCCGGCGTCCGAGCTCGACGAGTGGCGTGATGGGCACGGCTGCGAGCCTACCGGTGCCCCTGCCGGGCAGGCGGCCGGCGGTGGCCGCCGGCCCCCGACTCGCCGACCCTGTCAGCCTCGATCGGCGGAGACGTGCTCGGTTGGTTCTTCCGGCGGCCGATGTTCGACCAGTTGTACGGCCAGCTCACGGAGCTTGATGTTCATCCGCTGGGACGCTCGCCGGAGAATGTCGAACGCCTCGTCGTCGGACACCTGCTGCTGGGCGATGATGATGCCCTTGGCCATCCCGATGACGTCGCGTCCCTCGGCCTTGGCTTCGAGGTGGGCCTCCCGTTGGGCCGTTGACAGGGCCACCGCGGCGTGGGCGGCGAAGATCGATCCGACGGCGATGTCGTGGTCGTCGAAGGCGTCGCCCTTCCGGCTGTAGAGGTTCAGCGCCCCCATCGTGTCCTCGGCGGCGAAGAGGCGCAGGGAGAGAATGCTCTCCACCCCCGTCTCCTCGTGCGCCCGCCCGGAGAAAGCCGGCCAGCGCACCTCCTGCGAGAGCGCACCGGTGACGAACACCTCATGGTGCTTGATGGCGTCGACGCAGGGCCCCTCCTGGGTCTCCGACTGGATCTTGTCCACGATCCGGGGCAAGTCGTCGGTGGTGGACCGCGACGTGACCTCCTTGCCCTTCACCATGGAGATGCC
>CAYTTL010000031.1:14066-17752 GCA_964440725.1 uncultured Acidimicrobiales bacterium | reverse complement strand
CGGCCCCGTGACGGGCGGCGAGGCCCCGTCGGCCCTCGGCCATCGCCGCCCGCACCGCCGCTCGAATCTCGGGGTCCCGGATGGCGCTGTGGACGTAGTGGTAGCCCTTCAGGAACCCGAGGTAGGCGCAGGCGGCGTGGCCGGCGCTGTAGGTGTACAGCTTCCGCTGGACGTGGGCCTCGTACCGGTCGGTGGCGACCAGCCCGGTGGCCTGGGGTAGCGGCTCCCGCAGAGCCTGGGCGTCGACCCAGAACGTCGACGGCCGGTCGCCCATGAAGATGAGGGGGTCGCCGGGCCCAACCGGCGAGAGGCGGTGCGACACCGCTCTGCTCACCACCGCGCCGGAGAACCCGTGGCGGTCGAGTGGGAACCCCGGGGGCAGGTGCAGCGCCACCTGGTCACGCAGGTGGGCACCCGCCCCCAGCAAGTTTTCGAAGGCGATGACGTTGGTCGGCGCCTCCCGGGACCTGAGCCCGGTGGCGATGGTCGGGGCGACGGCCGCGAGGTTGCCCGGGCCAACGGCGGTGGCCACCAGGTCGGCCTCGGCGATGGCGACGGCAGCAGCCCGCTCGTCGGTGATGTGCAGCGCCGACACGCCCTCGACCACGACGTCGTCGACATCGGCGCCGTCCACCAGGCGCACGACGTACCGTCGGTGGCGGGCCAGCAGGTCGACCACCTGACCCCGACCGACAAAGCAGACCTCCCAGCCCGAGTGCCGCAGCAGCTGGCCGGCGAACCCGCAGCCGATGCGGCCGGGACCGATCACGACCGCCCTCATGCGACAACCCCTGCGAGTCGGGCGGCGTCGACCGCGCGACGAGATGCTTCATAGACGTAGTCGGCCAGGCGCAGGGCGGCATCGGGCACACCCTTGAAGCCGGGCAAGGGGTTGACGTCGACCACGTAGGGCCGACCTTCGCTCAAGATGATGTCGAGGCCGAACAAGTCGATCCCGAACGCCGCCGCGGCGCGGGTGGCGATCTCGTGCAGCTCGGCGGTCACGGTGAACGGTTCCCCGAGCTTGTCCTCGTAGCTGCGCACCGGCCACACCCGTTTCACACCGAAGAGCTGGCCTCCCATGCAGTACAGCTTGCGGTCACGACCCGTCGGCTCGTGATAGCGCTGAGCGAGGATCGGCCCCGTGGCCGTGGCGACATCACCCAGCTCGTCGGCGTCCCAGACGACCTGCACGCCGCGCCCCTTGGACCCGCGATGGGGCTTCACGACCAGGGGGCCGTCGTCGAGAAGGACAGCGAGCTCCGACGGATGGGCGGCGGCGTACGTCTTGGGAACCGGAACGTCGGCGGTCTGCAGGATGCGGGTGGCCACGATCTTGTCCCGGCAGCGGGCGGTCGCCTGGTACGGGTTGATGATCGTGGCGCCCAGGGCGTCGAGCATGGCGGCGAGTCCGAGCGCCAGCTCCGTACCCGACTTCAGCACGTAGAGGTCGTGATCGACGCGCACGTCGTGCAGGTCGATCAGGTTGGCGTCCGGATAGAGGAGCGTGACCTCCACCCCCCACTCGCGGAGGAGCCCGATGACCTCGTGGGTGACGGACGTCTCCGTGGCGGAGGCCCGGTTGACGATGATGAAGGCGACCTTCATGGTCCCACCCCGATCTCGCTCATTACATAGTCGGCGAGCGCGTCGCCGGCTTCGGGTACGCCCCGATAGTTGGGGAAGTCGTTCACCTCGACCACGACCGGTCCATCCGGCGTGCAGAGGCAGTCCACCCCGAACAGCTCCAATCCGAACAGCCGCCCGCACCGTTCGGCGAGCGCGCCCAGTTCCGGCGTCATGGACACCGGTTCGGGCGCTCGTCCTGGTACTTCCGGGCTTGGCGGCAACGGCGACGGCACCCGGACCGCCCAGTAGCGGCCGCCGATTGCGTACACCTTGACGTCGGTACCGTCGCCGGCCACGAAGCGCTGTGCCAGAGCCGTGTCCTCCGGCCAGCCAAGGGCGAGGAGCTCCTGGTCTCCGGTCACCAGTCGTATGCCCCGTGCGTTGTCGCCGAACACCGGCTTGACCAGGATGGGATAGGCACTCGCCGGGATGGCGCAGGCCAGTTCTGCGGTCGGGCCGACCCACGTATCAGGGGTGGGCACGCCGGCCGCCGCCAAGGTCGCGGCCATGGCCGCCTTGTCCTTGACGGCGAGCACCGCCGACGACCGGTTGATGGTCCGCACGCCGAACCGCTCGGCCACAGCGAGTGCCGTGACCAGCGCCAGGCTGCGGCCCCGGGCCACGACGCACGACGCGGCGGCGATCCAGGGCCGGCCGGTGAGGTCGTGCACGACCACGTCGGGGTCGACCACCGAGACCCGGTGCTGGCGGGCGTCGAGGGCGGCGATCAGTCCCGCGGGCTGGGGCTGCTGGAGGTACCGCTCCTCCACGAGCACAGCCATGCCGACATCCAGGGCGTCGCCCCCCCATGACGCGAGGGCGGCCGGGAGCACGGGAGCGTCGGGCACTGCCGCTCTACCCCTCCTCCATAACGCCTACCCCGTCGTTCACCTGGGCGTACCCCGTCGTTCACCGTCCGTAAACCTTTGCGCACCCACCACGGCTTCTCGGTGAACGCCGGCCCCCCGGGACGGAACCTGCTCGTTCACAGGTGGTTCTCATCTTGGTGGCCCATGCTGTCGGCTTCGGCAACGAGGTCTAGACCCTCTGCGCCCAAGGTTTCCGACCGCGAATGCGGTCTGTGCCGAGCTTCCCGAAGGTCTGCACGAGAGGAGACAGTCCATGCAACAGGTCCGAGACGTCATGACTGCCCACCCGCTGGTGAGGCAGGAAACGGCAACGATTCTGGACGCCGCCAAAGCCATGGCCGACGCCAACGTCGGCTCCGTCCTGGTCGTCGACAGCAACGAGGCCCTGTTCGGCCTCGTCACCGATCGCGACATCGTGACCCGCGCCGTCGTCACCGCGAGAGGGCTCGATCGGACGACACTCGGCGAGATGTGCACCGAGGACGTGGCGACCGTGTCGCCGTCGGACTCGGTCATCGACGCCCTCGAGGTCATGCGCGAGAACGCAGTACGGCGGGTGCCGGTGGTGGTGCACGACAAGCCGGTCGGGATCATGTCGCTCGGCGACGTGGCCGTTCGTTCCGCCGGCCCGGTCGCCGAGGAGCTGCAGGCGACGCTGTCCGGCATCAGCAGCTCGCCGCCCAACGATCCCCCCACCGAGGCTCGCGCCGGTGTGAGCCAGAGCCTGCGCCAGATGTGGGACGTGCCGCCGATGACCCCGGCCCGCATGGAAGGAGCCTGACAGCCCGGTAGCTCGCGGCTGCGGAGCCCGAGCTTGCCACGACGAACGATCCCGGGCGATGCTGTTCGAGTGAGCGATGTACGCCGCTCCCACGGAATCCGGGGGAGCATGCAGTTCCGCGACGACGGAACGTCCCGTGGACACTCGGTTCGGTGCCGGTGCGGCTGGGAGAGCGAGTTGTCCTCGACGCTCGTCCTCGCCCAGGCGTCGGGCGAGCAGCACGTCGAGTCTCACCGCCCTCGGCGAGCACGCCCCGCGCCGGCCTAACCGACATCAGGCCGACTGTGAGCCCCCGCCGCCGGGCTCGCGCCGGCCCCCACGGCGCGCCCGCCCGGATCCCGGCTGCCCTGGTCGGCCTGGTTGCCCTCGTCCTGGGGCCGGCCCTGGCCGCGGGTGGCGGCGGGACT
>CAYTTL010000031.1:0-14056 GCA_964440725.1 uncultured Acidimicrobiales bacterium | reverse complement strand
CCTGGTCGCCGGCACCCTGTCGCGCCCGACGTCCACAACGGCACCCGCGGAGACGGCGGCGTCGGTGGCCGCCCGCCTGGGCACGGTCGAGACGGCCATCCGTCTGCCGTCCACACCGGAGGCCGAGGTCGCCGACCTGGGCCGCCGCCAGCAGGACCTGTACCGGCTCGTGGTGGCCCGACCCGAGTGGCAACCCGAGGTCATCGCCCTCGTGCCCGAAGCCGTCCGGGCCGCGGTCGCCGCCAACGTGGCCGCCGGCGCGGCACTGACCCGGCTGGCGGAACCGCGTGCCGAGCTCCCCCGCTGGCGCATCGTGGCGCCCGCACCCGCGGCCACGCTCGTCGCCGAGTACAAGGCCGCCGCCGCCGCAGTCGGGGTGGAGTGGGAGTACCTGGCCGCCATCAACCTGGTCGAGACCCGCATGGGACGCATCCGCGGCGACAGCAGCGCGGGCGCCCGGGGCCCGATGCAGTTCCTGCCCGCCACGTGGGAGATCTACGGGGAAGGCGGTGACATCACCTCAGACCACGACGCCATCTTCGCCGCCGCCCGCCTGCTGAAGAGCCGGGGGGCCCCGTCCGACATGGCCAGAGCCCTGTTCGCCTACAACAACAGCAACTCCTACGTGAGGGCCATCACCGCCTACGCCGAGGTCATCCGGGCCGACGAGCGGGCCTACCTCGCCTACCACGCCTGGCAGGTGTACTACGGCGACCTCCTCCTCCCCGAAGGCTTCACCAACCCCTGAACCGACCCCCAGGCGTTCTTTGCGCGATTTCTAACAGCCCATGTTGGATTTCGCGCCCAGAACGGATTGATGTCGTACCTCACTGGTTGGATTACGGCCATGTACCCGTCGCTGACAGCCATCGCCCAGGCTCAATGGGCGCTGTTTACGCAGAAGCAGGCGCTGGCCGCGGGCTACTCCCTCCGTCAGATCCAGCACCGGCGCGAGACCGGGCAGTGGGATCAGGTCCACGCGGGTGTCTACCGCGTCTCGGGTGCTCCCGAGTCCTGGGAACAGCGTCTGCTTGCCGCCAGCCTTGCGGCAGGACCCGGTGCCGTCGCATCCCACCGCGCCGCGGCCCGGCTGTGGGGATTCGCGGAGGCGGGATGCCAGGTCGTCGAGCTCTGTGTGCCCCCCGGGCGCATGCACCGGCTCGAGGGGGTGGTGGTCCACCGTTCGACCGACCTGGTCCCGTTCCACGTCACTCGCAGGGACCGAATGGCCGTCACAACTCCTTCGCGTACCCTCCTCGACCTCGGGGCGGTCGGACCGGTCTGGTTTGTGGAGCGGGCGCTCGACCTGGCTCTCAGCCGCCGGCTCGTGACCCTGCACGAGCTGCGGGAAGCTCTCGACTTCGTGGCTCGGCGGGGACGTCGGGGGGCGGGCGCCCTCCGCTCCTTGCTCGACGAACGTTCCGCCGCCGCGGAGCTGGCCGAGTCCGTCCTCGAGGCTCGGATGCTACGCCTGTGTCGCCACCAGGGCCTTCCTCAGCCCATCTGTCAGCACGAGGTCCGGTCGGGCAGCCGTCTCGTCGGCCGGATCGATTTCGCCTACCCGGGCGACCTCGTCGCCATCGAGCTCGATGGCTACGAGACACATTCCTCGCTGGATGCCTTCCGCCGCGACCGGGTTCGCCAGAACGACCTGGTCGCCATGGGCTGGATCGTCCTGCGATTCACCTGGGACGACGTGACCCACCACCCCGCACGGGTCGCCCGAGCTGTCCGCTCCGTTCTGAGCGCGAAATCCAACACGGGTTGTTAGAAATCGCGCAAAGAACGGGCGAGGGTGCGGAAGGCGCGGCCGCGGTGGGAGACGGCCTCCTTCTCGGCGGTGGTCATCTCCGCGAAGGTGCGGCCGTCCCCGTCGTCGGGGACGAACACGGGGTCGTACCCGAACCCGTGGGCGCCCCGGGGCGCGGTGTCGATGCGCCCCTCGACGGTGCCCTCGGCCACGACCTCGCGGCCATCGGGAAACGCGGCCAGGGCGACGGTACGGAACCGGGCCCGGCGGTCGTCGACGCCTTCCATGGCGGCCAGGAGCTTGGCCACGTTGTCGGCGTAGGTGGCCCCGTCGCCGGCGAACCGGGCCGACCACACGCCGGGGCGACCGCCCAGGGCGTCCACCTCCAGGCCGGTGTCGTCGGCCACCGCCGCCTCACCGGTGAACCGGCACACCGCTTCCGCCTTCAGGCGGGCGTTGCCCTCGAGGGTGTCGGCCGTCTCCTCCACCTCGGCCAGCGCCGACGGCCGGGGCACCACCTCGAAGCCGGCGAGCAGCGGCGCGATCTCGGCCACCTTGTCGGGGTTGGCGGTGGCCAGCACCACCCTCACCGGGGCGGTGGCGGCACCGCCAGTACCTGGGTCTGGTGCTCGAGGATGGCGGCGATGCCGTGCTCGGCCAGGCCCAGCAGGTCGTCGAGCTCGCTGCGGCTGAAGGCCAGCCCCTCGGCCGTCCCCTGCACCTCGACGAACCGGCCCGTCGAGGTCATCACCACGTTCATGTCGACGCCGGCGCGGACGTCCTCGGAGTAGTCGAGATCCAGCAGGGGGACGGCGTCCACCACTCCCACCGAGACCGCTGCGCACGCCGTCGACATGGGATGGGCCCGGAGCATGCCCGCCGCCACCAGCCGGGGGAAGGCGGCGGGGGCGGCCACGTCGGCGCCGGAGCGGCCCGCCGTGCGCGTGCCCCCGTCGGCCTGGAGGACGTCGCAGTCGAGCACGATCTGGCGCTCCCCGGTGAGAACCAGGTCGGTGACCGAGCGGAGCGACCGCCCGATCAGGCGCTGGATCTCCTGGGTGCGCCCCGACGGCTTGCCCTTGTTGACCTCCCGGCTGGACCGTTCCGACGTGGACCCGGGCAGCATGGAGTACTCGGCGGTGAGCCAGCCCGATCCCTTGCCCCGCATCCACGGCGGCACGCGCTCCTCCACCGACGCCGTGCACAGCACTCGCGTCCGCCCCATCGACACCAGCACCGATCCGGGGGCGAACTCGGTGAAGTCGCGCTGGAACGACACCGGGCGCAGGTCGTCGGGCTGGCGGCCGTCGGCCCTCATGCCGAGTACCGGGCGCCCACGACGGCCGCGTCGACCGGTGCCCCGAAGGCCTCGGCGCCCTCGGCGCGGCTGTGGTCGGGATCGAGGGCGGGCCAGATGTGGGTGAGCACGAGCCGTCCCACCCCTGCCGCCCGCGCCGACGCCCCGGCCTGACCGGCTGACAAGTGCTGCATGGTTCCCTCCATCTCGCGGGGCACGGTGGCCTCACACAGGGCCAGGTCGAGACCGGGGCCCAGGGCCTCGAGCGACCAGTCCGGACCCGTGTCGGCCGAATAGCCGAGTGAACGGCCCCCACCGTCGACCCGCACGGCCAGCGTCTCGGGCCCGTGGTCGGTACGCGAGAACGACAGGTCGAGCGAGCCGATACGCACGTGGTCGCCGCCGGCCACCGTGTTCCAGGCCAGCTGCGGGCCGTTGTCGCCGTAGGTGTGGTCGCGCAGGCCGGCGGGGGCGTAGACGGGCACGCCCTGGCGCGGGGCGACGTGGCGGAGCACGTTCACGAACCCCTCCAGGTCGGTCCAGTGGTCGGGGTGCTCGTGACTCAGCACCACCGCGTCGACCGCGTCGAAGGCCACGTGGCCCTGGAGGTTGGCGAGGGTGCCCGGGCCGGCGTCGACCCACACGCAGGTCCGGCCGTCGTCGACCAGGTACCCGCTGCACGCCCCACCCGGGGCCGCGTAGGTCCCCGAGCATCCCAGCACGGTCACGGTGAGGCCGGCCTCGCTCACCACTCCCACCCCTCCACGCCGTCGAGCTCCGGGCCGAGGAGGCGGCCGCCCAGGTCGCGGAACCAGGCCACGTCGCCCGACGACACGAAGTGGTGCCGGCCCTTGCCGCCGCCTGCCCCCGACCGCTTTCCGAGCCCGGTGTCGTCGAGGATCGAGCGCACCTCGAAGGCGGTCTCGTCGGCCGACGACACCAGCACCACGTCGCGGCCCATCACGTCGCTGATGGTCCGGGCCAGGAACGGGTAGTGGGTGCACCCGAGCAGCAGGGTGTCGACGGCGGCGTCGCCGAGGGGCGCGAGCAGGCGCTCAGCCAGCACGTAGGCCTGGTCGGTGCCTGTCTCGTCCCGTTCCACGAGCTCCACGAAGCCGGGGCACGAAGCGCACGTGAGCCCGACCGGCGCCCGGGTGGCCGCGACGGCGCGCTGGTAGGCACCGGAGGCGATGGTGCCCACCGTGCCGATCACCCCCAGCCGGCCGTTGCGGGTGGCCGACACCGCCGCCCGCACGCCGGGGTCGACCACGCCGACCACGGGAACCTCGCAGTCGAAGCGCAGGGCCTCGAGGGCGGCCGCGGCCGCGGTGTTGCAGGCCACCACCACCATCTTGACGTCGTGGACGTCGATCAGCGTCGACGTGATCTGGCGGGCGAACTCCCGGACCTGGCCGAGGGGCCGGGGACCGTACGGGTACCGCCCGGTGTCGCCGAAGTACACCAGGTCCTCGTCGGGGAGCAGGTCGATCAGGGCCCGGGCCACGGTAAGTCCCCCGAAGCCGCTGTCGAACATGCCGATGGGCCGGTCGTCCATCAGAAATACACGATGCGGGAGGCGCGCTCGACGACCTCGTCGAGGTCGTCGGTCCACGCACCCGTCGAGAGGTACTTCCACCCGCCGTCGGCCAGCACGGTGACGATCACACCCTCCTCCAGCTCACGCGCCGCCTTGGCCGCCCCCGCCATGGCCGCCCCCGAGGAGATCCCGGCGAAGATGGCCGCCTCGGCGGTGAGGCGACGGGTCCACTCGATCGACTCGCGCGGGCGCACGATGAGCTTGCGGTCGAGCAGGCCGGGATCGAAGACCTCGGGAACGAACCCGTCGTCGAGGTTGCGCAGGCCCGACACCAGCTCGCCCGCCGGAGGCTCGACCGCCCACACCTGTACCGCCGGGTTGCGCTCCTTGAGGTAGCGGCCCACCCCCATCAGCGTCCCGCTCGTGCCCAGGCCGGACACGAAATGGGTGACCTCGGGGCAGTCCCGCCAGATCTCCGGGCCCGTCCCCCGGTAGTGGGCGTCGGGGTTGGCCGGGTTCCCGTACTGGTAGAGGAAGGCCACGTCCTCGGCCTCGGCGGCCAGGCGCTGGGCCATGCGCACGGCCCCGTTCGAGCCCTCCTCACCCGGCGAGAGCACGATCTCGGCCCCGAAGATCTCGAGGAGCTGCCGGCGCTCGATCGACACGTTCTCGGGCAGCACCACGCGGAGGCGATAGCCCTTGAGGCGGCAGACCAGGGCCAGGCCGATGCCGGTGTTGCCCGACGACGGCTCGAGGATGGTCTGGCCCGGGCGGAGGCGCCCGGCGGCCTCGGCGTCGGTGACCATGGCCAGGGCGATGCGGTCCTTCACCGAGCCACCGGGGTTCTGGCCTTCGAGCTTGACCAGGATGCGCACGCCCGCCACCGGGCTGAGGTGGCTCACGTCGACCAGCGGCGTGTCGCCGATCAGCTCCAGGACCGACCGCACCACGGCCATGCGGCCGCCCTAACCCCCGGCGACGGCCGGGAGGATGGAGATGACGTCGGCGTCGGCCACCGGCGTGTCGAGCTGACTCAGGTAACGCACGTCCTCGTCGTTGCGGTACACGTTCACGAACTTGTGCAGGGCACCGTCGTCGGTGACGACCTTGCCGGCCATGAGGGGGAACTGGCGGACGACGTCGTCGAGGACCTCGGCCAGGGTGGCGCCGTTGGCCGTGATCGTTGCCTGGCCGGCAGCGTTCTGGCGCAGGACTGTGGGCAGGCGGACTTCGACGGGCACGGTCGCCTCCGGCGGCGGGAACGGCGGACGGCGTCGATCCTACGGCCTACCGGGGTTCGTCGATGACAGGTTCCTCGGTCACCGTCCCGTCGACGATGCGGTAGGAGCGCACCATGGGCTCGGCCTCCCGCAGCGACACCACCACGTAGTGCCACGCCGGGTCGGGCGCCTGGCGTACGTCGGTGGGCGACGGGTAGGCGTCGGTGTGGGTGTGGGAGTGGTACACGCCGGCGATCTCCAGGCCCCGGTCCTCGGCATCGCGGTCGGCGCGCAGGTGGTCGAGGGGGTGGACCTCGTAGAGCTTGGCCGACTCGGCGGCGTTGCGGCAGGGGTAGACGGCCACGACGAGGTCGCCGCCGCCCGGGCCCGAGCGGGATTCCGGGCCTGAGCGGGGTGCCAGCGTGACGGCGAGGAGCCCGCACGCCTCCAGCGGGAGGCCGTCGAGGACGTGGGCGACCATCGTGTCGTACACATCGGGTCCGAGACGGAGCATCGGGGGCTGAGGGTACCCTTCGCGCGGTGTCTCCCAACCAGGGCCCCAAACGTGAGTCGACCAAGGACGGGGCCGGCGAGAAGCGGGTGGTGGCGTCCAACCGTCGCGCCCGCCACGACTACGACATCGTCGACGTCGTCGAGGCCGGCATCGCCCTGAAGGGCACCGAGGTGAAGTCGTGCCGGGCCGGGCAGGTGGTGCTCAAGGACGCCTATGCCCGGGTCACCGACGGCGAGCTGTGGCTGTTCAACGCCCACATCGCCCCCTTCGACCTCACCGACGGCTTCGGGGGCCACGACCCCGAACGACCGCGCAAGCTCCTCGTCCACCGCCGCGAGGTCGACGATCTGGCGGAGAAGACCCAGCAGCAGTCGCTCACCCTGGTGCCCCTGTCGGTCTACTTCCGCGACGGTCGGGTGAAGGTCGAGCTGGCCGTCGGCCGAGGGCGCCGCAGCTACGACAAGCGCCACGCCATCGCCGAACGGGAAGCCCGGCGGGAGACCGATCGGGCCGTGGCCCAGGCCCGCCGCCGGTAGGGGGGGCGGAGCGGTACACTGTGGACGTACGGGGCTGACCGGTTTCGACGGTGACACCGCTGGCTCGTCGTGCGACCCGAGTTGCTCAGACTCGTTAAACGGGGCAAAAAAAACAGGTGCCGATAACACGGAACCTGCCTTCGCCATGGCAGCCTAGAAACTGTTGAGGAAAGGCAAATAGCGACCTGAAAGGGCACGCCGAGGACGACCCTTTGCCTTGGGAACAGAATGAGGGTTGACAGCAGGCAAAGACCGCTGGCAGGTGGGGAAAGACCCACTGACATCACGAAACAGACGTGACGAGCAGTTCGTGACCCGGCTCGAGGGCAGCGTCAGGCCCGCAACCGGGAACGGTCGTAGCGCGAAGAGTTAGCACTCATCGGACGAGGGTTCGATTCCCTCCAGCTCCACCGACCGACCAAGCCCAGGCGCCCCGGAAGGGGCGTCAGGCGTCGAGTTCGACATCCTGGAGGAAGTACAAGCCGCCGCCGCGGTGTCGTCCGACGTTGGGCCCGAGGGCCCAGTGGTTGATGCCCGTGTAGTGGGAGATGAACGACCGGCGCTGGCGGCCGGGAACGTTCGGTGTGCTGCCCCGATGCATGAGCCGGCCGTGCCAGATGAGGATGTCGCCCTTCTCCCCCACGAAGGACCGCACCTCTGCGCCCCGGGTCTCGATCTCCCGTTCGATGACGTCGTTGAGGAAGCGCTCGGTGAGCTTCGGCCACGAGATGCTGTCGCGCTCGTCGGGGGTGAGGAACATCCTCACCCGGTCGCGCCGGAGCGCCGGCCATCTGTGGGAGCCGGGCACGTACTGGAACGGCCCGCTGTCGGGGTCGATGTCGCCGATCGCGAACCACACGGCGGCGTACCACGACTTGGTCCCCGCGTAGTTGAGGTAGTCGTCCTGGTGCCAGTTGCGCTCGGTGCTGACCATTCCGGTGAGGTTGAGCATGACGCCCATCGGCTCGCCGACGAGCGACTCCAGCAACTCCATGAGGGGGGCGTACACCGAGAGGTCGAGCACCTCGGGCACGTGCATGTAGGGGGCGTGGCAGCTCCACCCACCGGGCCGATCGAGCTTCGACCGCACGGCCCAGTAGGCATCGACCAGGTCGTCGGGGATGAACCGCTTCTTCAGCACGAAGCCCTCGTCGAACCACTGCCGCTGGTCGTCGGTGAGGCCCGGGACATCGACGCCGCGGCGGTCGAGGGGGGGCAGCGTGTCGTCGTCGAGGTCCTCGGAGACGTCCTCGTAGGTCGGCCCGGGCATCCGGGGAAGGAATCGGTCCCACATCTCCTGGACGAGCGCATCGTGGTCGTCCGCGTCCGCTGCGTCGGGGGTGGAGGATGGTTCCACCAGGCCCCGCCGCTGGTAGAAGCTCAACACCCGTGCCCCTGCCGGCCGCCGCCCCGCCCACATCAACCCTCGCTCCGCCAGGGACCGGACTCTGTCGAGGCTTCGATCCGTCGCCGTATCGCTCATGGTCACGCTCCACCGTCGGTACCGACTCGACTCTACCGAGGAGTGCGGCCTCCGTGGCGAGCTCCCTACCTCGTCTACCCGAAGCGGACCTCGGAGACGGTGACGGGCCTGTCGCCCGAGGCACTCTCGACACGCATGAGGAGCTGCGCCGAGGGGCTGTCCCAGCCGCAGATGACCGACCCGGCCGCCCCCGAGCACTCGGCGAACACCCACCCGTCGCCCGCGCTCCAGGTGCGCCCGAACAGGGTGGCCACCGCCTCGGCCTCACCCAGGGTGGCCGCCGCTGCCCGGTCACCCCTGGTCCAGGCCTCGTAGAACGCCCGGGCCCGGTCCTCGGGGCTGGACGCCGGCGCCGGGGCCGGGGCCACGGTCGTCGGCGTCACCGAGCCCACGACGACCGTGGTCGTGGTGGGCTCGGTGACGGGCGGAGGCACGGTCGAGGTCGTCGCCGGCGCCGTCGGCAGACTCGCCGAGGGGGTGGAGTCGCCCGAGCAGGCGCCGGCGACCACCAGGGTGACGGCGCCTGTCAGGGCGACGAGACAGGTCCGAGCCGGTCGCGCCGTCGCCTGGATGCGGAGGCCTAACGCCGTGCCGGGTGCCGCCGGCCTGTCACTGCCCGCCCCGGAGCGTGGTGAGCAGGTCGTCGACCGTCTTGCGCAGCAGGTCACCGAGCGGGTCGGGCGACGGCGGCGGGGTGGGTGGGCGACCGAGGGCGGCCAGCTCGCCGACGTTGCCGGCGAACAGGTTCACGTCGCAGTAGCCGGCGACCCCCGGAACCCGTCCCTTGGACGAGTACTGCCAGAACGTCCAGCCCGGCCAGCGGTCGGTGCGGGGCTGGGTCGACGGGATGCTGCCGTCGTTGCGGCCCCAGGCGGCCACCCACAGGGGGTACTGGGTCAGGCCGGCCGTCGGCACGTCGGCGAGGTAGTACGCCCCGCTGTAGAGGATCGGTGTGCGGTTGGTGGCCTGCGCCACGATGGCCATCCACTCCTCGGCCCAGGCACCCGTCGCCGGCCCGCCCTCGACCTCCAGGTCGAGCACGGGGACCTCGCCGTCGCTCATCGGCCCCACCGTCCGCAGGAAGTTGGCGGCTTCGGCCGCCGCGCTGTTCCGGCCCGGGTGGGCGAAGTGGTACATCCCGCGGAGGACGAGACCGGCATTCCTCATCCCCGCCCGGTTCTGCGTCAGGTAGCGGTCGACGAAGGTGACACCCTCGGTGGCCTTGACGAAGGCGAACAGGTTGCCGGCACCACGCACTGCGTGCCAGTCGACATTGCCCTGCCAGTTACTGACGTCGATGCCGTGGATGGGCTCGGCGGCTGCGGCGGGACCGGTGGTGACGACGCTCGTCCCGACCAGGGCTCCCACGGCGAAGATGACCGCGAGCAGGCCCGACATCGCCCTCCGCACGTCGACACGAATCCCCATTGCCCACCCCCGGTTGCAGTTCGGCGCAGTGTAGCTAGCGCCCGGGGCCCGAGCGGCCCTTTGACCGGAGTGGTGGCCGAGACCGAACCGCCACGGTCGGGCCTCAGCCGGCGGAGCCGAGGTCGATGCCGCAGTGCTCCTTGACGTAGGCCAGGGTACGGGCGGTGGCCTGCTGGACCTCGGGGGTGCGGAACGCGCTCGCCGCCCCCGGGCCCAGGGCGGCGATGTCGTAGCCCACGCCGGCGAGGGCGTCGCGTACGCCGGCCACCGCGGTGGTGAGCACGAGCAGGTCGGCCCGGATGGCGTCGGGCGCGACCGCGACGGTCTGGTCGGAGTGCACCCTCGCCCGCTCGAACTCCTGGCGCATGGCGTCCGAGGAGGAGGCATTGACTGCGCCGAGGCCGAACGCCTCGTTGAAGCTGCCGGCGATCCGGGTGCAGAACTCGCCCCCCCTCGTCGCCTTCACCGTCTGCTCCCCGCCGGCGCCCGGCAGCGACGTGGTCGCCACGCTCCCGGCCGCACCGGGTCGCCGTTCGGATCCGCCGGCACAGGCCGCCATGGTGATCGCCACCAGCGCGGCGGTGCCGATCGACCCGCCGAGTCGGAAGAGGCGCCCTACCAGCCGGCGAGAGGTACGGAGCCGTGGCTCCAGCCGGCGTTGGGCGTCTTGTGAGCGGCGGAGGCGATCGCCTTGGGGCGGTCGCTATCTCCGAGGATGTCCTGGCGCATCCCGAAGGCGACCCGGCCCAGTTCCCACTCCCTGGCCAGCAGATGCTGGTGGATCTTGGGAATGACGTCGGACTCCTCGTGGTCGACGTGCTCGCCCACAGTCTTCTGGATCTGCTGCATCAGGTCGCGAAGCGCCGGATCCCCTGGCTCCAGGTCACGCACCTGGGCGATCAGCTCCCTCACCTCGGCGTGCTCGGCCTCGGACTCGTCGGCTTCGCGCCCGTCGATCTCGTCACGGAGGAGCGGGTAGACGAGCTCCTCCTCGATGGCCATATGGGCATCGATCTCGTTGCAGGCGTTCAGTGCCGAGGGCAGGCTGCTCGGGTCCTGGGCGCAGGCGTCGAGCGCCCGGAAGATCCGAGCGTGGTCCTGCAGCAGAAACCTGGTCAGGTGGGCCATGGTGAATTGCTCCTCTCGTCTGCTCGTCAGGGGAGATTGTGCCCGAACCGGCCGGACTCTGCATATCGGCGGCCTGGAGCCGCCGACATGGCGCCCTCAGCGCTGCGCCAGTGTGACCTGGGCGGAACGGGTCTGGCCCGAACGGGACCATCCGATCTTCACCTCGTCGCCGGGCTTGTGGCCGCCGATGAGCGTCCCGAGGTCGTCGGGTGCGGCGACGGGCCGGTCGTCGACACTCTGGATGATGTCGCCGGGCTGAAGGCCCGCCTTCTCGGCCGGGGAGCCGGGGACCACCTCGCCGACGAGGAGGCCGTTGCCGGCGGCGGCGGCCCGGGTGGTGACGCCGAGGAACGCCCCGGAGCCCGGCGTGGCGTTCGACGTGGCTGCGCCCGACGGATTGGCCCGGATGCCGTCGACCACCGGCTTCACCTTGTCGACCGACAGGGCGAACCCGATGTTCTGGGCGTCGCCGGCGACCGCCGTGTTCATCCCCACGACGAGGCCGTCGGACGTCACGAGGGGCCCACCCGAGTTGCCCGGATTGATCGCCGCGTCGGTCTGGATGAGGTCCTTCAGGGATCCACCGGAATCGGAGATGTCACGGTGGAGGGCCGACACGATGCCCTCGGTGACGGTGAGGCCACCGTCGAGGCCGAGGGCGTTGCCTATGGCGAGGACATCGTCGCCCACCTTCAGGTTGGCGGACCTGCCCAGGGCGACGGTGGGAAGGTTCTCGGCGTCGCGGATCTTGATCAGGGCGACGTCGGCGGCGCGGTCGGAACCGACGAGGTCGGCCGGGCGGGCGGTGTCCTGCTCGTTGAGGGTGACGGTGATCGAGGTGGCGCCTGCGACCACATGGGCGTTGGTGAGCACCTCTCCGTCAGGAGTGAGGATCATTCCCGTCCCCGCACCCTGTTCGGGGAAGAACCGGCCGCCCCGGGACGCCTCGGTGCGAATGAAGACCACGCCCGGCTCCACCTTGGCCAGCACACCCTGCACGTCCTGGGGAGATGCCAGCCGGCTCGAGTTGAACGAGGGCCCGGCGGTGCGGACACCCGAGTCGTCGTCGACGATGTTGGCCCCCACCACGCCGCCGATGACGGCCCCGATCAGCAGGGTGAGCGCGGCGACGACCGCGGCCAGACGCCTCGGGACGCCATGGCCGGGCTTGCCGGCGCCCGGGAGGGCATCGGGACCTGTCCTGCCCGGTGGCGGAGGCGGCAGTTCGAACGTCGGCGGGCCGCCCATCTCGAACGTCGGCGGGCCGTCACTCCGTTCGGGCACGTCGCCGGCACCCCGTTCGGGCGCGACCGGCTGTTCCGCCGTCGGCTCGCCTGGCGCGGGAGGTTCGTCGAACGACGGCCAGTCACGCCCGGCGCGGGGCGGGGGCTCGGCCGACGGTGAGCTGGTGGGGAGACCGGTGGGCATCGTTTCCATACCCGAAGAAAACCACCCGGCCCTGAGAGCAAGCTGTGAATCTCCAGGGGACTCTCTGAGCGTCGGCAGCCCGCCCGTCGCAGCCCGCCGCGATTGAAAGCCCGGCACCTGGGGGTACCGTTGGGGGGCACATTCGCCACCGCCAAACATCGACGGGCAACGGCTTCACCCACACGGGACGGGCAACATGGCTGCGACGCGATTACGGGCGCCCATCGCTGTCTGCGACGCATCCGACGCAGCGTTGGTGCTGGCCGGTGCCACCGGCGACCGCGAGGTGTTCGGCGAGCTCTACCGCCGGCACGCTGCCGCCGCCCGGCGGGCGGCCCGGGTCGTGGCCGCCAACGACGACGACGCCGCCGATGCCGCCGCCGAGGCCTTCGCCCGCGTCTTCGACGCCGTCGTGTCGGGCCGGGCCCCGGAGATGGAGTTCCGCGCCTACCTCATCACCGCCGCCCGCAATGCCGCCATCGACCACGTGCGTCGCGCCGACCATTCGGCGCGCCTCGGTGGCCCCGATCGCGACCCGGCCGTCGACGACCGGCCGACGAGCAGGCGCGGACCGTCGGAGCATCTGGCGGTGGGCGAGGACAACGAGCTGGTGGCCCAGGCGTTCCAGAGCCTCCCCGCCCGCTGGCAGTCGGTGTTGTGGTTGACCGAGGTCGAGGGGGTCCCCGCCCGGGAGGCCGCGGGCCTCCTCGGGTTGAGCCCCAACAACGTGTCGCAGTTGGCGGTGCGCGCCCGGGCCCGGCTTCGCGAGCGCTACCTGCAGGCCCACGTCCGCAACCACGCCCAGCCGCGCTGCCAACGCACGGTCGACCAGCTGGGCGCCTATCTCGCCGACACCCTCACCAGCGGGCAGCGGGCCCGGGTCGACGCGCACCTCCGGGACTGTGGCGCCTGTCGCGAGCGCCTGGCAGAGGTCGAGGACCTCGGCGTCGCCCTCCGTCGGGCGCTCGTCCCCGCTCCCGTCCTCGCCGCCGCCCTGGGCTGGCTGCGCCGGGGCCGCCACCGGTCACGGCCGGTGGTCCACATGTCGCCGCCCCCTCCTCCGGGTCACGCCGGCGGTACCTCCGGAGCGACCGCGACCGTGGACGCCGCCGCCGCGGTGACGCCGGCGGCACGAGTCAGCGCCGCTGCGGTGTCGCGCTCTCCGGTGTTCCAGACGGTGGCGTCGCTGCCGGTATCGGCCGTGGCTCCGCTGGTCGCCGTCGGACCGTCGGTGCGTGCGCTGATGCGGGCCGCCGCCGCGCTGCTCGCCCTCATTCCCCTTCTCGGCGGCACGCCCGGAGCCGGCGAGCGTCCCCCGGTCGCCGCACCCGTCCCCCCGCCTCCGGTCGCCGCTACCGTGCCGCCGACGATCGCCCCGGCGGCACCGGCCCCGGCGCCTGCTGCGCCCGCGGCGGCCCCGGCGCCCGAGACCCCGGCTCCCCTGCCGCTGCCGGTCACCACCCATCCGAGCTCGATCGTCGCCGTACCCCGGACGTCGGCCATCGACGTGTTCGACCTGGGCGCCACCAGCCCGTCGTTCTTCCTCGACAACCCCCAGCCCTCGGGGGAGCCGCTGGTCCTGCTCGTGATCAACCAGCAGGCGGACTGGCTGGAGGTCCTGCTGCCCATCCGTCCCAACGGCAGCAGCGGATGGGTGCGGCGCGCCGACGTCACCCTCAGCACGCACACCTTCAGCATCGTCATCGAGCTGGCGGCCAACCGCATCACCGCCTTC
>CAYTTL010000030.1:0-17769 GCA_964440725.1 uncultured Acidimicrobiales bacterium | reverse complement strand
GCCTCATCGAGGAGTTCCAGTACCCCAAGTACGGCCCCGGGATGATGTGGGAGCGCTGCCGGGAGCTGGTCGAGGCCCGGGGCACCGCCGTGGTTATGGAGACGCCCGTCACCGCCGTCCACCACGAGGACGGCCGGGCGGTCGCCGTCACCGCCGAAACCGCACCCCTGGAGGAGGGCGGCAAGCCGGTGGCGGTGCGCTACCCGGCCAGTCACGTGATCTCGTCGATGCCGATCAGCACGCTGGTCAAGATCATGGACCCGCCGCCGCCCGACGAGGTGGTGGCCGCCGCCGACGGCCTCTCCTACCGCGACTTCCTCACCATCGCCCTGGTGGTACCCGAGGAGGTCGGGTTCCCGGACAACTGGATCTACGTCCACTCACCCGACGTGAAGCTGGGGCGTATCCAGAACTTCGGCTCGTGGTCGCCGTGGCTGGTGAAGGAAGGGCGGACGTGCCTGGGCCTCGAGTACTTCGTGTTCGAGGGCGACGAGGTGTGGTCGATGGCCGACGAGGACCTGGTGGAACTGGGCAAGCGCGAGCTGCAGAAGCTCGGGCTCATCGACCCGGACAAGGTCGAATCCGGCTACGTGGTGCGCATGCCCAAGGCGTACCCGATGTACGACGGCACCTACAAGGCCAACGTCGGTCGCATACGCGAGTGGCTGGCCGCCAACACGCCCAACGTCTATCCCGTCGGACGCAACGGCATGCACAAGTACAACAACCAGGACCACTCGATGTACACGGCCATGCTCTCGGTGGAGAACATCTTCGGGGCCGACCACGACATCTGGACCGTCAACGTCGAGGCCGCGTACCACGAGGAGAAGGAGACCGGGGCCGAGAAGCAGGTCCAGCAACCGTCACCGGGGAAGTGACCCGGGGCTCGAGGGAGAACTCGCACCACAGCGGTATGTGGTCGGAGATCCGCCAGCTCACGGCCCGCTTGTCGAGCTCGGGGTACACGTGGGGAACGAAATCGAAGCCCCCGGCCGCCCCCGTCGGCTGGAGGGTCAGCAGCGGGGCCCCCTCGGCGCCCTCGAACCAGGCGATCTGGTCGTAGAACCCGCCCTTCCCGGTGTCGAAGATGGTGCGGGGGACGTCGTTGAGGGCGTCGGCGGGGTGCAGGCCCGTCGAGGTGAAGGCCTGGTAGGCCTTGTCGCCCGCCCGGTCGATGTTGAAGTCGCCGAGGGCGATGAGGTTCTGGCCCCACGAGGCGATCTCGTCGGCCCAGTCGGCCACCCACCTGGCGATGCCCTTCAGCTCGGGGATCCGGTCGCCCGGTACCTTGCCCCACAGCACGTGCAGGGTCACGAGGATGAACGTCTGGCCCTCCGACGCGAAGCTGACGGCGTAGGGCGTGCGGGCGAACTGGCGGACGAGGTCGCCGGCGCCGGCCACCTTGATGTCGTCGTCGCTCAGCACCAGTTCGCAGGCCAGGCCCGACAGCTTGATCCGGCGGCTGTCGAACACGAAGGCCAGGCGCTCGTCGTTGCCGGCGCTGCCGCGGGTGGTGTCGGTGAGGATGAAGCTCCAGTTGGGACCGAGAGCGTGCATCATGTGGCGGAGGCAGCGAATGTTCCCCTTCACCTCCTGGATGGCGATCACGTCGAAATGCGACACGATCTCGGTGATGAGGGCGAGTGACCGCAGGTCCCGCTGGGGGCCTCCGTCGGTGCTCCCGCCCCAGCTGTCGGTCAGGTCGCCGAAGGCGCGGATGTTCCAGGTGCCGATGACCAGGTTGTGGTCGAGTCGCCTCGGAGGCAGGGCCTCGTCGAGCGCCGCCTTCAGGCCGGCGACCTCGCGGACCACGGATTTGGGCATCGGGCCCGGCTTCTTCGCCATCGCATACCTCCCCGGCGCGGCCGGCGGCCCGGCGCCGGCCCGATCCTACGAGGCACCCTCCCGCTGATGTGCGGACGGGTGGTGGTGGCCACGCCCCGTGACGTCCTGGCGGCCCGACTCGGCGTCGACGACGTGGTGGCGCCCGACCTCGGGCCCCGCTGGAACGTGTGCCCGACCAACCAGCTGTACGCCGTGGCCGGAACGGCGACCGGCCGGCGCCTGGGCACGATGGCGTGGGGTCTGGTCCCCTCGTGGGCGGCCGACCCCGGGTCGGGGCCCCGGCCCATCAACGTCCGCGTCGAGGGCCTCCTCGATCGTCCCCACGTCGCCGGTGCCCTGGCCGGCCGCCGGTGCCTGGTACCCGTCGACGGCTTCTACGAGTGGGGCACCCTGCCCGGCGGCCGGCGCCCGTTCTTCCTGGCGCCGGTCGACAGTCCGCTCCTGGCCATCGCCGCCGTCTGGGACCGGTGGGTGCCCGCCTCTGCTGACCGCAACCCCCTCCTCACGCTTGCCCTGATCACGACGGCCGCCAACGACGACGTCAGCCCTCTCCACGACCGCATGCCCGTGGCCCTGGACGCCGGGCACTGGGACGAGTGGCTCGATCCGGCCAACCACGACGAACACGCCCTGTCGGATCTTCTCCACACGCCGCCGCCCGGCCGCCTGCGGGCCCGACCCGTCAGCCCGCTGGTCAACAACACCGCCAACGACGGTCCTGAGCTGCTGGCCGATCCGGGGCCGGATGACACATCACCGACGCTGTTCGACGGCCTCGAGGGTTCAGGGCCCCTCTCGCCAGAGGGCGAGGCGCAGGCGCGCCAGTCCTGACAGCGTCCGGGGAATGCGGCGCAGGATCGAGCTGCGGGACGGCCGGCGCTCCTCGACGGTGACCCCGATCTCCACCGCCCGCAGGCCCGCCCGCTCGGCGCGCAGCACCAGCTCGGTGTCGAACAGGTCGGTCCCGAACCGGCAGACCCGGGCCAGCTCGACGAGGGGCTCACGGCGCAGCACCTTCATGCCGTGGGTGTCGGACACGCCGAGCCCGAAACCCTTCCTCAGCACCAGGGCGAACACCGACGTGACCAGGCGCCGCAGCATCGGGCGGGTGTCGACGGCGCCCGCGCCGCGCTTGCTCGCCACCACGATCGCCGGACCGTTCGGCGCATCCAGCACGGCCAGCGCCCGGTCGAGGAAGTCGAGGTCGAAGTAGTCCACGTCGAAGATGGCCACCACCTCGCCCTCGGCTGCGAGAAATCCCTCCCGCAGCGCCCGTCCGTAGTCGGCGGCGGGGAACGAGATCAACCGCAGTTCCGGGATCTCCGAGGCCAGCCCGCGGGCCACTTCGGCGGTGGAGTCGGAGGAGCCGTTCTCGACCACCACGATCTGGAACGGCCGCGCCCGGATCCGCAGCCCTGCGGCCACCTCACCGACCGAGCTCGCCAGCCAGTCCTCCTCGTCGTGCGCGGGCATCACCACCGAGAGCAGCGTCGATCCTTCCCGGCGGTGCGAGTCCCGCCTCGTGTCTTCGGTAGGTACCTGCCTGGCGCCCGCGGCCGAGGGGATTGTACGGGAGTGCGGCCCCTGTCGTGGGCCGCCCACGCGTCGGCCCAATCATGGCGCCAACTAGTGTGGGCCGTCGTGGGCTCCCTCGACAGCGTGTTCAAGGCGTACGACATACGCGGCATCGTTCCCGACCAACTCGACACCGAGGTGGCTCGATCGGTGGGTTCGGCGTTCGCCCGGTTCAGCAGGGCGCCCCGGATCCTGGTGGGCCGCGACATGCGCGAGTCGGGCCCGTCGCTGGTGGGTGCGTTCATCGAGGGCGTCACCGCCAACGGCACCGACGTGGTCGACCTGGGCCTGGCGTCGACCGACCTGGTGTACTTCGCCGCCGGCCATCTCGGGTCGCCGGCCGCCATGTTCACCGCGTCGCACAACCCCGCGGCCTACAACGGCATCAAGCTCTGCCTCGACGGCGCCAAGCCGGTGGGCCAGGACACCGGGTTGGCCGAGATCAAGGCCATGGCGGAGACGGCATCGCCCGCGGCGACGGGCGCACCCGGCTCGGTCTCCACCGTCGATCTCCTCACCGACTACGTGCGGCACGTCCAGTCCTTCGTCGACGTGTCCGTGCTGCGCCCCCTCCGGGTCATCGCCGACACGGCCAACGGGATGGGCGGCCTGGTCGTGCCCCGGGCGTTCGAGGGCCTGCCGTTCGACCTGGAGGTCCTCTATCCCGAGCTCGACGGGTCGTTCCCCAACCACCCGGCCGACCCCATCCAGCCCGAGAACCTGGCCGACCTCCAGGCGCGGGTGCTGGAGACGGAGGCCGACGTGGGCCTGGCCTTCGACGGCGACGCCGACCGGGTGTTCCTGGTGGACGAACGGGCCGTGCCGATCTCGGGTTCGGCCACCACCGCGCTCGTGGCCCAGGCGGTGCTCGCCACCAACCCCGGGGCCACGGTGATCTACAACCTCATCTGCTCCAAGGCGGTGCCCGAGGTGATCCTCGAGAGCGGGGGGATCCCCCTGCGCAGCCGGGTGGGTCACTCGTTCATCAAGGCGATCATGGCCGACACCGGGGCCGTCTTCGGCGGCGAGCATTCGGGTCACTACTACTTCCGCGACAACTACCGGGCCGACTCCGGCCTCATCGCCGCCCTCATCATCCTCCAGCAGCTCTCCCTCTCGCACACGCCTCTGTCCGAGCTGCGCAAGCCCGTCGAGCGGTACGCCAACTCGGGCGAGGTCAACGTCGAGGTCGCCGAGCCGGCTGCGGTCATCGACCGCGTCGCCGCGGCCTACCCGGCGGCCACCCAGGATCGCACCGACGGCCTCACCGTCGACTCCGGCGACTGGTGGTTCAACCTGCGGCCCTCCAACACCGAGCCGCTGCTGCGGATCAACGTCGAAGCCCCCAACCCCGAATCCTGCCGGGAACACACGGCTCGCCTGGTCGAGCTGGTCAAGGAAGGTGCCTGATGGCCCTCGACCCCATGCTGCTCGAGATCCTGGCGTGTCCTGACGACAAGGGGCCGTTGCTCTACCTGCCCGACGAGGACGCCCTCTACAACCCCCGGCTGCGACGTCGCTACGCCATCCGCGACGACATCCCCGACATGATCATCGAGGAGGCCGAGACCGTCGCCGCCGACGAGCACGACCGGATCATGGCCAAGGTCGAGTCCGAGGGGATCCGCCCCACCTTCGAGGTAGCCCCGTGACCAGTGTCCAGGCGCCCATCGACAGCCAGTTCATGCTCGAGGCCGTCAGCTCCCTGCCGGAGCAGGTGGCCAACGCCCTGGCCGACGAGCGTGACTACGAAAACCTTCCCAACCGTGACGAGATCGAGCAGGTGGTGGTCCTCGGCATGGGCGGGAGCGCGGTGGCCGGCGAGGTGCTGATGGCCGCAGCCGGGCCCTACCTACCCGTACCGGTGCTGGTGTACAAGGGCTACGAGGTGCCCGCCTTCGTGGGCGAGAGCACACTGGTGTTCGCCGTGTCCTTCTCGGGTGACACCGAGGAGACCGTCGAGGCCGTCACCGAGGCCGCCCTCCAGGGGGCCCGCATCGTGGCCGTCACCACTGGGGGCGAGCTGGAACGCCTGGCCAGTTCCTGGGGAGTGCCGGTCGTCCGCGTCCCGGACAACATCCCCCAACCGCGGGCCGCCATCGGCGCGCTGGCCATCCCCCCGATGCTGGTGCTCGAGGACATGGGACTGTTCCCCGGTGCGTCCCACTGGGTGGCGGCCGCCATCGACCAGCTCCGGGCCCGCCGTGACGAGCTGGTGCGCCCGGGCAGCCAGGCGGAGGAGCTGGCCCGCCGCATCGGTCGGACGATCCCGCTGATGCACGGCGGGGGAGGGCTCGGAGGCGTTGCCGCCCACCGCTGGAAGAACCAGATGAACGAGAACGCCAAGGTGCCCGCCTTCTCGAACTCACAACCCGAGGTGTGCCACAACGAGGTCGCGGGCTGGGGCCAGCACGGTGACATCACCCGTCAGCTCATCACCCTCGTGGGCCTTCGCCACGACTTCGAGCACCCCCAGGTGATGCACCGCTTCGAGCTGACCTACCAACTCCTCGACGAGGTGGTCGCCGGCATCGAGGAGGTGCGGGCCGAGGGCGAGGGCGAGCTGGCCCAGCTCCTCGACCTCATCTTCGTGGGCGACTTCACCTCTGTCCGGCTGGCCATGCAGGAAGGGGTCGATCCCGGCCCCATCCCGGCCATCAACCACATCAAACAGGCGCTGGCCACGTCCGCCGGAGAACGGCGGAGATCGGCGGCCACCGCAGAAGGAGCATCCGCACCATGAGCCACGACATCACCGACCCGTCCCTGGCCGACCTGGGTCGCCAGCGCATTGCCTGGGCCGACACCCATATGCCCGTGCTGACCAGCATCAGGGAGCGCTTCGCCAAGGAACGTCCCCTCGAGGGCGTCACCATGGGCGCCTGCCTCCACATCACCACCGAGACGGCCAACCTGCTGCGCACGCTCCAGGCGGGCGGGGCCCGGGTGGTGGCCTGCGCCTCCAACCCCCTGTCGACCCAGGACGACGTGGCCGCCTCCCTTGCCCTCCACGAGGGCATCGACACCTTCGCCCGCAAGGGTGAGGACACCGAGACCTACTTCCGCCACATGGACGCCGTCCTCGACGAACACCCCCAGGTCACCATGGACGACGGGTGCGACCTGGTGTCGCGGCTGCACACCCAGCGCGGCGACCAGGTGGCCGAGGTGCTGGCCGGCACCGAGGAGACGACCACCGGCGTGATCCGCCTGCGGGCCATGGAGGCCGACGGGGCCCTGCGGTTCCCGATCGTCGCCGTCAACGACGCCGACACCAAGCACATGTTCGACAACCGCTACGGCACCGGTCAGTCGACCCTCGACGGCATCATCCGGGCGACCAACGTGCTGCTGGCCGGACGGGTGGTCGTGGTGGCCGGGTACGGCTACTGCGGCAAGGGTGTCGCCAGCCGGGCCCGCGGCATGGGCTCGCAGGTCGTGGTGTGCGAGGTCGACCCGCTGCGGGCCCTGGAGGCGGTGATGGACGGCTTCCGGGTCGAGCCCATGGCGGTGGCGGCGCGCGAAGGCGACATCTTCGTCACCGTCACCGGTGACCGCGACGTGCTGCGGGCCGAGCATTTCGAGGTCATGAAGGACGGCGCCATCCTGGCCAACTCGGGGCACTTCGACATCGAGATCGACCTCGGCGCCCTGGCCGAGCTCTCCGGGCCCGACGGTCGGCGCGCCGTGCGGCCGTTCGTGGAGGAGTTCCTGGTGGCCGGCCGGCGCCTCCTGGTGATCGCCGAGGGCCGCCTGGTGAACCTCAGCGCCGCCGAGGGCCATCCCGCGGCCGTCATGGACATGAGCTTCGCCAACCAGGCCCTTTCCGCCGAGTGGGTGCTGGCCCGGCGCGACGAGCTGGAGCCGCGCGTCTACGACGTGCCCCGTGACATCGACGCCGAGATCGCCCGCCTCAAGCTCGACACCATGGGCGTCGACATCGACATCCTCACCCCCGAGCAGGCCGAGTACCTCTCCTCGTGGACGGTCGGAACCTGACCCGACCCTGACGTTCTCGTGTACGAATCGCGCCGGTGTCCGGCGCGAATCGTGCACGAGAAGCGTGGGCGGCCTCGGTGTCACAGGGCCTCCCTATCCTCGATCGCGTGCTCCTGCCCGTGGTGTGCCCGGTCTGTGGTGCGGCGGGGGCGGCGCCGTGCCCGGTGTGTCGGGCCGACCTGCGGCCCGCGCCGCGGCTCGCTCCGCCTGCGGGGGTCGACCGGTGCGAGGCCGCCTTCTCCTACGAGGGCGTGGGCCGGTCGCTGGTGATCCGCCTGAAGTACCGCAACGCCCGGGCCGCCCTACCCTTCCTGGCCCGGTCCATGGCCGCCCTGGTCGAGGCGTCGACCGTCGACGTCGTCACCTGGGCGCCCACCGCCGTCTCCCGTCGTCGTGACCGTGGCTTCGATCAGGCCCAGCTCCTCGCCCGGGCCGTGGCCCGCCACCTCGGCCTGCCGTGCCGTTCCCTGCTTCGCCGCCGGTGGGCGCCCGCCCCCCAGACGGGCCGAACCCTGGCCGAGCGGCGTCGGGGGCCGGCCTTCGAGTCCCGGGGTGCGGTGCCCTCGCGGGTCCTCGTCGTCGACGACGTCGTCACCAGCGGTGCGACCGTGTCGGCGGCCGCCAGGGCCCTGCGCGAGGGCGGCGCCACCGATGTCCACGTGGTGGTGGCGGCCCGCACCCCCCTCCGGCCCGCCCCAGGTCCGGTCCGCCCACGGCCCGACCGGGGTGGACGTACACTCGACCCAGGGTCGAACCCGGCCGCCCGGCCGGTGGCGGCCTTCCATGATCAGGCCCGTCGCGATGGCGAGGAGGGTGCCCTGCCCAGTCGTTCCCCGAGGGGAGTCGAGCGAGAGGTGAGGGGCCCCCGCGGGCTCCTCCGGCGATCACGATGGCAGAACGGAGTGTGATGGACGTCACGATGCAGTGCCGCAACGCCGAGGTTCCCGAGTCGCTGCGGGCGGTGGCCCGCGAGAAGGTGACCCGGGTCGGCCGTCATCTCGACGGGTGGGACCATGCCGAGATCCACTTCTCGGAGGAGCGCAACCCCCGCATCGCCGACAAGGAGGTCTGCGAGGTCACCCTTCGGGGCCACGGCCACGTGGTGCGGGCCAAGGCCGCGGCTCCCGACACGCTGGCGTCGATCGACCGGGTGGTCGAGAAGCTCGATCGCCAGGTGTCCCGGCTCAAGAGCCGCCTGGTGGGTCGCTCGCACCCCCGGCACCCGTCGCCCCACCCCGAGAGCAACGGCGAGGGCCTCACCGACCTCCTCGAGACCGCTGACGACGACGCCGACGACGCCGGGCCCCGTTTCGTGAAGACCAAGCACTTCTCGGCCAAGCCCATGACCCCGGAGGAGGCCGCCCTGCAGATGGAGCTGGTCGGTCACGACTTCTACTTCTTCACCAACGCCGACACCGGTCTGGCCACCGTCGTGTACCGCCGCGACGACGGACACTTCGGCCTCATCGACGGCGGATAGGCAGGGCCATGTCGCACGCGGCAGGGCTGACGGACGAGCCGGTCAGGGTGCTCGTGGCCGACGACCACGAGCTGTTCCGCCGTGGGCTCAAGATCGTCCTCGAGGCCGAGGGCGACATCGTCGTGGTGGGCGAGGCCCCCGACGGTGAGGTGGCGGTGGCCTTGGCGGCCGAGCTGGCCCCCGACGTCATCCTCATGGACGTGCGCATGCCCCACCTCGACGGCATCGAGGCCACCCGCCGCATCCGCCGCTCGTTTCCGACGAGCCGCATCATCGTGTTGACGGTGAGCGACGAGGAGGACGACCTGTTCGACGCCGTGAAGGCGGGCGCCAACGGGTACCTGCTCAAGGAAGTGTCCATCGAGGAGGTGGCCGACGCCGTGCGGGCGGTCATGGCCGGCGCCAGCCTCCTGTCGCCGACCATGGCGGCCAAGCTGATCTCCGAGTTCGCCGGTACCTCGGGCACCGGGCCGTCGCCCCGCCAGTCCCCGGACAGCCCCCTCGCCGTCGGCCTCTCGGAGCAGGAGATCGACGTGCTCAAGCGGGTGGCCAGCGGTCGGGCCAACGCCGACATCGCCACCGACCTGTCGATCACCGAGGCGGCGGTGCGCAACCACGTGGCCAACACCCTGGCCAAGGTCCAGTTCCGCCCGACGACCAGCACCTGAGCCTCAGCCTGACCTCTCGGCGACGACGATGCCGTCGTGGTCGTAGCGCACGGTGAACTCGGTGGCCAGGAGGTGGTTGACGAAGGCCCGGTCCTCGTTGGTGAAGAGGTGACGGTCGAGGAGCACCCACCGCACCCCGGCGGGGTCGTCGGGGTCTTCGCCGGCGATGCCCCAGTTGACCACCTTCCATGGCTCGGGGAAGTCGTACACCTTGACGCGGTGGGTGACGTGAGGGACGAAGTAGTAGGTGGCGGCCACCGCCTGGCCCTCCGGGATCATGGCCACGGCCGCCCGCTTGGCACCCGTGCGGGGATCGTGGTCCAGCGGCCAGATGCCACTGTGGAACTTCACCCCGATCGGCACGGCCCCCACGCCACCGTGGTCGCCAGTGAGGTGGCGGCCACCAGTCCCACCAGGAACCGACGGACGCCCGGGCGCCGGCCGAGGAAGGCCACCGCTTCGACGGTGGCGAGCATGAGGCCGGCGAACACCAGTGCCGAGTAGTGGTACCGGTAGTCGCGGGCGTAGGGGAACGACGTGAGGGCGTTGACGGCGAGCATGGGCCCGGCGACGAGCAGCGTCGGCAGCGCCGCCAGCGGAAGGAAGGCGAACGGAGCCAGCATCATCCGGAAGTAGCTGAGACGGTCGTCCTCGGTGGCCACCCGGGCGACCCGGCCGGGACGGGTGACCATATTGCCGGCCACCTCGCCGAAGCCGTTGCCGAAGTCACGGAAATAGGAGTCGTAGAACGGGCGAAGGCCACCGAGAAAGGCGGGCATCACCACCCGGGTGACGACGAGGAACCAGCACGTCGCCACGGCGAACACTGCGGCACCGATCCGCCGGTGGCCACGCACGGCGACGAGGATGCCGATGACGGCGACGGCGGGGGCCACGTCTTCCTTGCACAACAGAGCCAGCACGGCGGCCAGGACGAACCAGCCCCATCGCTCGGCCCGGGCCGCCCAGTAGGCGAACAGCAGGGGGGCGATGGCCAGGGCGTCGGGGTGGAAGAACTCCCACACCAGGAACTGGTAGGTGGGGTTCAGCAGAAGGACACCTGCGAGGACGACGGCGAGCCACCGGTCGGCCAGGCGGTCTCGGGCCAGGAGGAACACCGCCACCGCGCCCGACGCCTGAGCCACCACCTGCACGACGAGCAGGAACTCCGGCCCGGCCCCGAGGCGGTAGAAGGGCGCCAGCAGGACCAGCACCAGGTTCATGTGGTGTCCGAACAGGGGCAGGCCCTTCACCGTGTCGAACATCTCGAACCGTGACAGGAGCCACACGCCCTGGTCGTAGATGCCCAGGTCGAAGGCGAAGGTGCCGAACCGGGCGTGACGGATCCAGCCGAGGGTGATGAACACCGCCGACCACACGACGACCATGGCGGCGAGCACCCACCGCGCCGGGTCACGGCGCCGGACCCACTGGACCAACGATTGCGCCCGCCGGGTCCGCCGGGGGGGTGCCGGGGTCCGATCGGCGACCGGGGCGACCGGGTCGATCACGGCGACATTGTCACCCATCGAAGGGCGTGAGGCGCCAGGCACGGCCTCCTCTGGTCCACAATGTCGACGTGGCAGAAGGCGAGCGGCACGAAGAGCGGGCGAAGGAAGAGGTCGACTACGACCGGGTCGACCTCAGTTGGCTGACCAGTGGGCTGCGGCGGGCCGGACTCCTGCGACCACCGCGCCCGGCCGGGGAACGCCGGCGCCCGGATGTCGACCGGCTCGACCGCGGAGGGCCCACCGAGCCGACGACGGAGGAGCGCGACTACGACCGGGTCGACTTCGGCTGGCTGACGACGGGACTACGGCGGGCCGGACTCCTGCGCCCCCCGCCCCCGCCACCCGTCGAGCAGCTGGCCTTCTTCGACGCCGGCACCGCCCCTCGGCGTCGGCCCCGGCCCCAGTGGTGGCCCGACATCCGGTCCGACACGCGGTCCGACACGGTGCCGGGCGGCGACTCCCTGCCGTCGACGATCCTCGCCGACCCCCGGGCCCGCCTGCTCCTGGTCGCCTCCATGCTCGGCTGGATCCTCCTCTACCTCCACTGGACGTTCCGTCAGCACAACGGGCTCGGCACCCAGGCTTTCGACATCGGGATCTTCGACCAGGGTGTCTGGTTGCTCAGCCGGTTCAAGAGGCCCTTCGTCACCGTCAACGGGCGCAACCTCTTCGGCGACCACACCTCGTTCCTCCTCCTGCCCTTCGCCGCCGTGTACTGGGTCATCCCGTCGATCAAGGTGCTTCTCGCCGCCCAGACACTCGCCTTGGGCAGCGGCGCGCTGGCTACGTTCCTGATCGCCCGGGACAAGCTCCGCAGCGAGCTCCTCGCCGCCTTCCTGGCCGTCGCCTACCTGCTCCAGCCCGTCCTGGGGTGGGCGAACCTGAACGAGGGTTTCCACCCCGACGCCTTCGAGATCCCGCTCGTTCTGTTCGCCTTCTGGTTCCTGCTGCGACATCGGTGGGTCGGCTACTGGATCTGTGTCGCCGCGCTGCTTCTCGTGAAAGAGGACGTGGCCGTGCTGACGTTCGCCCTCGGGGTCTACGTCGCCCTCCGCCATGACCGGCGGGTGGGCCTGATCACGTGCGGTGTGTCCGTCGCCTATCTCATGGCCGCCTTCTGGGTGATCATCCCGGCGTTCCTCGGTGGCGGAGGAACCGTGTACAGCGGCAGGCTCGTCTTCGGGGGCCCCACCCAGCTCCTGAAAAAGGTGTTCACCGACCCGGGCGAGGTCATCCGCGAGGTCGGCACCCGGACGCGGGCCTGGTACCTCTGGCAGCTGTTCGCGCCGGTCGGGTTCCTGGCCTGGCTGGCGCCGGGTGTGCTCCTGGTCGCCATCGGGCCCCTGCTCCTGAACCTGTTCAGCGGGTTCGGCTACCAGTTCGACGTGCGCTACCACTACAGCACCCTGATACTCCCCGTCATCATCGTGGCCACCATCCTCGGCGTGGCATCGGCCCCCCGCCGCAACCACGCCCCGCTGGTGGGCGTCGTGGTGGCGGCGTCGCTGGTGTGCGGCTACCTCTGGAGCCCGACGCCCAACGGGCGAGTGCATCCCTACATCGCCGACCCGACGTCAACGGCCGTCGTCAGCTTCGAGAAGGCCGAGGCGCTGCTGCCCTCCGACGCGGTGGTGTCCGCCTACTACGGGTTCGTCCCGCAGATCTCCCACCGCGACGAGGTCTACGTGTTCCCGAATCCCTGGAAGGCCTCGTACTGGGGGAGGTTCGACAAGGAGGGCCAGCGCCTGCCCCAGGCCGACCGGGTGGAGTACATCTTCGTCCGCTCGAACCTCGACCCTGACCCGAAGGCCGTGTTCGACTCCATCTCCGACGAGTTCGAGACGGTGTACCGCGACGACGAGGTGCAGCTCCTCAAGAGGCGCTAGAGCGGCTGGGAGAGGCACCCGTCAGCATCAGTTACCCGGATTCGCCGGCTGGTGACCCGGCGGTGTCGGAGGCGTCACCCCAGTGGGTGGGCCACAGTCTCGACGCGACCAGCGCCACCACGACCGAGATCGCGGCACCGGCGAAGATGTCGCTCGGGTAGTGGGCCCGGCTGCGGACCAGCGACCACTCGCCGGCCAGCGTCGCCGCGTAGAGAGGCACGAACAGCCAGCGGATCTCCTGCGCCGCGCCGAGGGAGAAGGCAAGCTCGCTGGCGCAGTGGCCGGACGGGAACGACGACGTCACCGGACCGATCGAGGCGTGCCGGCTCGCCCCGGGAGGTCGGGACCGGCCGACGGCGGCCTTCACCACCAGGTGGGCGAGCGCCCCCGCGACATAGCTGGCGCTGGCGCGGGTCGCCGCCCGGCGTCCCCTCGGGCCGGACACGGCCAGAACGCCGGCGATCCCGACCCACGTCAGCGGTCGCTTGGTGATGTCACCGAACCGTCCGAGCCGAGTAGAGGCCCGTTTCGACCCTTTGCCGACCAACGCCGTCATCAGGGCGTCTTCCACCGGCGCCTGCTTGCCCATCACGATGTGCGACCTCCAGCCGTCGACGTCCGGCCTCTCCACGAGCGTCGAGGCGACCGGGGACGACCTACCCATTCCTCCGCGGCGTGGAACCGTCAGTCCAGGACACGGAACGACTGAGGCGCTAGAGAGGACGCCGCGACCGCACGAGCATGTTGTCGCCCAGGCTCACGGGGATGCGCCATTGGTCGGGGACGACGCGTGCCGCGACCCGCCACGCCGGCCCGAACCGGCCGGCGAGCGCCTCCACCTTGGCGGAGAGGTACGCCCACGAGACGTAGTGCGTGTAGTCGCTGACGGAGACGTCGACGAACCCGACCTCGTGCAACAAGCGGGTGATGGTCCTCCGGTCGAAGTAGTGGAGGTGCATCTCCATCAGCCAGGGCCACCGCCGGCCCATGGCCCGCGCCACCGGGCTGCCGACGTCGACGGTCGAGAGGTAGAAGGTGCCGCCCGGCCGGACCAGCCTGAAGGCCGACTCCAGCTCGGCTCTCGGGTCGGCCATGTGCTCGACGACGTCCCACATGGTGATCGTGTCGTAGGAAGCGCCGGTGGCCGCCCGATCGGCGAGCGTCTCGCCGTGCACCGGGAACCCGAGCGACCGGGCCCGATCGGCGGCCCACTTCGACAGCTCGAGGCCCTCGGGACGGAAGCCCCCCTCGCGGGCGACGTCGAGGAAGTAGCCGCAGTAGGCACCGACGTCGAGCAAGGTGCGGCCGTCACCGGCGCCGAGGGCGCGAAGGACACGGCGGAAGGTGAAGTAGCGCGACTCCCGCTCGGCCTCGTAGATGGGGTCCTCGACCAGGCGGTACTCGTCGAGAAGCTCGGTCTCCTGGCGCATCGGCCACTGGGAGACCATCCCGCAGCTGCGGCACTTCCAGATGGGCGGGTGCGAGCCGTGACCGAAACTCGTGCACCGGTAGGCCTCGGCACCCGACGGCTCCGTGGGGCCGCGGCCGGCGAACCGGAGGAACAACGAGCGACCGCCGCACAGGTAGCACCCCTCGGGGGCCACGCCGGTTCGACCGGCCGGTGCGACGGTCCGCGCCTCGTCAGAGTTCTCGACTCCCGCCATCACCATCCTCACAGCGTACCCCGGCCTCGTCGCCCGGAGAAAGGTGGGTCGTGAACGGACCCGTCCGGTCTACCGGAGCCGGCTGGGGTCGACGTCGGTCCAGTAGGTCACGCCCTTGGTCCTCATTGGCTCGCGGCCGAGCAGGTCGCGGAAGAATTCGATCATCACCTGGCGGTTCTGCATCTCCCCCACGGCCACCGACTGCACGCGTGCGCGCGCCAGGTCGTTCGCGTACAGGGCCCGGTTCTCCGGGTCGAGCACCGGTGCCGGCGCACCCCGCTGGATCTCCTCCATTGTCGTGGAGAGCGGCGTGGGGATGGGGAGGTACGTGAACCGCCCCGTCCTGTCGGGCCCGAGGGCGTAGCCGGCGGGCATGCGGTAGCGCATGTCGGCGTGGGCCTGCCACAGCATGGGCCCCGAGGTCGAGGTGTCCCGTGCGAACGGAGCGACGAGCATGACGCTGTCGTCGGGGATGCGATCGACGGCGTCGGTGCGGAAGAACGCCGGCGTGGTGTCCTCGGTGGAAGGGAAGTCCACATCGGGCACGACGGGCAGGAGGGCGAACACGGCCACGACGAGGGCGAGGCCGGCGCGGCGTCGCGGCTGAGCCAGGAGACGGTCGAGGGCGACGGCCACGAGGATGGCGGCCATCAGGTACACGTAGACCATGAGGCGCTCGGAGAACATGTTGCCCACCAGGGGCAGCTCGGCGATCTTGGCGAACGGGAGCGTCATGGGCGTCACGTAGCCCCGCACGTGCAGGTGCGGGCCCAGGGCGAGCACGATGACGATGCCGGCCAGCATCCCTGCCATGCGCACGAGGGGCCTCGACCACATTCGGGTGGTGACGACGATCATGAGGCCGATCAGGGGCACACCCAGGTAGGTGCTCCACTCCGATCCGCAGCAGGCATCGGTGAAGTGCCTGGTGATCTCGTTGGTCCAGGCAGGGCTGAACTGGAGGTGGTTCGTCGGGATCACGAACGCCAGGAGGTCGCTGTTGATGCTCTCCGGGTCCCAGATGGCGCCCGTGCGCACCCGGCGGGGGCCGAAGAACTGGAAGGCCAGCGGTACGGCGGCGAGGGCGAGCGACACCACCGCACCCAGACCGAGGGCGGTGGCGGCATGCCGGGCGCGAGCCCTCACCTCGCCCGGGTGGAAGATCAGGAGGACCCCGAGCCCCAGCCCCGCCACCAGGACCTGCGTGGCCAGCAACTCCTCGCTCATGGCGAACTGGACGAACGCCAGCCCTCCCAGTGCCAGTCCCGTGGCCGTGGCCGATCGTCGCTGGCGCACGAGGATCTCGTCGAGGAGGAGGAACATCAGGGGTGGCACGAAGGCCAGGGCCAGGTTGGGGTGCTCGTGGGCCTGGGCGTAGACGAAGGGCGAGAAGCCGTAGAGGAGCCCCCCGGCGAAGGCGGCGGCCCGGGACCGTACGTAGCGGCGCAGCATGAGGTAGGTGAAGAAACCCGACAGGACGACCGCCGACGTGACGAGGAGGTTGTAGGCGAGGACGGGGCTGATGAACACGGTGACCGGTGAGAGCAGCAGCGCCGGCAACGGCACGGCGGTGTTCCACATGAGGTTCACGCCGTCGGGAACGTTGATGTGGTGGGAGAACAGCGGGTTCTCGCCGTTGGCGAGGGCGTGCGGCATCCACCGCAGGAACCACATGAACAGAGGCGGGTCGCCCCCGCCGCCGATCCATCTCGTGGTCGGTGAGCGCCACGCTCCCCGGAACAGAAGCAGGGTGAGCACGCCGAACACGCCGAAGGCGAGTACGTCGCGCCCCGGCGGCCGCCACGCCGCCACGTGTCGCCACGCCGCCGGCCGGCCGGCCGGTGGCTCGGGGCCGCGGGGGTCGACCACCGGGTCGATCACGGTCGTGTCAGAGGTCACCGTGGCTGTTCTGGCCGCCTCGACTCCCGCCCCATCGGGCACCATGGACAGGGCCGCCTCCTCGGAACCGGGCCAGCCGCGAGGCTACACAGCGAACTCTCCGTCGAAGAGGCATCGGTAGACTCGTGGGCATGTCTGTTCTGTCCAAGGTCCTCCGCGCCGGTGAAGGCAAGAAGCTCAAGGCCCTCCATTCCCTGGTTCCCGACATCAACGCCGTCGAGCCCGAGATCGAGGCACTTTCCGACGACGCCCTGCGCCACAAGACCGTGGAGTTCCGCGAGCGCCTCGACGGCGTGCCTCCCGAGGATGTCGAAGAGGCTCTGAACGACGTGCTCATCGAGGCTTTCGCGGTGGTGAGAGAGGCCGCCCGACGGGTCATCGGCCAGCGCCACTACGACGTCCAGCTCATGGGTGGTGCGGCGCTGCATTTCGGCTGGATCGCCGAGATGAAGACCGGCGAGGGCAAGACACTCGTCTCCACCCTTCCCGCCTACCTGAACGGGCTCAGCGGTCGGGGGATGCACATCATCACCGTCAACGACTACCTGGCCAGCCGTGACGCCGAGTGGATGGGCAGGATCCATCGCTGGCTGGGTCTGGAGGTCGGCCTGATCATCCCCGGCTTCGAGGACCCCGCCTACAAGCGCGTCCAGTACGCGGCCGACGTCACCTACGGCACCAACAACGAGTTCGGGTTCGACTACCTCCGCGACAACATGGCCATGTCACGCGAGCAGATGGTCCAGCGGGGCCACCCGTACGCCATCGTCGACGAGGTCGACTCGATCCTCATCGACGAGGCCCGGACGCCGCTCATCATCAGCGGTCGGGTCCAGGACGCCGCCGCCCTCTATTACAAGTTCGCCAGCATCGTCCGCACGCTCGTGCGTGACGAGGACTACGAGGTCGACGAGGAGAAGCGGACGGTCGCGCCCACCGAGGCGGGTATCGACAAGGTCGAGCGGGCCCTCGGCGTGGAGAACATCTACGACGAGCTCTCGTCCAACTACGTCCACCAGCTCCAGGCCGCCCTCAAGGCCAAGGAGCTGTACAAGCGCGACGACGACTACGTCGTCCAGCACGGCGAGGTCAAGATCGTCGACGAGTTCACCGGTCGCATCCTCGAGGGGCGGCGGTGGTCGGAGGGGCTGCACCAGGCCGTGGAGGCCAAGGAGCGCACCCGCATCAAGGAGGAGAACCAGACCCTCGCCACCATCACCCTCCAGAACTACTTCCGCA
>CAYTTL010000029.1:4649-18129 GCA_964440725.1 uncultured Acidimicrobiales bacterium | reverse complement strand
CAGAAGGTCAACCCGTACGGGTTCCGCCTCGGGGTCACCACCGACTGGAAGTCGCGGTGGTTCAGCTCGCGTCGACGCGAGTACACCGACTACCTCATCGAGGACTGGAAGATCCGCGACTACCTCATGCGCCAGCTGCCTCATGCGGCGATCAGTCGCACCGAGGTCGAGCGCACCCGCGACCGTCTGCGCGTCGACGTGCACACCGCCCGTCCCGGCATCGTGATCGGCCGGCGGGGGGCCGAGGCCGACCGTCTGCGGTCCGACCTGGCCAAGATGACGAACAACGCCAAGATCCAGCTGAACATCCAGGAGATCAAGCAGCCCGAGCTCGACGCCGCCCTCATCGCCCAAGGGGTGGCCGACCAGCTGGCCGGCCGGGTCAGCTTCCGCCGGGCCATGAAGCGTGCCGTCCAGACAGCCCAGAAGGCCGGCGCCCTGGGCATCCGGGTGCAGTGCTCGGGCCGGCTGGGCGGCTCGGAGATGGCCCGCAGCGAGTGGTACCGCGAGGGCCGGGTGCCCCTGCACACCCTGCGGTCCGACATCGACTACGGCTTCCGCGAGGCGCGCACGACGTTCGGGCGCATCGGCGTGAAGACCTGGATCTACAAGGGCGACATCCTGCCCTACAAGACCTCCACCGAGGACAAGATCTCGCGCGAGGCGGCCATGGCCGTGGGCGAGACGTCGGGCAGCCCCCGGCCCCGGCGCATCATCTCCGCCGGCGGCGGCAAGCGTCGTCCCGAAGGCGAGGAAAGCGGCGTCACCACCCCGACCGCCGACGACGGCTCGACCACCGCCGCCCCGGTCATCAAGGAGGCCGACCCCGACCTCGAGCGCCTGCTGGCCGAAGAGGAAGAGATCGAGCGTCGCCTCCGGGAGCAGCACGAGACGCCTCACTTCCGCAGCGGGGACGAGTAGCCATGTTGATGCCCAAGCGGGTCAAGCACCGCAAGCAGCACCGGGGCCGGCGCACCGGCACGGCCAAGGGCGGCACCCAGATCTCCTACGGCGACTTCGGGATCCAGGCCCTCGAGCCGGGATGGATCACCGCCCGCCAGATCGAAGCCGCCCGTATCGCCATGACCCGCCACATCAAGCGCGGCGGCAAGGTCTGGATCAACATCTTCCCCCACAAGCCGGTGACGGCGAAGCCCGCCGAGACCCGCATGGGCTCCGGCAAGGGCAACCCCGACCACTGGGTGGCCGTGGTCAAGCCCGGACGCATCCTGTTCGAGCTGGCCGGTGTCGACGAGGACCTCGCCCGCCAGGCCATGGGCCGGGCCATCCAGAAGCTGCCCATCAAGGCCAAGGTCGTCGTACGTACCGAGGAGGTGGTCACGTGACGAACGCCGCCGAGTTGCGTGAGCTGCACGACGAGGAGCTCGAGAACCGTCTTGCCGAGGCCAGCCAGGAGCTGTTCAACCTGCGCTTCCAGCACGTCACCGGCCAGCTCGACAACTACGCCCGGCTCTCCGAGGTCCGTCGCGAGGTGGCTCGGGTCAACACCCTGCTGCGTGAGCGTGAGATCGCCGCCGCCGAGGCGGCCGAAGCAGAAGCCGCTGGTGAGGAAGCCGTTCCCACCCCGGAGGTCCAGGACGCGGAGAAGTCAAAGCGCAGGGCACGGGTGCTGGCCAGCCGCCGGCGCGCCGAGGCCGAGCAGGCCGACAAGGAGCCAAGTGATGGTTGACGAACAGAGTGCTGCGACTGGGCCCGAGCGGCCCGCTGAGCGGAGTGCTGGGCCCGAGCGTCCCGCTGAGCGCAGTGCCGGGCCCGAGCGGCCCGCTGAGCGGAGTGCCGGGCCCGAGGAGCGGGACAACCGCCGCAAGGTTCGCGAGGGCCTGGTCGTCTCCGTGGCCATGGAGAAGACGGCCGTGGTCGCCGTGGTCGAGCGGGTACGCCATCGGCGGTACGCCAAGACCGTCCAGCGCACCAAGAAGGTGCACGCCCACGACGAGGGCAACGACATCAAGGTGGGCGACCGCGTCCGCGTGGCCGAGACCCGCCCCCTGTCGAAGACCAAGCGCTGGCGCGTCGTCGAGGTTCTCGAGCGCGCCCGATGATCCAGCAGGAGTCGCGACTGCGGGTGGCCGACAACTCGGGCGCCAAGGAGGTGCTCTGCATCAAGGTGCTGGGCGGCTCGAGGCGTCGCTACGCGTCCATCGGCGACATCTTCGTGGCGACCGTCAAGGACGCCATCCCCGGCGCCGCGGTCAAGCGGGGCGACGTGGTGAAGTGCGTGGTCGTGCGCACCAAGAAGGAGAAGCGCCGGGTGGACGGCTCCTACATCCGGTTCGACGAGAACGCCGCCGTGCTCATCAACGACCAGCTCCAGCCCCGTGGCACCCGCATCTTCGGCCCAGTGGGACGGGAGTTGCGCGACAAGAAGTTCATGAGGATCGTCTCCCTGGCTCCCGAGGTGCTGTGATGAAGCTCAAGAAGGGTGACCTGGTCAAGGTGCTCTCCGGCAAGGACCGCGGGGTGGAGGGCGAAGTCATGCGCGCCATCCCCCAGAAGGACATGGTCATCGTCGACGGCGTGAACGTGGCCAGGAAGAGCCAGCGGGCGGTGCGGGCCACCATGCAGGCCGGGATCATCGACAAGGACATGCCCGTCCCCGCCGCCAAGGTCGCCCTGGTGTGCCCGGACTGCAAGAAGGCCACCCGCATCGGCTACCGGTTCGAGGGCGACAAGAAGGTCCGCATCTGTCGCAAGTGCGGAGCCGACGTATGAGTGTGACGCAGCAGACGCCTTCGACCACCGAGCGACCGCGGCTCAGACAGCGCTACGACGCCGAGATCCGCGCCGCCCTCCAGGAGTCGCTCGGCCTGGGCAACGTGATGCAGGTACCCCGGTTGGAGAAGATCGTGGTGAACATGGGCGTGGGACGGGCCACGCAGCAGGCGTCCTTGCTCGACGGCGCCGTGGCCGACCTCACCCTCATCTGCGGCCAGAAGCCCATCGTCACCAAGGCCCGCCGTTCCATCGCCGCCTTCAAGCTGCGCGAGGGCAATGCCATCGGCGCCAAGGTGACCCTTCGGGGCGACCGCATGTGGGAGTTCCTCGACCGCCTCATCAGCATCGCCATTCCCCGGGTCAGGGACTTCCGGGGGCTACCCCCGAACGCCTTCGACGGCCGCGGCAACTACACCTTCGGGGTCGACGAGCAGCTCATCTTCCCGGAGATCGACTACGACAAGATCGACACCGTCCGAGGTATGGACATCACCATCGTGACCACCGCCAGCGACGACGTCGGGGGCCGGGCATTGCTTGACGCCTTCGGTTTCCCCTTCCGGCGGCCCGGACAGCAGTGAAGGACTAGGAGAACCTGTTGGCAAAGAAGGCATTGGTCCAAAAGCAGCAGCGCAAGCCCAAGTTCCGGGTGCAGGCGTACACCCGTTGCCGGAGGTGCGGCCGATCCCGGGCCGTCCTGCGGGCATTCGGCCTGTGTCGCATCTGCCTGCGAGAGATGGTGCATGCCGGGGAAGTCCCCGGCGTGACCAAGGCGAGCTGGTGAGGGCCGACTCATGACCATGACCGATCCCATCGCCGACATGCTGACCCGGATCCGCAACGGGTCGGTGGCCGCTCAGGACCAGGTGCGCATGCCCTCGTCCAAGCTCAAGGAGGCCCTGGCCGCCATCCTGCGCCAGGAGGGCTACATCGCCGACTTCCGGATCACCGACGACCCCACGCGCCCCGGCCGGACCCTCGAGATCATCATGAAGTACACGCCCGACCGGGTACCGACCATCTCCGGGCTGCGGCGCGTGTCGAAGCCCGGTCTCCGGGTCTACATCAAAGCCGACCGTCTCCCCCGGGTGCTCGGGGGCCTCGGCGTCGCCGTCCTGTCCACCAGCCAGGGGCTCATGACCGACCGCGAGGCGCGCCAGCGCCGGGTCGGCGGTGAGGTCCTGTGTTACGTGTGGTGAGGCGCTGATGTCACGGATCGGACGAACACCCATCCCCGTTCCCGACGGAGTCGACGTCTCCGTCGACGCCGGTCGGATCACCGTGCGCGGCCCGCGGGGCACCCTCGAGCAGGCGCTGCCGCCCGACATGCTCGTGCGCCAGGACGACGGGGTCATCTCCGTCGAGCGGCCCGACGACGCCCGCCAGCACCGGGCCCTGCACGGGCTCACCCGATCGTTGGTGAACAACATGGTCGTGGGCGTGACCCAGGGCTACCAGCGCGACCTGGAGATCGTGGGCGTCGGCTACCGGGCCGCGTCCCAGACCCCGGGCCGCATCGAGCTGGCCCTGGGCTTCAGCCATCCCGTCGTGGTGGAGGCACCCGAGGGCATCACCTTCGAGGTGCCCGCTCCGACCCGGATCTCGGTGAAGGGCATCGACAAGCAGGCCGTCGGCCAGGTGGCCGCCAACATCCGCCGCATCCGCAAGCCCGAGCCCTACAAGGGCAAGGGGGTCCGCTACGCCGGCGAGGTCGTCCGGCGCAAGGCCGGCAAGGCCGCCAAGTGAGGGTCCGATGACTGTTTCTTCCAAGCAGAAGGCGCTGGCGCGCCAGCGGCGGCACCGGCGGGTCCGCAAGCGGGTGCGGGGCACGGCCGAACGGCCGCGCCTGGCCGTGTTCCGGTCGAACCGCCACGTGGTCGCCCAGGTCATCGACGACGTCGCCGGGCGGACGATCGCCGCGGCCGCCACGGTGGAGGCCGACCTGCGCGGCGGTGCGACCGGAAATCGGGAGGCGGCCGCCAAAGTCGGCCGTCTGGTGGCGGAGCGGGCCCGGGCCGCCGGCGTCGAGAAGGTTGTGTTCGACCGTGGTGGCTTCCGCTACCACGGGCGGGTCGCCGCGGTGGCTGATGCCGCCAGAGAGGCAGGACTGGAACTGTGACGAACCATGGCTGAGAGCCAGTACGCCGAGCGCGTGATCACCATCAATCGGGTGGCCAAGGTGGTGAAGGGCGGCCGGCGCTTCTCCTTCACCGCCCTGGTCGTCGTCGGCGACGGCGGGGGCAAGGTCGGGCTGGGGTACGGCAAGGCCAAGGAGGTGCCCGCCGCCATCCAGAAGGGCATCGAGGAGGCCAAGAAGAACCTGTTCGACGTCCCTCTCGCCGGATCGACCATCACCCATCCCATCCTCGGTGAGCGCGGCGCCGGCCGGGTGCTGCTCAAGCCCGCCGCTCCCGGTACCGGCGTCATCGCCGGAGGTGCGGCCCGGGCCATCCTCGAGTCGGCCGGCGTGCACGACATCCTGGCCAAGTCGCTGGGGTCGTCCAACGCCATCAACGTGGCCCACGCCACCGTGGCCGGCCTGCGCGGCCTCAAGCGGCCCGACGAAGTGGCCCGGATGCGGGGCAAGTCGCCCGAGGAGGTCACGCCGGCCGGATTGCTGCGGGCCTACAACGAGACGCGCCGCGGCGCCCACGTACCGACCGAGGTGGCCTGATGCCAGGCATCAAGGTCGTGCAGGTGCGCTCGGCCATCGGGATCCGCCCCGCCCACCGGGGCACGCTCCGGGCCCTGGGCCTGGGCGGCATCGGGCGGACCAACGTGTTGCCCGACCGACCCGAGATCCGCGGCATGATCGCCCGGGTGCCCCACCTGATCACCGTCGAAGACGTGAACGAGGACCCCTCGCCCCGCCCGCGTCCGGTGAACCGCAAGGGCCGGGCCACACAGACGACACAGGAGGCCGGTCGATGAAGGTCCACGATCTCCGTCCCGCCCCGGGGTCCAGCCGGCCGCGTCGGCGCGTCGGCCGGGGCATCGCCGGCAAGGGCGGCAAGACCGCCGGCCGCGGTACGAAGGGCCAGAATGCCCGCGGCTCGGTGCGCGTGGGGTTCGAGGGTGGCCAGATGCCCCTCTCCCGTCGTGTTCCCAAGCTGAAGGGCTTCAACAACCCGTTCCGGGTCGAGTACGTGGTCGTCAACCTCGACGCTCTCGAAGCCTTCGAGGGCGACGACGTCAACCCCGACACCCTGCGGGCGCGAGGAATGGTCCACAAGCGAGGTCTGGTCAAGGTGCTGGGCCGGGGGGAGCTGCATCGTCCGATCCGGGTCACCGCCCACGCCTTCTCCCGCTCCGCCGAAGAGGCGATCAAGGCTGCAGGCGGTAGCGTTGAGGTCCTTCCGCCTCCGTTCAACCACGGTCGACCGCCCGCCGCCGGCAACGCCCTCACCAACCGCTAGCTCCCGCACCCGCTAGCCCCAGTCCGACACAGCAGGGGAATCAATGCTCTCGAGCCTGAAGAACATGTTCAAGGTCCCGGATCTCCGGAACAAGATCCTGTTCACGCTCTTCGTGATCGCCCTGTACCGCCTGGGTTCGAACATCACGGTCCCCGGCATCGACTTCGCCGCCGTCGAGGAGCTGCAGAAGAACGCCGAGAAGGGAGGGGTGCTCGGGTTCCTCAACCTGTTCTCGGGTGGGGCCCTCACCCAGATGGCGATCTTCGCCCTCGGGATCATGCCGTACATCACCAGCTCGATCATCATGCAGCTGCTGGCCGTGGTGATCCCCAAGATCGAGCAATGGCAGAAGCAGGGGGCCATCGGGCAGAAGAAGATCACCCAGTGGACCCGCTACATGACGGTGGGGCTGGCCGTCCTCCAGGCCACCGGTATCACCTACCAGTTCAACAACGGCCTCCTCCAGGGGTCCGAGACGGCGACGGCCGCGCCCCTGGTGCGGCACTTCGACATACCCCATGTGGCGCTCATCGTCCTCACCATCACCGCAGGGACGGCGGTGGTGATGTGGATGGGCGAGCTGGTCACCCAGCGGGGCATCGGCAACGGGATGTCCATCCTGATCTTCGCCAACGTCGTGAGCCGCATGCCCTTCCAGCTCGGCGCCGTGCGGTCCGAGGGAGGGAACCCGATCTTCGCCCTGGTCATCCTCATGGGGATCGCCATGATCGTGGCGATCGTGTTCGTGGAGCAGGGCCAGCGCCGCATCCCCGTGCAGTTCGCCAAACGGGTCGTGGGCCGGCGGATGTACGGGGGCCAGAGCACCTACATCCCGCTGAAGGTCAACCAGGCCGGTGTCATCCCGATCATCTTCGCCAGCTCGGTGCTCTACTTCCCCGTGCTGCTCTCCAACGTCATCCCCTGGCAGGGCGCCGTCGACTTCACGAACAACTACCTGCTGGCCCCCGACAACTTCGTCTACATCACCGTCTACGGCCTGATGATCATCTTCTTCACGTACTTCTACACGGCCATCACGTTCAACCCCGCCCAGCAGGCCGACATCATCCGCAAGCAGGGCGGGTTCATCCCCGGCATCCGCCCGGGGCCGCCCACCGAGCGGTACCTGGCCCAGATCCTGAACCGCATCACACTGCCCGGTTCGCTGTTCCTTGCCCTCATCGCCATCCTTCCCCAGATCGCCCTGGCCGTGTACGGCATCACCAGCTTCCCGTTCGGGGGCACGACCATCCTGATCGCCGTCGGGGTGGCTCTCGAGACCATGAAGCAGATCGACAGCCAGCTGATGATGCGCAACTACGAAGGATTCCTGGCGTGATCGCCGTGTCCCCGAGCTCGGAGCCTCACACCACCATCGTCGTCACCGGCGCCCGCGGGAGTGACCTCGCCTGAGGTGGGCGGGCGCCGTCGGCTCGTCATCCTCGGCAAGCAGGGCGCCGGTAAGGGGACGCAGGCGGAGCGACTGGCCCACCACTACCACGTGCCCCGGGTGTCGACCGGCGACATCTTTCGCGCCGCGGTGAAGGAGGGCACCGAGGCCGGAGAGCGGGCCAAGGTGTTCATGGACGCCGGTGACCTCGTGCCCGACAAGGTCGTGGTGGAGGTGGTCGCCGAACGCCTCGGTGAGCCCGATGCCGAGGGTTTCGTGCTCGACGGGTTCCCCCGCAACCTGGCCCAGGCCGAGGCCCTCGACGGCATGGTGCCGCCCGACGGCGTCGACCTGGTGGTCGAGCTCCAGGTGCCCAAGGCCATGGTGTTGCAACGGCTGGCCGGTCGACGGGTCTGTGTCGACTGCGGTACCAACTACAGCGTGGGCCGGACCGACGCCGACGACACCGGGGTGTGCGACCGCTGCGGCGGCAAGGTCATCCTGCGCGAGGACGACACCGAATCGGCCATCAACCGCCGCCTCGAGCTGTACGAGAAGGAGACCGAGCCCCTGGTGGCCTGGTACATGGCCAAGGACAGGCTCGCCCCCGTCGACGGTGTCGGGACACCCGACCAGGTCACCGCCCGCGTGCTGCGGGCCATCGACGGTCGTTTGGGGAACAAGACTTAAGAGCACACACTGAGACGAGGACGCACGCAGAATGCTCAAGACCAAGGCCGAAGTGGCCAAGATGCGCAGGGCCGGCCGGGTGGTGGCCGAGATGCTCGACGAGTGCGAGAAGGCGGCCGTCCCCGGGGTCACCACCGCCCAGCTCGACCAGGTGGCCCGCGGAGTGCTCGAACGCCGCAACGCCACCTCGAACTTCTTGAACTACCACGGCTTTCCTGCGGTCATCTGCACGTCGCCCAACAACGTCATCGTGCACGGCATCCCCGGCGACTACATCCTGGCCGAGGGTGACATCCTGTCGATCGACTGCGGGGCCGTCATCGAGGGCTACCACGGCGACGCGGCGCGGACGGTCCCGATCGGGTCGGTGAGCGGCGACGCCGAGCGCCTCATCAAGGCCACCCGCGAGAGCCTCTGGGCGGGCATCGAGTTCGTGCGCAAGGGGGCCCGCCTGTCCGACATCGGCCACGCCGTGCAGACGGTGGCCGAGGGGGAGGGCTTCAGCGTGGTCCGTGAGTACGTGGGCCACGGCATCGGTACGGCCATGCACGAGGAGCCGCAGGTGCCGAACTACGGGCCGCCGGGCAAGGGCATCAAGTTGAAGGTCGGCCACGTGCTGGCCGTGGAACCCATGGTGAACCTGGGTTCGGCCCGCACCACCCTGTTCGAGGACGGTTGGACCGTGCTCACCCTCGACGGCCGCATCTCCGCCCACTTCGAGCACTCCATCGCCGTCACCGACGACGGCCCCGAGGTCCTCACGGTTTCCGATTAGCGGCGGGCACCCCGCCGGCCCTCGCCTGTCGGCGCACACGCCCCATCCTGCTAGCATGGATATCTGTCCCCGGGCAGTTCGACGGTTTCGGCCGCGCGCTCGGGGTTCGTGCACGTCTCCCGGAGGTCCACCTGCCAAAGCCCAAAGAGGATGCGATCGTGCTGGAAGGCACGGTTGTCGAGCCGTTGCCCAACGCCATGTTCCGCGTCGAGTTGGAGAACGGCCACAAGGTGCTCGCCCACATCTCGGGAAAGATGCGGATGTACTACATCCGGATCCTCCCTGGGGACCGGGTTCAGGTGGAACTCACACCCTACGACCTCAGCCGGGGTCGTATCACGTACCGCTACAAATAATCAGGTCTGGAGCCATGAAGGTACGGCCGAGCGTGAAGAAGATCTGCGAGAAGTGCAAGGTGATCCGCCGTGAGGGAACGGTCATGGTGATCTGCTCCAACCCGCGCCACAAGCAGCGGCAGGGATGAGTCGAGTGAGCGCAGCGAACGAGACGTGGCCCGAGCGGCCTCTGAGCGGGCACGGATGAGTCGAGTGAGCGCAGCGAACGAGACGTGGCCCGAGCGGCCCTCTGAGCGGAAGGCATAGCCAGGTATGGCTCGAATCTCCGGCGTCGATATCCCCCGCGAGAAGCGGTTGGAGATCTCTCTCACCTACATCCTCGGGATCGGCCGCACCACGGCCGGCAACGTCTGCGCCCAGACGGGGATCAATCCCGACACCAGGGTGCGCGACCTCACCGACGACGAGGTGGCGCACCTGCGCACCTGGATCGACGACAACCTCAAGGTCGAGGGTGACTTGCGCCGGAACACGGCCCAGGACATCAAGCGCAAGATCGAGATCAGCTGCTACGAGGGCATCCGCCATCGTCGGGGGCTGCCCGTGCGGGGCCAGCGGACGCACACCAACGCCCGGACCCGCAAGGGCCCCAAGAAGACAGTCGCCGGAAAGAAAAAGGTGAGGAAGTAGTGATGGCCGAAGTATCGATGGTGGCAGCCAGTGCCTAAGCCCAAGCCCGGCGGTCGCCGGCCGCGTAAGAAGGAACGGAAGAACGTCGCCTTCGGCGTGGCTCACATCAAGAGCTCGTTCAACAACACCATCGTCTCCATCTCCGACCCCGAGGGGAACGTGCTGGCGTGGGCGTCCGCCGGCAACGTCGGCTTCAAGGGATCCCGCAAGTCCACGCCGTTCGCCGCCCAGCTGGCGGCCGAGACGTGTGCCCGCCGGGCCATGGAGCACGGTGTGCGTCGCGTCGAGGTGGTCGTGAAGGGCCCCGGTTCGGGTCGGGAGACCGCCATCCGGTCGCTGACCGCCGCGGGCATCGAGGTGGCCGGCATCAAGGACCTCACGCCCATCCCCCACAACGGCTGCCGTCCGCCGAAGCGGAGGCGTGTCTGATGGCCCGCTACACCGGTCCCGTCTGCCGGCTCTGCCGTCGCGAGCGCATGAAGCTCTTCCTCAAGGGCCCCAAGTGCGACTCGATGAAGTGTCCCATCGAGCGCCGCCCCTACCCGCCGGGTGAGCACGGCCGGGGACGCATCCGCGAGTCCGAGTACCTGCTCCAGCTGCGGGAGAAGCAGAAGGCCCGCCGCATCTACGGCGTGCTCGAGAAGCAGTTCCGGCTCATGTACGCCGAGGCCAACCGCCAGGGCGGGATCACCGGCGAGAACCTCCTGCGCATGCTCGAGCAGCGCCTCGACAACGTGGTCTTCCGTGCCGGGTGGGGCGCCAGCCGCAACCAGGCCCGCCAGTTCGTGCGCCACGGCCACGTACAGGTCAACGGCCGTCGGGTGACCATTCCCAGCTTCCAGGTCCGCAAGGGCGACGTCGTCGCACTACGCGAGAAGTCGCAGTCGCTCATCGTGATCCGCCACAACCTTGACACCCTCGACCGGGCCATCCCGCCCTGGTTGGAGACGGGCGAACAACCGATGTCGGTCGTCGTCCGCGACCTCCCGCTGCGCGACCAGATCGACGTGCCCGTCCGGGAGTCCCTGATCGTCGAGCTCTACTCGAAGTAGCGCTGTCGCCGCGGCCCCGGCCGCGGCGCAGCTGTCAACAGCCGGTGACCCACCTCACTCGGCCCGGCCATCGCAACCACCACCCGTAGGAGCAGGCTGATGCTGATTATCCAGCGCCCCACCGTCGAGGCCCTCGAGGAGCCGGACGGCAACCGCCAGCGGTTCGCCATCTCACCCCTCGAGCCCGGCTTCGGCCACACGCTCGGCAACTCGTTGCGCCGCACGCTGCTGTCGTCGATCCCCGGCGCCGCCGTGACCCAGGTGCGCTTCGACGACGTGCTCCATGAGTTCGCCACCATCCCCGGCGTGAAGGAGGACGTGACCGACGTCATCCTCAACCTCAAGGACCTCGTCCTGCGGGTGGAGTCCGAGGAGCCCGTGAACATCCGTCTCGATTCCCGCGGCCCCGGCGAGGTCACGGCCGGTGACCTGCAGCCCCACTCCGACGTCGAGATCCTCAACCCCGACCTTCACCTCGCCACCCTGGCACCCAAGGGCCGCCTGGCCCTCGACATCACCCTGGAGCGGGGGCGGGGCTACGTGTCGGCCGAGCGCAACAAGCACAGCGCCGTCATCGGGGTCATCCCCGTCGACTCCATCTTCTCGCCGGTGCGGCGGGTGGCCTTCAACGTCGAGCCGACCCGCGTCGAGCAGGCCACCAACTACGACCGTCTCACCCTCGACATCGAGACCGACGGATCGATCTCGCCCCGCGAGGCCCTGGCTTCCGCCGGCGGCACGCTCCGGGCGCTGGTGTCGCTGGTCGCGGAGATGAGCGACGCTCCCCAGGCCCTCGAGCTCGGTGAGACGGGGTCGGTGGGCAGCGGGTCGCCCGACCTCGACCTGGCCATCGAGGAGCTCGACCTGTCCGAGCGGCCCCGCAACTGCCTGAAGCGGGCCCAGGTCAACACGGTGGGCGAGCTGGTGACGAAGAGCGAGGACGATCTCCTGGCCATCACCAACTTCGGCCAGAAGTCCCTCGACGAGGTGCTGGTGAAGCTCGACGAGCGCGGGTTGGCCCTGCGCTCCAAGGAGGGCTAGCCATGCCCGGGACCCCGAAGAAGGGGAGGCGGTTCGGCGGCAGCGCCGCCCACCAGAAGGCCATCATGGGCAACCTGGTGGCGTCGCTCATCGCCGCCGAGGCCCTGGTGACCACCGAAGCCAAGGCCAAGGCGCTGCGCCCGGTCGCCGAGCGCATGATCACCAAGGCCCGCAAGGGCGGCGTGCACCGCCAGCGCCAGGTGGTCTCGTTCATCCGCGACAAGGACATGGCCCACAAGCTGTTCGAGGAGATAGGGCCTCGCTACGAGACCCGTCCCGGTGGCTACACGCGGATTCTGAAGTTGGGCCCCCGCCACGGCGACAACGCGCCGATGGCCCGTATCGAACTGGTGTGAGCCGGGGCCCGACGGGGGACTCTCTGGCCTCGTCCGGCCAGCTCTCCCTGGTGGCTTCTGAGCCGACGGCGTCCGGACCCGACCAGGCCCGGCCCGAGGAGCCCCGGCCCGACGACACGCCGCCGCCCGACGCCGCGCCCACCGTGCGGGTGCGCATGACGGTGGCGTACAACGGTCGCGGTTTCCACGGCTTCGCCACCCAGCCCGGCGACCTGCCCACCGTGGCCGGCACCCTCTCCGCCGCCCTCGCGCGGCGACTGGGCCACCCCGTCACCCTGGTGGCGGCGGGTCGGACCGATGCCGGCGTTCACGCCCACGGCCAGGTGGTGAGCTTCGATGCCGCCGCCGACCGGTTCGAGCCCGTCGGTCTGCAGAAGTCGGTGAACCGGTCGCTGTCGCCGGCCATCGTCGTCCGGGCCGCCGAGGCGGCGGCGCCCGACTTCGACGCCCGCCGCTCGGCCCGCAGCCGCAGCTACCGCTACACGATCCTCAACCAGCCGTTCCCGGACCCCTTCTGGGCTCCCACGGCCTGGCACGTGACCGAGCCCCTCGACCTGGGCGCCATGCGCCTGGCCTGCGACCCCCTCATCGGCGAACACGACTTCACCTCGTTCTGCCGGGTGCCCCGCAGGATGTTCGTCGAGGCCAACATGGTGCGCCGGGTGATCGACGCCCGCTGGGTCCGGGTCGACGACGACGTCGTCCGCTTCGAGATCGTCGCCAGCGCCTTCTGCCACCAGATGGTGCGTTCGCTGGTCGGCTTCATGGTCGCCGTCGGCGCCGGGCGTCGGCGGGCGGGCGACATGGCCGGCGCCCTCAGGGCGTGCGACCGCTCGGCCGCCCCCCATCTGGCACCCGCCCACGGCCTGTGCCTGTGGGAGGTGGGGTATTGACCCGCTCGTGCGCTAGTTGGAGCCGCGCTTTGACTTCTCGGCCTTCTTCATCTTCTTAGCCGCCCGCTTCTCCAGCAGGCTCTTGCCCTGTTTCTTGTTCTGTCCCGACGGCGGGGCCTTGTTTGCCATGGTCCGAGCCTACCTT
>CAYTTL010000029.1:0-4639 GCA_964440725.1 uncultured Acidimicrobiales bacterium | reverse complement strand
TTAGTGGTGGGGCCCCGGGGGGGGGGCTTGTGGGCCTGGGGCCGGCCCCCCCCGTGCGCGGGGGGGGGGCGGGGGGGGCGCCCCCCCCCCCGACTGTCGGTCTAGACTGGCCCGGCTCAGCGCGCCGCTCTTGGAAGGAACCTGCGTGCGTACCTACTCACCAAAGCCTGCCGAGATCCATCGCGCCTGGCACGTCATCGACGCCGACGGCCTGGTCCTGGGTCGGCTGTCCACCGAGGTGGCGACCCTCCTGCGGGGCAAGCACAAGCCCATGTTCGCCCGTCATCTCGACACCGGTGACCACGTGATCGTGGTCAACGCCTCCAAGGTCGTCCTCACCGCCGGCAAGGCCGCCAAGAAGGAGGCCATCCGCCACACGGGGTACCCGGGTGGCATCAGGCGCCGCGGCTACGAGGAGATCCTGGCCACCCGTCCCCAGGACGCGGTGCGTCACGCGGTGAAAGGGATGCTGCCCAAGGGCCCGCTCGGCCAGCAGATGCTGCGCAAGCTCAAGATCTACGCCGGCCCCACCCACCCCCACGCCGCCCAGATGCCCGAGGCCCGCCAGGTGGCCCACGCCCGGCGCATCGCCCCGTAGGAGAGACGACAATGCCCAAGCCCCTCGTGCAGTCCACCGGTCGCCGGAAGGAGGCGGTGGCCCGCGTGCGCCTCCGTCCCGGGACGGGCCAGATCACCGTGAACAAGCGGTCGCTCGAGAACTACTTCCCGTCGGAGACCCATCGCATGGTGGTCACCGAGCCGCTGCGGCTCACCACCACCGAGGAGACCTACGACGTCGACGCCACCATCGACGGCGGCGGCATCTCCGGCCAGGCCGGAGCCCTGCGCCTGGGCATCGCCCGCGGCCTGCTCGAGCTCGACGAGGAGCAGCGGACGGCGCTCAAGCGGGCCGGCTTCCTCACCCGGGACTCCCGGAAGAAGGAGAGCAAGAAATACGGGTTGAAGAAGGCCCGCAAGGCACCCCAGTACTCGAAGCGCTAGGCGCGTGACGAACCGGCGGTTCGGCACCGACGGACTTCGCGGTCTCGCCAACGTCGACCTCACGCCCGAGTTGCTCGTCGCCCTCGGGCGAGCTGCGGCCCGCACGCTCGGGACCGAACGTTTCCTCGTCGGGCGTGACACGCGGGTCTCGGGCCCGATGCTGTTCGCCGCCCTGAGCGCCGGGCTCAATGCCGAGGGCGCGGAGGTCACCGATCTCGGTGTCGTCCCCACCCCCGCCGTGGCCTGGGCGTCCGCCGCCGAGCGCCACCCGGCGGCCATGATCTCGGCGTCGCACAACCCCTTCCAGGACAACGGCATCAAGTTCTTCGCCCCCGGCGGCCGCAAGCTCTCCGACGAGGCCGAGGACCGCCTCGAAGCCGAGTTGCAGCGGCTGCTCGACGACGCCGGCTCCGCCCGTCTGGCTCGCACCGGGGCCGACATCGGCAGGATCTCGGTCCGAGACGGTCGGCCCGGCTACGTCCAGGCCCTGGCCGCGACCCTCGAGAATCGTCGCCTCGACGGCCTGTCCGTGGTCGCCGACTGCGCCCACGGGGCGGCCTGCACGGTGGCGCCCGAGATCCTGGCCGCCCTGGGCGCCGACGTCACCGCCATCAACGACCGCCCCGACGGCACCAACATCAACGACGGCGCCGGGTCGAACCACCCCGAGGGCCTGGCCGCCGCCGTGGTCGCCCGGGGAGCCGACGTGGGACTGGCCTTCGACGGCGACGCCGACCGGGTCGTCGCCGTCGACGCGAGCGGCCAGCTCGTCGACGGCGACCAGCTCGTGGCTCTCTGCGCCGTCGACCGGCGCGATCGCAGGCTGCTCACGGGCAACACCGTGGTGGCCACGGTGATGGCCAATCTCGGCTTCCGCCGGGCCATGGCCGAGCACGGGATCGATGTGGTCGAGACCACGGTGGGCGACCGCTACGTGCTCGACGCCCTCGAGCAGGGTGGTTGGTCGCTCGGCGGCGAGCAGTCGGGTCACGTGATCTTCCGCGACCTGGCCACCACCGGCGACGGCATCCTCACCGGGCTGCAGGTGCTCGACGTCATGGTCCGTTCCGGCCGGACCCTGGCCGAGCTGGCCTCGGTCATGACCCGTCTGCCCCAGGTGCTGCGCAACGTGACCGTGGCCAACCGGCACGACCTGTCCGGCGCCGACGCCTTCTGGAGTGACCTGGAGGCGGTCCGCCGCCGACTCGGTGACGAGGGCAGGGTGCTGGTGCGCCCCAGTGGCACCGAGCCGGTCGTGCGGGTGATGGTGGAGGCTCTCACCACCGAGGCCGCCGAGGAGGCCTGTTCCGAGCTCTGCGTGGCTCTGGTGCGCTCGCTCGGCGCCAGCGACCACGTCGCCTCCTAGTTCCTGGCGGCGGGCACCCGGGCCCTACGGGCCACGCCCGCCGCTGCCGGTGGGGACCCCACCCCCACCGGCCTGGGCCCATCGAGGGCCGCCCGTGCGTTGCGACCCCGGTAGCCTCGGAGATCATGTGCGGCATCGTGGGTGTGACGGGGAACGACGCCGCCATGCCCGTCCTGCTCGAGGCCCTGGCCCGGCTCGAGTACCGGGGCTATGACTCGGCCGGCGTCGCCCTCCACGCCGACGGCGCGATCTGGCGGCGGCGGCGACCGGGCAAGCTGGCCGAGCTGACCGGGGCCGTCGGCGATGCGCCCCGAGGGTGTACGACGGGAATCGGGCACACCCGCTGGGCCACCCACGGGCCGCCCATCGAGCGCAACGCCCACCCCCACGTCGACTGCGACGGCCGCCTGGCCATCGCCCACAACGGGATCATCGAGAACTACGTCGAGCTGTCCCACGAGCTACGCGGGCGGGGCCACGAGATGCGCTCCGACACCGACACCGAGGTTCTCGTCCATCTGATCGAGGAGGCGCTCGCCCCCGGCCTGTCGCTCGCCGACGCCGTGCGGGCCGGCTTGCGCCGGGTGCAGGGCTCGTTCGCCCTCGCCGTCATCCACGCCGGCGAGCCCGACCTGATCGTGGCCGCCCGCCGGGGATCGCCGCTCATCGCCGGTCGCACCGACGATTCGGCGCTGGTGGCCTCGGACATCCCCGCCATGCTCCCGATCACCCGGGAGATCTACGTGCTCGACGACGACCAGGTGGTCGAGGTCCGCCCCGGTTCGCTGGTCGTGACCGACCTCGACGGTGCCGAGGTCACCCCTCCCCGCCGCCACGTCGCCTACGACCTGGCTGCGGCCGAGAAGGGGGGATACCCCGACTTCATGCTCAAGGAGATCCACGAGCAGCCGCTCGCCGTGCGGGAGACGTTGCGCGGCCACACCCGGGCCGGTCGTCTCGTGCTCGACGAGTTCCATCTCACCGACGACAAGCTGCGGGCCGTCGACAAGGTGTTCATCGTGGGCTGCGGCACGAGCTTCTACTCGGGTCTGGTGGCCAAGTACGCCATCGAGCACTGGGCCCGCCTCCCCGTCGAGATCGACGTGGCCAGCGAGTTCCGCTACCGCGATCCGATCCTCGACGCCAGCTCACTGGTGATCGGCGTGAGCCAGTCGGGCGAGAGCCTCGACACCATGGAGGCGTGCCGGTTCGCCCGGTCACCGGCCAACAAGGCCGTGGTGCTCGCCGTGTGCAACGTCGTCGACTCGTCGATGGCCCGCGAGGCCGACGCCGTCCTCTACACCCGCGCCGGGCCGGAGGTGGGCGTGGCCGCCACCAAGACCCACGTGGCCCAGATCGTGGCCATGGAGCTGCTGGCCCTGCACCTCGGCGTGCTCCGGGGCACGCTCTATCCCGACGAGATGAACCGCCTGGTGGGCGCGCTGCGCCAGGTCCCGGAGCGGATCGCCACCCTCCTCGAAGGCGCCGAGGAGATCTGCGAGGTCGGGCGTCGCTACGCCGGCACCCGTGACTTCTTCTTCCTCGGCCGGGGCGTCGGGTACCCCGTGGCCCTCGAGGGCGCCCTCAAGCTCAAGGAGATCTCCTACGCCCGGGCCGAGGGCTACCCCGCGGGGGAGATGAAGCACGGGCCCATCGCTCTCATCGAGCCGGGCACGGTCGTCGTGGCGGTGGCCACCAAGGGGCACCTCCACGCCAAGGTCATGGCCAACATCGAGGAGATGCGGGCTCGGGGGGCGACGGTGATCGCCGTTGCCACCGCCGGCGACACGGCCACGGCCGCCCGCGCCGACGAGGTGCTGTGGGTGCCGCCAACTCCGCCGGGTGCCGAGTTGCTGGCGCCGGCCGTCGACGTCGTCGCTCTGCAGTTGTTCGCCTACGCCCTGGCCAAGGCCCGGGGGCGTGACGTCGACAAGCCCCGCAACCTGGCCAAGACCGTCACCGTCGAATAGCACGTCAGCGAAGGAGGGCTTCGTGGTGGGCATCGGCATCGATGCCGTCGAGATCGACCGCTTCCGGGCCGCCCTGGCGCGGCGACCCCGTCTGGCTCGACGTCTGTTCACCGACGGCGAGCGCGCCTACGGCGCCCGCTTCCGCGATCCCGCTCCTCGTCTGGCCGCCCGGTGGGCGGCCAAGGAGGCGGTGATGAAGGCCCTGGGAGTGGGGATCGGCGCCTTCGCCTTCCGTGACGTCGAGGTGGTGTCGGCGCCCTCGGGCGCGTACGCCAACCGGTCATTTCGTACCACGATCGAA
>CAYTTL010000028.1:0-18609 GCA_964440725.1 uncultured Acidimicrobiales bacterium | reverse complement strand
CGCTTGGCCTTGGGGCTGTTGGAGTAGATGGGGATGCGCACCGCGGCCGAGCGGTTGCGCTGCGAGTAGACCAGGTTCACCGGGGCCTCGTAGCCGGGTACCAGCCGCTTGTAGGAGTTGGTGGTGGGGGCGGCGAAGGCCAGGATCGACGGGGCGTGCGAGAGCAGACCACCGATGTACCAGCGCGCCATGTCGGACAGGCCGGCGTAGCCGGTCTCGGAGAAGAAGAGCGGCTCGCCTCCCTTCCACAGCGACTGGTGGCAGTGCATACCCGACCCGTTGTCCTGGAAGATGGGCTTGGGCATGAATGTGGCCGTCAGGTTGTGGGCCCACGCCACCGACTTGGTGACGTACTTGTAGAGCATGAGCTTGTCGGCCATGCGCAGGAGCGTGTCGAAGCGCATGTCGATCTCGGCCTGGCCGGCGGTCCCCACCTCGTGGTGCTGGATCTCGATCTCGATCCCGAGCTTCTCCATCACCAGGATCATCTCCGAGCGAAGGTCCTGGAAGTGGTCCATGGGCGGGACCGGGAAGTACCCCTCCTTGTACCGGGGCTTGAAGCCCAGGTTGGGCTTCTCGTCGGTCCCCGAGTTCCAGATGCCCTCGACCGAGTCGACCGAGTGGAACGACGAATGCTGGTCCTGGGAGAAGCGCACGTCGTTGAAGATGTAGAACTCGGCTTCGGGGCCGAAGTACACGGTGTCGGCCAGGCCCGTCGACAACAGGTAGTCCTGGGCCTTCTTGGCAACGTAACGGGGGTCTCGGCTGTAGGGCTCGCCCGTCACCGGGTCGCGCACGAAGCAGTTGATGTTGATCGTCTTGTGCTGGCGGAAGGGGTCGATGACCGCGGTCGTCGGGTCGGGCATCAGGAGCATGTCCGACTCCTGGATCTCCTGGAACCCCCGGATCGACGAGCCGTCGAAGCCGAAGCCGTCCTCGAAGCTCTCGGCGGTGAGCTGGTGCACGGGAGCGGAGAAGTGCTGCATGAGGCCGGGCAGGTCGATGAAGCGGAAGTCGACGATTTCCACTTCCTCGTCCTCGATCAGGCTCAGGACTTCGGCCGGGCTGCGATCCTCCACGTGCTCCCCCTTGATCTGGGTCACCTTGGCGCCGGGCGGTTTCCCGGTCTTTGCGAATCGATGAATCGCGTGTGAACTGGCAGGCAACAGCGCTGACGGCTGCGAAGATAGCGAACAGACACGGGGGGCGACAGTCCGACGCCCCGAGGAGGAGATCATGGAGCGGCAGCAGGACTACGTGCTGCGGTCGGTCGAGGAACGGAACATCCGGTTCATCCGGCTGTGGTTCACCGACGTGCTGGGTCAGCTCAAGTCGATCGCCATCGTCCCCGGCGAGCTGGAGAACGCCTTCGAGGAGGGCATGACCTTCGACGGGTCTGCCGTCGACGGGTTCACCCGCGTCCAGGAGAGCGACATGCTCCTCCAGCCCGACCCCAACACCTTCGAGCTCCTCCCGTGGCGCGGCGAGGAGACCCCGGTGGCCCGCATGTTCTGCGACGTCACCAACCTCGACGGCACCCCGTTCGAGGGCGACCCCCGCCATGTCCTGCGGCGCAACCTCGACAAGGCCCGCGACCGTGGGTTCTCGTTCTACGTGGGGCCGGACATGGAGTTCTTCTACTTCGCCCGCCAGGACGGATCCGGCGCCCCGACCCCGCTCGACCACGGGTCGTACTTCGACCTCACGACCGTCGACGTGGCCACCGACCTGCGCCGCCGCACGATCCTGGCCCTCGAGGGCATCGGGATCCCGGTGCGCTACAGCCATCACGAGGACAGCCCCAGCCAGCACGAGATCGACCTGCGCTACACCGACGCCCTCACCATGGCCGACAACGTCACCACCTTCAAGCTGGTGGTGAAGGAGATCGCCCACGAGCGCGGCGTGCACGCCTCGTTCATGCCCAAGCCCCTCGCCGGGGTCCAGGGCTCGGGGATGCACACGCACTTCTCGCTGTTCGAGGGCGACCAGAACGCGTTCCACGACCCGACCGACGAGGCCAACCTGTCGGCGGTGGCCAAGGGCTTCATCGCCGGACTCCTGTTCCACGCCCGCGAGATCACGGCCGTCACCAACCAGTGGGTCAACTCCTACAAGCGCCTGGTCACCGGATTCGAGGCGCCGGTGTACGTGGCCTGGGCCCGCAACAACCGGTCGGCGCTGGTGCGGGTGCCGGGATCGAAGAAGGGCAAGAACTCGTCCACCCGCATCGAGTTCCGCTCGCCCGATCCCGCCTGCAACCCCTACCTGGGGTTCGCGGTGGTGCTGGCCGCCGGTCTCCGGGGGATCGAGAAGGGCTACGAGCTGCCACCCGAGCTCAACGCCAACCTCTACGAGATGACCCACGAGGAGCGGTTGGCCGAGGGTGTCGAGGAACTGCCGGGCTCGCTGGACGAGGCGGTGTCGTGCATGGAGAGCTCCGAGCTGGTGGCCGACGCCCTCGGCGAGCACGTCTTCGAATGGTTCATCCGCAACAAGCGGGCGGAGTGGCGTGACTACAGGACCCAGGTGACGCCCTTCGAGATCGATCGCTACCTCGACCTGTGAACGGTGGCCGCTGATCATGGAACCTCTCCTCGTCCACCCCAGCCCGCCGCCGTCCGGGTTGACGAATGTCCTCGACCGGGTCGGCTACCCGTGGCGGGCGGCGGCGAACGCCGATGAGGCGACGCGCCTCGAGCCCCAGGACGGGTGGGCCGGGGCGATCGTGAGCGCCGAGGGTGACGCCGACGCCGCCTTCGCCACCTGTCGCACGCTGCGCAAGCGCGACGTCCCCCTCAGCCCGCTGCTCCTGGTCGTAACCACGGCCCAGCTCGCCGACCTCGAGTTGCGCGAGGACCTGTTCGACGACTTCTGCGTCGGGCCGGTCGAGGCCGCCGAGCTCGAGGCCCGGCTCAAGCACATGTTCTGGCGCACGGGCACCGGAACCCGTCCCGAGCTGATCGAGTACGGCCAGCTCATGCTCAACCTCGAGACCTACCAGGCGGCCATCGACGGACGCCCCCTCGACCTCACCTTCATGGAGTACGAGCTGTTGAAGTTCCTGGCCACCCATCCGGGCAAGGTGTTCACCCGGGAGACGCTGCTGTCGAGGGTCTGGGGCTACGAGTACTACGGCGGCGCCCGCACCGTCGACGTCCACATTCGCCGCCTGCGGGCCAAGCTCACCGAGGAGCACGCCCAACTCATCCAGACGGTGCGCTCGGTGGGGTACCGCTTCGGCCAGTCCCGCTGGGGCCTCTGACTCTGTTCCTGGTGGCGGGCACCCGGTTCCTGCGGAACACGCCCGCCACATGCCGACGGGGACCCCGACCCCGTCGGCTCACCATTCGTTGGTCCGCTCGTCCTACCTCGGGATCGAGGTGTGCTTGAACTCGTTGAGCTCGGGCCAGCCGACGATCAGGTCGAGGGCCCGCTCCACGGTGCCCACGGCCAGTTCGGCATCGTCGCCCGGGCGGTCCATGACCCGGATGAACACCGCTCGGCCGTCGACGATCACCGTGGGTACGCCGAACACCGCGTGATCGGCCACCAACCGCTCGTGCTCCTTGCGGACGGTCTCGCGGGGGGCACCGCCTGCCACCTCGGCCATCACCGCCGCAGCATCCAGGCCCGCTCCGCCCAGGGCGGCGGTGACCACCTCGGGATCGCGCAGATCGAGGCCCTGATCGTGGCGGGCGCCGAACAGGGCGCGGTGGGCCCCTGTCAGCTGCGCCGGGAACCGGTCGCGCACGACGATCCCGGCTTCGATCGCCAACAGGCCGGGGCCACCTTCGGGGAGGTCCCACACGTCGGGCTCGCCCTCGCCGACATGGACCTGGTCGAGGGAGAACGGCGTGAACGTCACGTCCCAGTCGGCGCCTGCCTCCATGCCGACGATGACGTGCTCACAGAAGTTCCGGGCGAAGGGGCAGCGGTAGTCCCAGGTGACGGCGAAGGTGCGGTGGCTCATGCGCGCGACAACGTCGTGGCTCCCCGCACGATTCCGGCGCCGATGGGGGCTACCCCGTCCAGGCCCAGGCTTCGATCTCGACCAGGGCGTGGAGGGGAATCCCCGCCACCGCCACCGCGGAGCGGGCCGGGCGGTGGTCGCCGAACGCCGCCACGTAGGCCTCGTTCATTGCCGAATAGTCGCTGATGTGGTGCAGGAACACGGTGGTCTTCACCACCTGGGCCAGCGACGCCCCTTCGGTCGACAGGTGGCCGGCCAGGTTGGCCAGGGCCTGGCGGGTCTGGGCGGTCACACCGCCGTCGACCAGGACGCCGTCGACCAGGCCGAGCTGACCGGAGACGACCAACCACTCGCCGGCGCGCACGACCGGCGTGTACGGCCCGACCGGTGTGGACGGGCTCAGGGGAGACGCCGGGAGAGGCTCAGCTGAAGGACTGGCCGCAGCCGCAGGACTTGGTGGCGTTGGGGTTGTTGATGGCGAAGCCCGCGCCCTGCAGGCCGTCCTTGTAGTCGAGGTTGGCGCCCTTGAGGTAGGGAGCGCTGGCCGCGTCGACCACGACCTTGACGCCCTCGACGTCGGACAGCGCGTCGTCGTCGGCGAACTCGGAGTCGAAGAACATCTCGTAGCTGAAGCCCGAGCATCCGCCGGGGCGGACGGCCACGCGCAGGGCCAGCTCGTCGTTGCCCTCAGCAGCGAGGAGCTCCTTCACCTTGGCCGACGCCTGCGGCGTGACATCGATGACGGGCGTTGTGGTGATCATGGCCGTCCTCCTGAGGTCTGTGTTTCCTTGGACAAGCTTACCCGACCGACAGCTCGACTTGGCACGGGTCCCGGTCGGCGAGGGTGGCGAAACGGTCAACGCCGGCCCCGCCCAGTTGTTCCACGAATCCCTCGATCAGGCCTCGATGAAGGTGGCAGACGACCTCGGGATGGGCCTCGGCCAGCTCCCGGAACGGGCAATGGGTGAAGGCGATGGTGACGGCGGTCCCACCGTCACCCGTGGCCGGGTCGAAGCCCAGGTCGGCCAGGGCCGCCGACAGGGCGGCGACGCAGCCGTGTCCGTTCGCATAGCCGTCGGCCATCCCCCGACCCTGTTCGGCGCCGGCGGCGGCGGCGTCGTCGGGAGCGATCCCGGCCCGGGCCGCGACCCGGGTGAGCATCGACGCCAGCATGGGGAACGCCGGCGGTTCCAGGCCGAGTGACGGGGCGTCGGCGGCCAGGGCGTAGCGGTGCAGCGGGCGCCCCACCGATCCGCGGGCGTCGGACTCCACCGCCAGCAGCCCGACCGCCCGCATCTGTTCGAGGTGGGGCCGCACGGTGTTGGGGTGCAGGCCCAGCAGGTCGGCGATCTCCGCGGTGGAGCGGGGGGAGCGGGCCCGGGCCAGCTCCAGGTAGATGGCGTACCGGGTGTTGTCGCCGAGGGCCTTCAGCACCGCGAGACGAGGCTGGGCGTTGTCGGGCTCGACGATCTGCTGGTTTTCGGGCGGCTCGCCCTCCGACATTCCCACTACGTGGAATTGTACCGGCCAAAACCGGTAAAATCCAGACGTGCCCACCCCTCAGCTGCCCGCTCTGCCGTCCGAGGCCGACGTGATGGGCATGCTCCGGGGCGTCGTCGACCCCGAGTTGGGCTCCGACATCGTCGACCTGGGCATGGTCGAGGGGGTCGAGATCGGCCACGACGGCCAGGTCACGGTCACCGTCGCCCTCACCATCTCCGGGTGCCCGCTGCGGGTGCAGATCCGCGACGACGTCGAATCGAAGGTCCGCGCCCTCCCGAGCGTCACCGGGGTGAAGGTGCGGTTCGGGGAGATGGACCAGGCCCAGCGCAGCCAGGTCATGCAGCGGGCCCGGCGGTCGGCGGCCGACAACGCGCCCGAGACCGAGGTCCCCCTGAACGCCCGGGTGATCGCGGTGGCGAGCGGCAAGGGGGGCGTGGGAAAGAGCAGTGTCACCGTCAATCTGGCCTCGGCGCTGGCGGCCCAGGGGTTCACCGTCGGCGTGCTCGACGCCGACATCTGGGGGTTCAGCGTCCCCCGCATGCTCGGGGTGTCAGGCCGGCTGGGCGCGGCCGACGACCGCCTGATCCGCCCCCACGAGATCCCCGTGGGTGAGGGCCTGCTCAAGGTCGTGAGCATGGGACTGCTCGTCGACGACGAGGACACCGCCATCATGTGGCGTGGTCTGATGCTGGCCAAGGCGCTCGAGGAGTTCCTGGTGAAGGTGGCCTGGGGATCGCTCGACTACCTGCTGCTCGACATGCCCCCCGGTACCGGTGACATCCAGATGGCCCTCGGTCGCATCCTCCCCCGCACCGAGATGCTGGTGGTGACCACCCCCACCAAGGCGGCCCAGAAGGTGGCCGCACGGGTGGCCGACATGGCTCGGCGCTCGTATCTCAAGGTGCTGGGCGTGATCGAGAACATGAGCGTGTTCACCTGCGAGCACGGGTCGGAGTACGCCCTGTTCGGCTCGGGGGGCGGGGCCGACCTGGCCAGCGAGCTCGGCGTCCCGCTCATCGCCACCGTTCCCCTCGAGCCGGCGGTGAGCGAGGCCAACGACACGGGCAAGCCGCTCTCGGTGGCGGCCCCCGACAGCGGTGCGGGCGCGGCATTCGCGGCTGCCGCCCTGCGCATCTCCGACGATCTCCTCCCGCCCGTCGACATGTCCGGGTGCACGGCGAGGGTGCTCACCGCCGTCGAGGCGGCTCTGGGCGCCAAGGCCTGACCGCCGCCGCGCGCCGAGGCCCTAGTAGCGGCGGCGCTGGGCCCGTACGGCCACCTGCCGCATCAGGCTGCCCCGGATCACCGAGCGGACCGGTGGGAGGAGCAGGGCCAAGCCGAGGAGGTCGGTGACGAATCCGGGCGTGAGCAGCAGGGCGCCGGCGAACAGGATGAGCACCCCGTCGGCTATCTCTCGACCCGGGACGTGACCGATCGCCATCTGCTCCCGGAACCGCCGCGCCACGCCCGTGCCCTCCCGTTTCACCAGCCACGCTCCCGCGAAGCTGATGATCAACAGAACGGCGATGGTGTTCAACGCTCCGATCTCCTGGCCCACCTGGATGATGACCGCCAGCTCGATGACGGGGACGACAAGGAAGACGACGAAGAGCAGGGCAACCACCAGCCCAGGCTACCGGCAGTACCCTCGTGACCGATGTCGACCACTTCCGGCCCCGGCGACGGGAGGACCTCCGGTGACGAGCCAAGCCCCGTAGAGGTCGTCGTGCTGGTCGACGGCGGCGGCGACGCCACCGGCACGCGTCGGGTCCGGAGCAAGAGGGGCGGGCAGGCCCCCCCTCCACCTGCGGCGCCGCGCCCCGCCCCCGTCCCGCCATCCCGCTCCGAGGGCCGCTCGGGCCCACCACCCCCCGCCGACCCCGGCCCGCCACCCCGCTCAGAGGGCCGCTCGGGCCCGCCCCCGCCATCCCGCTCAGAGGGCCGCTCGGGCCCGCCGAGGGAACCTTTCCTGCGGCGCTACTTCCGCGTACCCGGGCCGATCGGCATCGTCGTCGTCACGCTGGCCCTGGCCGTGGGCATCGGCTTCGTGGGGGCGTACATCTGGGCATCCAACGATTCCCGCAATGTCCGGACCACTCCCACGCCCGTCGTCACCCGGCTCCCCAAGGCCGACGCCGACGACGTGGCGACGGACCCCACAACCCTGCCGGACCTGTCCGCCGACGCCCTGAGCGAGAAGGTGCGACCCTCGGTCTGGACGGTACGCACGTTCGACAGCGCCGGGCGGCCGGTACAGGGCTCGGCGTTCCTGGCCCGGGCGTCGAAGAACCAGGCGCTCCTGCTCACCTCGCTCGCTGCCGTCGAGGCCTCCACCCATCTGCCCGCTCCCGAGATCGTGGTGTCGGGCGGGGGGTTCGACGGGAAGGCGGAGCTGTGGTCGTGGGACGAGGAGCACGATCTGGCCCTGCTGGTCGTGGGCGGGACAGACGTTCCGGCCCTCACCTGGCTCAGCGAGCCCGATCGCCTGAAGGTGGGCGCCAAGGTGTTCGCCATGAGTGGGGACGGCACGCTGAAGCCGGGAGTCGTCACCCGGCTGTCCGACCAGGCCGTGGAGCACAACATCTTCGTGGACGACGCCCTGCGGGGCGGCGTCCTGGTGGATGTGAAGGGGGAGGTGGTCGGCGTGTCGTCGGCTGCGTATGTCGCCGGCGGGGCCCCGACGGACACGGCGTTCTTCGGCGTCCCCATCCGGCGCGCCTGCGCCCGGGTGCTTGCCTGCAGCGGAGGTTTCGCCGCCCCCGAGACCGCCGCCCCCGAGACCCAGACCACGGCCTCGTCGATCGCCGACGCGTCCACCACGACCACCCCCTGAGGGGGAAGTCAGTTCCGAGCGCGGGGCACCGAGCTCGTCGAAGCCGGCGGCAGGAGGGGGAAGGGGGTGGGGACCGTGGTCGACGTCGTCGTGGTGGTGGCGACGGTGATCGCCGGGCCCCGCACGACGTACGGGCCGCCGGTGGGGTCGGGTGGCACCCGTTGGGGCCCAGGGGCGATGCCCCCCTCGGGGTCTCCCGGCAGTGGCCCGGGGGCGGGGAAGTCGGGGGTGTCCACCCCTTCGAGGGCCTTGGCCATGAAATCACTCCACGTGCCGGCGGGACTGGTGCCGCCGTAGACCCGGGACACCCCGTTGATGCCCCGGAGGGGCTCACGGCTGTCGGCGTAGCCCATCCACACCGACGTGGACAGTGCCGGCGTGAACCCCACGAACCAGGCGTCGGCGAAGTTCTCGGTGGTCCCGGTCTTGCCGGCGGTGGCACCCGGGCGGCCGATGTCGGCCGACGCCCCCGTCCCCCCGGTGACCACACCCTTCAGGACGTCGGTGACGTTGTCGGCCACGGCCTGGTCGATCACCTGCTTACCCGGCCGTGACGAGTTGTCCTCGATGACCCGGCTGTCGGCGTCGAGCACCCGCATGACGGGGGTGGCCGGCTTGCGCACGCCCCGATTGGCGAACACGGAGAAGGCGGCCGCCATGTCGAGGGGGGATGTCTCGGCGGACCCCAGGGTGAGGGCCACGCCGTAGGGGTCGCCGTCGGCCTGCCTCCCGTCGGGAGCGATCATGGTGAGCCCGAGGCGATTGGCCATCTCTGCGGTTTCGGGGACGCCGATGTCGTCGATGAGCTGGGCGAACACGGTGTTGACCGACGATGCCGTGGCCTGGCGCAGGGTGATGCCCCCGTAGGCCCCGGACTCGACGTTGTTGGCCGTGTACCCGCCGGGGAACGTGTAGCTCGACGGGCCCGAGTACACCCGGTTGGGTCCGACGCCCTTCTCGAAGGCCTTGGCCAGGGTGATGGGCTTGAAGGCCGAACCCGACTGGCGCCCGGTGCCCCCGCCACCGATGCAGACGGGGACGTCGGGGGGGACCGGGTCGGGATTGGCCGGGCAGTCGCCGAGGGCCAGGTTCACCTGGGAAGCGACGAAGTCGCGCCCGCCGACCAGGGCCTTCACCAGCCCGGTGGCGGGCTCCACGGTGGCCAGGGCCATCTCCAGGGGGGGATCGGTGCCGTCGAGGGCGTCGGCCACCGAGGCCTCGGCGTCGGCCTGGAGCCTCGGGTCGAGGGCCGTCTCCACGCGGAGGCCACCGCGGTACACCAGGTCGTCGCCGTAACGGGCCACGAGGTAGCGGCGCACGTAGTCGACGTAGTACGGCTCGGCGAACTGCTGGGTGGTCAGCGGGTGGATGACGGTGGCCGGGCCGGCGGGTGCGGCGCCGCCGGGCGACGCCATCACGATGCGCTGGCCCAGAGCTTCGTCGTACTCGGCGTCGGAGATGCGGCCCTGGGCGCGCATCTTGGCGAGCACCTCCTGGCGGTCGGCTTCGGCCCTGGCCGGGGCGCCGCGCGGCTCGTCGGTGGAGGGCGAGCGGATCAGACCGGCCAGCAGGGCCGCCTCCGACAGGTTCAGGTTCTGCACCGGCTTGTTGAAGTACGACTCCGCCGCCGCCCCCACCCCGTAGGCGCCGCCGCCCAGGTAGATGTTCTGGAGGTAGCGGTAGAGGATCTCGTCCTTGGTGAGCTTCTTGTCGAGGCGCGTGGCCAGGACGGCCTCCCGCACCTTGCGGGCCAGTGTCCGCTCGCCCCCGGTGAAGGCGTTCTTCACGTACTGCTGGGTGATCGTGGAGCCGCCCTGTTCGGTCCTGCCCCCCGTGAGGTTCGCCCACAGCGCCCGCGCCCCGGCCCTCAGGTCGACGCCGCTGTGGGAGTAGAAGCGCTGGTCCTCCTGGGCGACGACCGCCTGCTTGAGGACCTCGGGGATGTCGGTGACGGCGACGGGGATGTTGGTGTCGAACTTGCGGAGCACGCCGATCTCCGCGCCCTGGGCGTCGTAGATGCGGGTGGCGCGCGACGCGTCGTTGGCCCTCGGCGCGGGCAGCGGCGGCGTCGGCAGGGGCAGGAACAGCAGCGAGCCCAGGGCGACCCCTGCGGTGACGATCGGCGCGATCACGGCGACCACCAGGAACACGGCGGATGCCTGTGCGAGCCGCTTGGCGGAGAACTGCATGAAGCTGCCAGCATGACATCTGGAGGTTCGGGGTCGGCGGCGGGGTCGTATCCTCGGTGCCGTGAGGCCACCATCCGTCGACGCCATCGCCCGAGACCTCGCCGACGTCGACCTTCCCCACCCCCTCCTCGTCGACGCCGCCCGCGAAGCCATCGCCGCCGGTGACCCGGCCTCGGCCCGGGCACGCGCCGAGAGCGTGGCCGGCGCCCTGCTGCGTCCGGTGGTCAACGCCACCGGCGTCCTTCTGCACACCAATCTCGGCCGGGCCCCCCTGGCGGCGCCCGCCACCCCGCTCAGAGGGCCGCTCGGGCCCGGGGGGCCGTCCCGAGGAGGTCGGTACACCAACCTGGAGTTCGACCTGGCCGGCGGCCGGAGGGGCTCGCGTTCCACCCACGCCGCCTCCCTTCTCGCCCGGGCGGCGGGGGCCGAGGCCGCCCTCGTGGTCAACAACAACGCCGCCGCCGTGGTGCTCGTCCTCGCCGCCCTGGCCCGGGACCGGTCGGTGCTCGTGTCCCGCGGCGAGCTGGTGGAGATCGGCGGGGGGTTCCGGATCCCCGAGGTGATGGCCCAGTCGGGGTGCCGCCTGGTCGAGGTCGGCACCACCAACCGCACCCGGGTCGGCGACTACCGGTCGGCCCTCGACGACGAGGTCGCCCTGGTCCTCAAGGTGCACCAGTCGAACTACCGCATCGTGGGGTTCACCGAGGAGGTGGGCGTGGAGGCCCTGGCCGGGCTCGGCCCTCCCGTGGTGGCCGACATCGGCTCCGGGCTGCTCGACGCCACCACTCCCTGGCTGTCGGGCCCCCCGCCGGCGTGGCTGGCGGGCGAGCCCGCCGCCCGCCAGACGCTCGCCGCCGGGGCCGGGGTGGTCACGTTCTCGGGCGACAAGCTCCTCGGCGGTCCCCAGGCGGGGATCATCGCCGGCAGGGCCGACCTGGTGGGCGCCTGCGCCCGTCACCCCCTCAACCGGGCCCTGCGCCCCGGCGGCCTGGTCCTCGCCGCCCTCCAGGAGACCGCGCTCGCCTACCTGCGGCGCGACGGTGATGCCATCCCGTTCTGGCGCATGGCGTCCACTCCGGTGGAGGTGCTGCGCGCCCGGGCGACGGCTCTGGGCGTGGGCGAGGTGCGCGACACCGTGGCCGTGGCCGGGGGCGGATCGGTTCCCGGTGAGGAGATGGCCTCGGTGGGCGTGGCCGTCCCGGGTGATGTGGCCGCGGCGTTGCGGGCCGACGACCCGCCCGTGGTGGCCCGGATCCACGAGGGCTCGACGGTGTGCGACCTCCGGACGGTCGACCCTTCCGACGACCCGCTGCTGGCCGAGGCCCTGAAGCGGGCGGTGCGGTGACCCAGGCGGCGATGCACGTGGTGGCCACCGCGGGCCACGTCGACCACGGCAAGTCAACCCTGGTCCTGGCCCTCACCGGTACCGACCCCGACCGCTTCGCCGAGGAGAAGGCGAGGGGGCTGACCATCGACCTGGGCTTTGCCTGGACGACGCTGGCGTCGGGTCGCGAGCTGGCGTTCGTCGATGTCCCCGGCCATGTCCGCTTCATCAAGAACATGCTCGCCGGCGTGGGAGCGGTGGCCGCCTGCCTGTTCGTCGTCGCCGCATCCGAGGGGTGGAAGCCCCAGTCGGAGGAGCACCTGCGCATCCTGGAGCTGCTCGGCATCGACCGGGGGATCGTGGCCCTCACCAAGGTGGGCCTGATCGACGACGAGACGCGGGAGCTGGCCCGCCTCGACCTGGCCGAGCACGTCGAGGGCACCTTCCTGGAAGACGTCGAGGTGGTCGAGGTCGACGTGCCCGCCGGAATAGGCGTCGACGACCTGCGAGCGGCCCTGGACCGGCTCCTGTCGTCGGTGGCTCCGGCGGCCGACGTCGACCGTCCCCGCCTGTGGGTCGACCGGGTGTTCGCGGCCAAGGGGTCGGGAACCGTGGTCACCGGCACGCTCACCGGCGGATCGCTCGCTACCGACGACGAGCTGGTGGTGCTCCCGGGCACCACCCGCGTGCGGGTTCGGGGGCTGCAGAGCCTCAAGCAGCGCCACGATCGGGTGGGCCCGGGCAGCCGGGTGGCCGTCAACCTCTCGGGCATCGCCCGTGACGGCATGGCGCGGGGCAGCGTGATCGTCCGTCCCGGGCAGTGGCACGCCACCCGCACCTTCGACGCGTCACTGCACGTGCTCGACAGCCTCGACCACGAGGTCAGCCGCCGGGGCGCCTATCAGGCCTACGTGGGATCGGGTGAGCACCCGGTGTCGTTGCGGGTGCTCACGGGGGAGGAGGCGGTGTTCCCGGGTAGTCGGGGATACGTGCGACTGCACCTGCCCCGGTTCCTTCCCCTGCTGCCGGGCGACCGCTTCGTGCTGCGGGAGAGCGGTCGGGACGAGACCGTCGGTGGGGGGGAGGTCCTCGACGTGTCCCCCACGCTGGTCGCCTCCAAGGCCCGGCCGTCCCGCTCGGTCGACCGGGTCGTGGCCGAACGTGGCTGGGTCGACGCCGCCACCCTCGAACGCCTCACCGGCGAGCGGCGCGCGCCCACCGTCGGCCACTGGGTGGTTGCCGACGCCGCCTATTCGGCGGCTCTCGCCGCCCTGGCAAATGCCGTCGACGCCGCCGGTCCGCTGGGGCTCGACGCCGCCACCCTGGACGAGCGGCAGCGGGCCCTGCTTCCTCGTCTGGAGGCGGTCGTCGTCGCTGGTGGACGGGTGCGTCGGGCCGAGGCCGTCGACCCCCTCGCCGGCCACCCCTTCGTCGCCGCCCTGGAGGGGTCGCTCTTCTCGCCGCCGGATCCCGACGGCGTGGACCGCGCCGAGCTTCGTGAGCTCGTCCGCCGGGCGATGGTGATCGAGCGCGACGGCCTCTACTTCGCCCCGGCGGCCGTCGAGGCCGCCGCCCGCCAGATGGCCGCCCTGCTCGCCGAGCATCCCGAGGGCTTCACCGTGGCCCAGGCCCGCGATGCGCTGGGTGCCACCCGAAAGCACGTGCTGCCCCTGCTGGCCGTGCTCGACTCGACCGGGGTGACGCGGCGAAGAGGTGACCTACGGGTGGGCGGGCCCCGGTTGCCGGCGTCGTAGGAGGAGTCGGGCTACCCCACGCGCTGGGCGATGAGGTTCTTGCGCTCGAGTTCGTTGAGACCGCCCCAGATGCCATGAGGTTCATGGATCTGCAGGGCATACTCGAGGCACGCCTGGCGGACCGGGCAGGCGGCGCAGATGGCCTTGGCCCGCGTCTCACGCCCCTCCCGCTCGTCCTTCCGCTCCAGATGCGACGGTGGGAAGAACACCCTGGCCTGGGGACCCTTGCAGGCCGCTCTCTCCTGCCAGAGACCCTCTACGCGCTGAACGCTCAATGAGGCCCCCTCCGTTGCCTGAGGCCAAACCTACCCCCGGCCCCTGCCCGAGACAAGGGCCTGTTTTGGCGCGTTCATGCTGGTAGGAACCGCGCCCCCGCCTCCTGCGGTTCAACCGCCGTCGAAGCCGCCGGCGGTGCCCGCCAGGGGCCTGAGAGCCCGACGGGGCGAGGGTGCCCGCCCGGACCGAGGTTCAAAGAACGCCGGTGGCGAGGCCGACGGGGCGAGGGGCCCCCGTCGGCAGTGGCGGGCGCGGACCCGTTGGGCCCGGGTGCCCGCCGCGGACCGAGGTTCAAGGACTGGCCGTGAGAGGGCCGACGGGGCAGGGGCCCCCGTCGGCAGTGGCGGGCGCGGACCCGTTGGGCTCGGGTGCCCGCCACCAGAGACTCAGTGCCCGGCGTCCTTGGCGCCGCCGGTCTCGGGCTCGACCTCGAGGAGGAGGCCGTCGATGGCCACGACCCTCACCGGGGCGCCGGAGACGATGGGCGTGGCCCGGTTGGTGCGGGCCCGCCATAGGGCGCCGTCGACCCGGACGGTGCCGTCGGGGTCGATGCCGGAGTCGGCCTCCCCCATGCGCCCCACCATCGACTCCCGCCCGATGGTCGGCGTGGAGAACCGGGCCCGCAGCATCGAGGCCATGCCCGCCACCATCACCAGCAGCGATCCGGCCACGATGGCGACGATGGCCAGCCAGGAGACCGCCACCCCCTCGCCGAACAGGCGCCAGGAACCGACGGCCAGGGCCACGGTGCCGATGACCGTCCACGCCCGGGGCGCGCCGGCCTGGACGTCGATCGCCAGGCCGACCACCCCGAGGCCGATCAGCGCCAGCCCGAGAGGGCTGGTGGGGAGCACGGACAGGCCGTAGGAGGCCAGGATCAGGCATCCCGCCCCGACGACTCCGGCCACGCCCACTCCGGCGGTGAAGAACTCGAACACCACCAGGAGGAGCCCGACGACGAGCAACAGGTAGGCGACCTGGGGGCTGGCAGCGGCGTGCAGGACCCGCTCGCCGATGCCGAGCTTGGCAAAGCGCACGTCGCCGGCGGCCTGGCGGCGCAGCCCGTCGCCCTCGTCGACGACGCGGGCGGTCGCCAGGGCCCGCCCGCCGACGTCCTGCCCGTCGAGGCCCACGATGAACTCACCCAGAGTGGGGGCGACGACACTGACGGCTCCCATTGTCCGAGCCTCGTCGGCGCCGAGCGACCGGGCGACCGACAGCGGGCTCCCGCGGGGACCCTCGGCGTCCTTGCCCACGTGAGTTCCCGGGGCCATCCCGGCGATGGCCGCCGCCTCGACCAGGCGACTGGCACCGCCGAAGGCCCGCGATCCGCTGGGGCCCACCCAGACGGCCACCGGCACGCGGGCGTGGCTGAGGCGGAAGGCCAGGGCGTCGAGGGCGGCGCGGTCGACGAGTGCCCCCGGGCTGTTGAGCTGGATCACCAGCACCTCGTCGTCGTTGCTCTCGGCCTGGCTCAGGGAGCGCTTGATGAAGTCGACCTCGATGGGATCGATTCGCCCGCTGACCTCGATGACGTCGACGGCCCCTGAAGGCGACGTCGGGCCCGAGGGCGATGTCGGGTCGGTCGCGGCGTCACCCGGCGGCGCGGCCAGGGCCAGGCTGCCGAGGACGAGGAGGGCTGTGGCTAGTCTGCGAATTCGGCTCTCCAAGTGGGGATGGCTGGAGGGGGATGGTTGGATCCTCGCGGATTCTGTCGCCAGTCCCGGTTGGTCATCGTGGCCGGGAAGGGCGGAGTGGGCAAGACGACGGTCACTGCGGCGCTGGCGCGCCTGGCCGCGCGCCTGGGTCTGTCGGTGCTCATCGTCGAGGTGGAGGGCAAGAGCGGCCTGTCGGCGGCCTTCGGTGCGGACGACCTCGGCTACGAGGAGAGCGTGCTCTGCTCGGCCACCGCCGAGGGCGGGGCCGAGGTGCGGGCCCGCACGATCACCCCCGACGTCGCCCTCGTGGAGTACCTCGACGAGCACGGCCTGAAGCGGATGTCCCGGCGCCTGATGCGCAGCGGCGCCATCGACGTGGTGGCCACCGCCACCCCTGGCATCAAGGACATCCTGGTACTCGGCAAGGTCAAGCAGCTCGAGCGCAGCCGGGCCGCCGATCTCATCGTGCTCGACGCCCCCGCCTCCGGCCATGCCGTGCGCTTCCTCATGAGCCCGCGCGCTCTGCTCGACACCGTTGACGGCGGACCGATCGAGTCCCAGGCGACCGAGGTCCTCGACCTGGTGACCGATCCGGCCCGCTGCCAGGTGGTGCTCGTGACCCTGCCCGAGGAGACCCCGGTGAACGAGGTGGTGGAGACGGCATACGCCCTCGAGGACAGGGTGGGTACGAACCTCGGCCCGGTCGTCGTCAACGGCCTCTACCCGGTCCGCGAGGGCCTCGACGTCGACCCCGAGGAGGCGGCGACGGCACTCGGCTTCGGCCTGCGCCCCGGCGAGGCGGAGGCCCTCCGGGCGGCCGCCGCCTTCCGGAGCCGGCGCCAGTCCCTCCAAGCCGAGCAGGTGGCCCGTCTGGCCGAGGCCCTCGCCCTGCCCCAGGTGCACCTCCCCGCCCTGTTCGACGTGACCATGGGTCTTCCCCAGATCGACCGGCTGGCCGACGCCCTCGGTGTCGGCATCGAAGCGATGGAGGACGTCTCCTAGTGCCTGGGCCCGCCGACCCGGCCGAAGACGCCGGCCAAGAGGCAGTGCCTGGGCCCGCCGACGAGAGTGTCACCGAGCTGGTCGCCGACCGGGCGGTGGTGGTGTGCTGCGGCCCGGGCGGGGTGGGCAAGACCACCATGGCCGCGGCGATCGCTCTCGAGGGGGCCCGGCGGGGCCGGCGCAGCGTGGTCGTCACCATCGATCCGGCGCGCCGCCTCGCCGACGCCCTGGGACTGGAGTCGCTCTCCGACACGCCCACCCGGATCGACGGGCCGTGGTCGGGCGAGCTGTGGGCCCTGATGCTCGACACCAAGAGCACCTTCGACTCGCTGGTGACCAAGTACGCCGCCGATGACCGCCAAGCCGAGGCGATCCTGGGAAACCGCTTCTACCGCAACATCTCCGGCGCCCTGTCGGGCACCCAGGAGTACATGGCCATGGAGAAGCTCCACGAACTGCACGACGAAGGCCGGTTCGACCTCATCGTGGTGGACACGCCACCGACCCGGAACGCCCTCGACTTCGTCGACGCCTCCCGTCGCCTCACCCGCTTGCTCGACAACCGGATCTTCCGCCTGCTGATGCTGCCGACCAGGGCGTCGATGAAGGCCGTCAACATCGCCGGGCAGACCGTGCTGCGGCCGGTGGCTCGGGTCGTGGGGGCAGATGTGGTGACCGACGCGGTGACCTTCTTTCAGGCCTTCGAGGGTATGGAGGAAGGCTTCCGCCAGCGGGCTCACCGGGTCGACGCCCTGCTCTCGGACGCCGGCACCGCGTTCGTGGTGGTGGCCACTCCCCGCCCCGACGTGGTGGCCGAGGCCGACTTCTTCGCCACCAAGCTGGGTGACGCCGGCATCTCGGTGGCGGCGCTGATCGTGAACCGCATGCACCCGCGGTACGGCGCCGAGTGGGCGGAGGTCAACCGGGAGCGGGCGCGGACGTTGGCCGGCACGCCCCTCGGTCCGCTCTACGACAACCTGGCCGACCTGCACCAGCTGGCCGACGGCGAGGAGGTCCACGTGGCCGAGCTGATCGCCCGGGTGGCACCGGCCCCGGCGGTGCGGGTACCTGTGCTGGCCACCGACGTCCACGACCTCGACGGGCTGGCCGACATCGGGGCCCGCATGTTCCCCGGCCGGGAGGCGGGCTCCGGCTGAGGACGGCCTCAGATCAGGGCGTGTTCTCGGCCTTCTCGGTGAGGGAGCGGGCCGCCTCCTCCACCGTCTCGGTGACGGTGACGATGCGGTCGAAGCCGGTCGTGTGCAGCAGGCGCACGAGGGTGGGCCGGTTGCAGCACACGGCCACGTCGCCCCCGACCTCACGGGCCCGTCGGATGCCCCCGATCAGGGCCCCCAGGCCGGCCGAGTCGACGAAGGGGACCTCGGACATGTCGATGAGCAGCTTCGGCTTCGACGCCAGCTCGCCCAGGGCCTCGCGGAACTGGCCGACCGTGTAGGCGTCGAGCTCTCCGACAGGACGACACACGGTGTAGTCGTCGCCCTCGTCGAGTTGGATGTTGAGCACGCTGCCTCCAGTGGCCCCGCCCGGGGTTCGCCAGCATGCTATCGAAGCCGGAGGGCGACTACCCTCGGCGCTCGTGCCCGATGTCCTGGTGGTGAGCGACTCCCCAGCGGTGCGCGCCGAGGTGAGGTCCGCCATCGTCGACCACGACATGACGGTCCGGGAGCTCACCCGCGGGGCCGAGGTCCTGCCGGCGGTGATGGAGGATGCTCCGGATCTGGTCGTTCTCGACCTGCAGATCGGCAAGATGGGTGGCATGGCCACCTGCATGGAGCTGCGCCTGGAGGAGGGAGCGGGCCGGCTGGCGCACATTCCGGTGCTCATGCTCCTCGATCGCCGCGCCGACGTCTTCCTGGCGGCGCGCTCGGCCGCCCAGGGGTGGGTGGTGAAGCCCCTCGACCCCCTGCGCCTGGGGCGGGCCGTCCGCCGGGTGCTGGGGGGCGGCACCTACCACGACGAGACGTTCAAGCCGGTGACGGTCGCCCCGGGAGGCCCGGCGGAGGCGCTGAACTAGGATCGTCGCACCGGGAAGTGGCGCAGCTTGGTTAGCGCGCAGCGTTCGGGACGCTGAGGCCG
>CAYTTL010000027.1:0-19187 GCA_964440725.1 uncultured Acidimicrobiales bacterium | reverse complement strand
GTGATCGAGAACCCGATGGGCACGCCGGCGGCCGTCGCCCGAGCCTCGGCGTAGGCGACCACGTCGTGCATCGCCTCCCGGTGCAGAAGGACCTCGCCGCCGATGAAGCCGAGCGTGACCCGGCGGCCGCCTGCGCCCTCCAGCAGGGTGTCGACGGCGCGGCGGGCCACGTCGACCGGCATGCGTCGGGCCCCGCCGCCGAACCGGCCGGCATCGGCGTAGCAGTACGTGCACGACAGGTTGCACGACTGGGCCAGGGCCAGGGACATGGCCACCGGAGGGTCGGGAGCGGTACCGGGCCAGGCGGGAGCGGCGATCGCGGCACCGCGGAGGGCGGCGAGGACGGTCTCGTCACCCGCCGCCAGCAGTTCGGCCGTCAGACGGCGTCACCTCGAACAGCTGCGAGCCGCCGACCAGCCACACCAGCGGCCGCCCACCCGCCACGAGGTGGAACCAGGGCGCGCCGGTGGCCGCTGCGGGCGTGGCTCGGCGGTGGCCGTCGAACGTGACGGGCGTCCACTGGCCGTCGACGACCGTCACGTGGGCACGTTGGTCGTGAGGTCGGTGCGGCGGAAGGCGGCGAAGAGCTCGTCGGGACCGGCCACCGGCTCGGCCTCCCGGGCGGCGGGCACCGCGGGTGGGCCCGCCAGGCTGTCGACCAGGGCCATGAGCTGGGCGTACTGGCGGCGGGTGAGCGACAGGGGCGACGCGTCGGAGTCGCGCATGTAGGGCGGCATGCGCATGTCGTGCACGCGGGCGTCGGCGTCCCACGGGCGGCGGAACCCGCTGGCCTGTCGGGCGGCCGAGGGCTGCGACTCGCGTACCAGGGCGTAGGGGGGCCGGATCAGTCGCCGCACCCGGTCGGCGTTGTTCTTCAGGAACTCGAGGAGCACGGGCGTGGCGGTGATCTCGAGGTGGGCGTCGCGGCCCAGCACGCTGAAGGGCAGGCGGGTGTCGGCGCGGAGCTGGTGGCGGTCGGCGGCCCGGTAGCCCACGTCGTCGTCGGTCATCGAGGCGCGGTCGGCGCGTGGCGGCTCGGCGACGGCGGGGTCGACGGCGTAGCGGGCCCGGAGGGAGGCCCCCGTGCCCTGGTCGTCGGCGGCCGCCAGCAGGACGTCGCGGTTGAGCTCGTTCTCCCGCAGGCCCCGCCGGCGTTGAAGGTCGACGTTGTCGAGGCTCACCGTCTCAAAAACCCGGCGCAGGAGGTCGACGACCTCGGCCTCGAGCTCGGCGGCCGCCAGGTCGGAGTCGGGCTCGGTCCGGTCGAGGAGGTCGTCGACCAGGGAGACGAACGGCCGCTTGTCGGGGCCGTAGTCGGGGGGGCCCACGAAGACGCGGGCGTGGGCCACGTGGGTGGCTCCGGCGAGGGACACGGTGGTGGTGACGACCACGTCGCAGGTGTCGTCGACGACCCCCCACGATCTGGCGTCGGGCGACGTGGGGTCGCCGCTGCCGTCGTAGGTGTCGCCCGGCGACGGGTGGCGCAACTCCGGCCGGCTCAGGGTGTACTCCGTCCACGCCGAGTCCTGGTTGAGGATCCGCCGCTCGGGCGGGACGATCTCGTGACGCAGCCGGCGTTCCTCGCCGCCGGCGTCGTACACCCCCTCGACCGCGGTCGGCGGTCCGTAGACGAGACCCTTGGCCGGCGTGAAGCGCACCCGTAGCCCGTTGCGATCGACGCCGTGAACGGCGCTGTCGCCGGCCACGGGGCGGATGACCTGGACCCGCCCCAGGGGAATGGGACGGTCGGGCGACACCAGAGGCCGCCGGCCGACGCTGGACGCCAGCAGCTCGATCGGCTCGAACGTCGAATGGTCGACCTCCACGACAGCGGCGAAGGTGCAGGCGGGATCGCCGCTGCGGCGGGCCGCCTTGCTGTTGGCCGCGGTCACCCGGTGACGGACCCCCGCCAGCGAGCCGCCCAGGTCGGTGAGCAGGGCGGCGGTGAGCGGCTCGGTGGCCCCGTCGACGTACTCGACCCAGAGCTCGAGGAACGGGGCGACGGGGCGGAGCAGGTCGCCGTCGCGGAACGCCAGCTCGGTGGGCCGGTACGAAGTGACCGACCCGTCAACCTCGACCCGCAGTGACACCGCAGGTTCCAGCGACGTGAGACCACCGCCCAGGGTCGTCGGGTCCTCGCGCCACACGTAGGCGTCGAGCGGTGTGTCACTGCCCCCGAGGCGGGCCACGGCCATCGGCGGGGTGAAGAACAGGGACCGCACTCCCGCTCGTGGCGTCATGCCCGCCTCCCTCGATCTCACCGAACCGGAGCTTTCGTACTGTAGAGGATCGGCCTTCCGATTTCAGCGGTGCCCGAGGTGGTCGTGGCGGGAGGTGGCGTCGCCGCGGGGGCGGCCGCCATCCGGCTCCGGCGCCTCGGGTTCGCGGTACGCCTCCTGGTGCGGCGCCGCGCCGGTCCCGCCGGTATCGAGGCCCTCCCGCAACGGGCCCTCGGGCTGCTCGACGTCCTCGGCGAGCCCGCCCTGGTGTCCGACTCCGGGGGGGTGAGCGTGGCGGCCGGCGACGCGACGACGGCGTTGGTGCACGTCGAACGGCGGGCCCTGGCCCGGACGTTCGTTGACCGGGCGCGCTCCCTGGGGGCCGTCGTCGACGAGATGGAGAAGCTTCCGCCGGCGGCCGTCGTGTCGCCCACGGCGGCCGCGGTCATCGACGCCACCGGGCGGGCGGCGGCGTGGTCGAGACCACTCGACGTCGACGGCCACGACGTGGCCTGGCAGTTCGAGGGGCGCCCGGAGCCCGACCTCGCCCTGCGGGTCGTACACGGCGACGGGTGGTGGGCGTACCGCCTCGGTACCCCGTCGACCACGTGGGCCGGCGTGGTGATGACGGCGGCACCTACCGTCGACGCCGCCGCCGCCGACGCCGGCGAGGGACTCAGGCGCCTGGGCCTCGATCCTGCGTCGATGGCATCCCGCGGCCGGCGGGCGGCGAGGGTGCAGCGGGCCCGGCGCCCGGTGGCCGGTCGACGCATCGCCATCGGCGACGCCGCCCTGGCCCACGATCCCATCGCCGGCGCCGGCATCCGCTTCGCCCTGGCGTCCGCCCTTGCCGCCGCCACCACTGTCGCCACCTGGATCGACGATCCCGGCCGGCGCGACCTGGCGGCCGCCTACTACGACGAGATGGTGGCCGGCGAGCACGGGCGCCACCTGGAGGCCCGCCGGGCCGTCCACGCCGGCGACCGCGGTCCCCTGCTCGACCAGAGCCCGGTCGACCCGCTGCCCGTCGCCGTTCCCGACGTGGTGCGGTTCGCGGCCGCCGTCGTGGAGACGCCACTGGCCGTCGACGGGTTGGTGCGGCCGGGACCCGCCGTCCGGCTCCCCGACGGGACCCGCACCCGCTGGCTCGGGTCCTTCGACCTGCTCGTGCTCGCCCGCCTGGCGGCCGACCCCATCCCCCGCATCGTCCTGCTCGCCCGCCTCCAAACCGAGGGCCTCGACGTGGCCGCGGCGCGCGCCGTGCTCTCCTGGGCCGCCGGTCACGGCCTCCTCACGGGCTGACGGTCCCCTTCGATTCCGGGAACCACAGCCGCATGCGGGTGCCGCCGCCCGGCGCCTGCTCGGCCGACACCGCGCCGCCGTGGGTGTCGGCCACCTGGCGAACGATGGCCAGGCCCAGCCCCGAGCCCGGGAGCTTGTGGGCGTCGCCCGACCGGTAGAACCGGTCGAACACGTGGGGAAGGTCGGCGGCGGCGATACCCGGACCGTGGTCGCGGACCACCAGCTCGCCCCCGGCGACCGACACCTCCACCTGCCCGCCGGGCGGGCTCCACTTCACCGCGTTGTCGATGACGTTGGTGATCGCCCGGTCGAGGCGACCCGGCCGGCCGGACACCGTCACCGGCCGGAGATCACACGCGAAGGCCAGGCCCGGGGCCCGTCGCTGGGCCCGGGCGACGGCGGTGGCGGTGAGCTCGTCGAGGCGGACCTCGACCCCCGGCTCCTCGTCGCTCTCGTGGCGGGCCAGCTCGATGAGATCGGACACGAGCGAGCCCAGGTCCTCCGTCTCGTCACGCAGCTCCGCCAACAGGGGGGCATGGGCCTCCAAGCCGGGTTCGCGCAGGAGGAACTCGACGTTGGCCCGCAGGCTGGTGAGGGGGGTGCGCAGCTCGTGGGAGGCGTCGGCCACCAGCGCCCGCTGGGCGGCCAGCGAGCGTTCCAGGGCACCCACCATGTCGTTGAAGCTGGTGGCCAGGTCGGCGAGCTCGTCGTTGCCCTCCACGGGCACGCGCGTGCCCTCGCCGCCGCCCGCGGTGACCTGGCGGACCGCCGCCCGGAGTCGCAGCACCGGCCCGAGCGCGGCCTGGGCGACGATCCTGCCGGCCACGCCGGCCACGACCACTCCGACGGTGGTCACCACCATGAGCACGACCAGGAGGCGGTGGAGCAGCTGGTCCACCCGGTCGAGAGGAGCGGCCAGCTCGACGGCCCGGCCCGGGCCCAGCGGGCCGATCAGCACCCGGAGGTGCGAGCCGGCGACGTGGACGTCGCGGAACACGTTGCCCTGCCGGCCGGCGGCGGCGGCCCGGGCCTCGGACACGTAGGGAAGGGTGAGGCTGTCGGGTCGTAGCGGGGTGACCTGGCCGTCGGCGGTGACGATCTGCCCGTCGCCCGAGGTCACCTCGCCGGGCCCCGGGGCCTGGTTGGCGAGCAGGAGGGCCTGGCGGCGCAGGCCGTCGTCGACCTGGGAGCGGGTGCTGGCCGCCACCGCCACATAGACGACGACGGAGACCACCACGAGACTGACCGCCACCGCCCCCGCCGCCACCAGGGTGAGCCGCGTCCGGAAGCTCACGGATCCTCCGGCTCGCGCAGCACGAACCCCACGCCCCGGAGGGTGTGGAGGACGCGAGGCTCGCCGGCCGCCTCGGTCTTCCGCCGCAGGTAGCCGACGTAGACGTCGAGGGAGTTCGACGCCGGCCCGAAGTCGTACCCCCAGACCGCCTGGTAGATGGCGCTGCGGGTCAGGGCCTTCCCGGGATTGGCGAGGAAGAGCTCGAGGAGGGCGAACTCGGTGCGGGTCAGGTCGAGAGGCCGCTCGCCCCGGCTGGCCCGATGGGCGACCGGGTCGAGCGCCAGGTCCCCGACGCGGAGTTCCGCAGTGTCGTCGGCGCCGGCCCGGCGCAGCAGGGCGCGCAGGCGGGCCAGCAGCTCCTCCACGGCGAAGGGCTTGGTGAGGTAGTCGTCGGCGCCGGCGTCGAGGCCGGCCACCCGGTCGGACACGTCCTGGCGGGCGGTCAGCAGCAGCACGGGCGTGCGGTCGCCCATCCCCCGGAGCCGGCGGGTCACCTCCAACCCGTCGAGCCCCGGCATCATCACGTCGAGCACCACGGCGTCGGGGGCCGATACACCGACCGCCGACAGGGCCTGGCGACCGTCGGCGGCGACGTCGACCTCGTAGTCGGCCTGGCGCAGGAGGCGGGCGAGCGACGCCTGCACCGCCGGTTCGTCGTCGACGACGAGGATCCTCACCCCCCAATGCTGACCCACGCCGGGCCGCCGAACTCCGCAGGCCCGGGCCACCGCCCGGAATTGAGGAATTTCTTAGCCCCCGCTTCGACGGTTCTCACCGTCGGTATGGTCCACTGGACCCATGCCCCAGACGACTCCGTCCCCGACACCCCCGGCGCCGCGCCCCGCCGCGCCCACCCGCCTCCGCTGGCTGGCCGCCCCGCTGGCCGCCGCCCTGCTCCTCGGCGCCTACGCCATGGTCCCCACGCTCGCCGGCGCCGAGTCCCGCCCGACGCTCGCGCCCATCTCCGCCCGGGACCTGATCGCCAAGGTCGGGACCGCTTCGGTGCCGGGCCTGTCGGGCGAGATCACCGTCACGTCCCGCCTGGGCCTGCCCGACCTGAGCCAGTTCGTGGATGACAACGGTGAGTTCGTCACCACCCTGCTCGCCGGCACCCACACCATCAGCATCTGGCAGGCCGGCAGCGACGTGCGCCTGGCCCTTCCGTCCACCCTCGCCGAGAGCGACCTCATCCGCAACGGGAATGACGTGTGGATGTGGCAGAGCAGCGGCCAGGAGGTCCACCACCTCACCCTGGATCCCCACGACGGCACCGACGGGCGACACCAGGCCCCCCCCGAAGGGGCGCCGACGCCCGAGGCCCTCGCCGACCACTTCCTGAGCTCCGTCGACCCCACCACCCGGGTCCTGGTGCGCGACACCGTGTCCATCGCCGGCCGCCCCGCCTACGAGCTGGTCCTGGCGCCGAAGTCGGGCACCACCCTGGTGGCCGACGTGGTCATCGCCGTCGACTCCGAGACGGGCCTCCCCCTCAGGGTCCAGGTCCTGTCACGCGACTCGGGCACGCCGGCGATCGACGTGGGCTTCAGCTCCATCGACTTCTCCGTCCCTGCGGCCTCGGAGTTCGCCTTCACGCCTCCGCCGGGGTCCACGGTGACCGAGGTGGGGTCGGCCGCCGGGCTGCTCATGCCCTCTGGCGGCCGTCACGGCGACGGGGCCGACAAGGGCGACGCTCCCCCGCCGGGAGACGGCGACCGCACGTCGAAGAAGGTCGTGGGCGAAGGCTGGGACTCGGTGGTGGTCATCGACCTCGGCTCCGACGCCGAAGCAAAGGGCGGCCTCGACATGGTGAAGAGGCTGGGGTCACCTGTGCAGGGCGTCTGGGGCTCCGGCCGTATGATCCACACCACCTTGGTCAACGTCTTGCTCACCGACGACAACCGGCTGCTGATCGGATCGGTACCCGAAGCCGGCCTCGAGGCCATCGCCGCAACCAGGTGACGGTGGCCCTGGCGGCCGATCCCCTCGCCATCGAGACGACGGGGCTCACCAAGCGGTTCGGCGACCAGGTCGTGGTCGACAACCTCGACCTGGCCGTCCCCCGGGGCTCGGTGTTCGGGTTCCTCGGGCCCAACGGCTCGGGCAAGACCACCACCATCCGCATGCTCGTGGGCCTGGCCTTCCCGTCGGCCGGAAGGGTGCGGCTCCTGGGACGGACGCTGCCGGGGTCGACGGCCGAGGCCCTCGACTCGGTCGGCGCCGTCATCGAGGGCCCCGCCTTCTACCCCTACCTCTCGGGCCGGGCCAACCTCGTGCGTCTCGACGCCGTCGGGCCGTCACCCCGCTCAGAGGGCCGCTCGGGCCCAGGGAAAAGCTCCAGGTCCGAACGTCGACAGCGCGTCGACGACGCCCTCGAGCGGGTCGGCCTCACCGCCGCGGCCGACAAGCGAACCCGGGCCTACTCGCTCGGCATGAAGCAGCGGCTGGCCCTGGCCGCCACCCTCGTCCGCCCCGTCGAGTTGCTGGTACTCGACGAGCCCACCAACGGCCTCGACCCCCAGGGCACCCGCGAGGTGCGCAACCTGGTGCGCAAGCTGGCGGCCGAGGGCACCACCGTCTTCCTCTCGAGCCACCTGTTGTCGGAGGTGGAGCACGTCTGCTCCCACGCCGCCGTGCTGTTCAACGGGAAGACCGTCGCCCAGGGCACCCTGCCGGAGCTGCGGGAAGCGCAGCGGGCCACGCTCCGGGTGGAGACCCCCGACCCCGCCGACGCCATGGCCACCCTGCGGGCCACGGCGGGTATCGGCCTCGTCCAGGCGGCCGACGACGAGGCCACCCAGGCCAACAGTGCGGTGCTCCACGCCGAGTTGCTGGGAGCGGCGCCCGACGACGTCAACGCCGCACTGGTGCGGGCCGGCGTCCGGGTCCGCGCCCTGCACACCGTGCAGCCGACGCTGGAGGACCTCTTCGTGGCTCTGACCGGGGAGGGCTTCGATGTTGCGCAGTGAGCTCGGCCTCACCTTCGGACGCCTCCGCACCCGCGGCCTGCTTCTGGTCGTGGCCGCCATTCCCGCCCTGCTGGCACTGGCCGTCCGCCTGTCCGGAGGCCCCGACGGCGGGCACGGGCCGACGTTCCTCGACCAGGTCTCCCGCAACGGGGTCTTCGCCGCCCTCGCCGGGTTGACGGTGGTCATCCCGTTCTTCCTCCCGCTGGCCGTGTCCGTGGTGGCCGGTGACACCGTCGCCGGCGAGGCCAGCCTGGGCACGCTGCGCTACCTGCTGGTGCGCCCCGTCGGCCGCACCCGGCTGATCCTGTCGAAGTTCGTCACCGCCGTGGTCTTCTGCCTGGCTGCGGCGCTGGCCGTGGCCGTCACCGGCCTGGCCGTCGGGTGGGCGCTCTTCCCGGTGGGCAGCGTGGTCACCCTGTCAGGGACCACGATCGGCGCGTGGGACGGCATCTACCGCAGCCTGGGCGCAGCCCTGCTCGTGGGCGCGTCCATGATCGGCCTCGTGTCCATCGGCGTGCTCATCTCGACGTTCACCGAGTCGCCCGTGGGGGCCATCGCCGCCACCGCGGGGATCGCCATCCTGAGCCAGATCCTCGGCGCCATCCCTCAGCTCGACGCCATTCACCCCCTCCTGTTCACCCACGAGTGGCTGAGCTTCGGAGACCTCATGCGCACACCGGTGGTGTGGGACAACATCACCCAGAACCTGGTCCTCCAGGCGTGCTGGACGAGCGTGTTCATGCTCGCCGCCTGGGCCCGCATGACCACGCGTGACGTGCTGAGTTAAGGCTCTGCGTCGGCGAGGCCAGCCTCACGAAACCGATCGCCCGACGGTATGGTTCGGCGGTGACCGACTCGCCGGTCCTTCTCACCGTGGATGACGACCCCGCTGTCTCGCGAGCGGTCGCCCGCGACCTCCGCCAACGCTACGGCCACGACTACAGGGTGCGCCGGGCGGAATCGGGCGCCGACGCGCTCGAGGTGCTGGACGAGCTGAAGCTGCGGGGCGATCGGGTCGGTCTCCTGCTGGTCGACCAGCGGATGCCCGTCATGAACGGCGTCGAGTTCCTGGAGCGGGCCCGCGAGCGGTATCCCAACGCACGGCGGGTGCTGCTCACGGCGTATGCCGACACCGAGGCGGCCATCGCCGCGATCAACGATGCCGAGGTCGACTACTACCTGCTCAAGCCATGGGACCCGCCCGAGGAGAAGTTGTACCCGGTCGTCGACGACCTCCTCGACGACTGGAAGGCAACCGATCCCCCGTCGTTCAACGGCGTGCGCGTGGTAGGTCACCGATGGTCAGCCCGGTCGCACGAGGTGCGGGATTTCCTCACCCGCAACCAGGTGCCCTACCGCTGGCACGACGTGGAGACCGACGCCGAGGCCGAACGGCTCTTGCAGGCCGTCGGAAACGGTCGTGACAACCTGCCACTCGTGGCCACGCCGGATGGGCGGGCCCTCCAACGGCCGTCGCTCGCCGAGATCGGAGCCGCCCTCGGCCTCTCGTCCAGTCCCACGCAGCCGTTCTACGACCTGGTCGTCGTCGGCGGGGGGCCGGCGGGACTGGGCGCGGCGGTATACGGGGCGTCCGAGGGTCTGCGCACGATCCTCGTCGAGCGAGAGGCCATCGGGGGCCAGGCCGGACAGAGCTCGAGGATCGAGAACTACCTCGGCTTCCCGGCGGGTCTGTCCGGCGCCGACCTGGCCCGCCGGGCCGCCACCCAGGCCCGCCGCTTCGGCACGGAGGTGCTGATGGTCTCCGAGGTGGAGCGCCTCGAGGTCTGTGGGCCGGCGCGGGTGATCCGCATGGCCAACGGCGACGAGCTGTCGGCCCACGCCGTCGTCGTCAGCACCGGGGTGGCCTATCGCCGCCTGGAGCAGCTGGAGCCCTTCGCTGGTAGGGGTGTCTACTACGGGTCATCCACGACCGAGGCCGTCAACTGCCAGGGCGAGGAGGTCCACGTCGTCGGCGGCGCCAACTCCGCCGGCCAGGCGGCGGTCTTCTTCTCCCGGTTCGCCCGCCAGGTGACGCTCCTGGTCCGCGGTCACAGCTTGGAGCGTTCGATGTCCCACTACCTGATCGAGCAGCTGGCGGAACGGCCGAACGTTGTCATCCGGACGAACGCCTCGGTGGTCGCAGGGTCCGGGGACGACCACCTGGAGCGGATCACCGTGCGCGACGGTGCCGGCGTCGACGAAGACCTCGCCGCGTCACGGCTGTTCGTGTTCATCGGGGCGGAACCGTGCACGACCTGGCTCGACGGCGTGGTTGCGCGCGACGAGCGCGGCTTCGTCCTCACCGGGCCCGACCTGACCGTCGGTGGCGCCCTCGGCGAGGCGTGGGACGTGGATCGGGACCCGTACTACCTGGAGACGAACGTTCCCGGTGTGTTCGCGGCCGGCGACGTGCGCCACGAGTCGGTGAAGCGCGTCGCGTCCGCCGTCGGAGAGGGCGCCATGGCCGTCACCCTCGTGCACCGCTACCTCGAGCGACTTTGACCCTCGTCGACGAGCTCCGCGGCTGCTTCCTGTTCGAGAAGCTGAGCGACACCCAACTGGCGTGGCTCGCCGAGCACGGCGTCGTGCGCTCCTACGCGAGCGGCGTCGACGTCTATTCCGAGGGTGACCGTGCCGAGTGGCTCTTCGTCCTTCTCGACGGCGGGATCCAGCTCCTCAAGCGGACCGCTGGTGACGACGTGCCCCTGGCCGCCTCCTCGGACAGGGGCGTGTATGCGGGAGCCACTCGCGCCTTCGTTCCCAACGCGGGCCGGCTCTACGAGATGACCATGCGCACGCTGGCGCCCAGCCGGCTGTTCCAGCTGAAGGCCGACGACTTCGCCGGCATGTTGAACGAGTGGTTCCCCATGGCGGTCCACCTGTTGGGCGGCCTCTTCGTCGGCATGACCAACTTCGAGGCGGCAACCACCCAGCGCGAGCGACTCATGTCACTGGGATCGCTGTCGGCCGGCCTCGCCCACGAGCTGAACAATCCCGCCGCGGCCGGGGTTCGCGCCGCCCACGCCCTGCGAGACCGCCTGAACGAGGCCCGGGACAGCCTCCGGACGGCGATCGGCCAGATCTCCGCCGCGGCCATCGAGGAGATCATCTCCTTGGAGGCAGACGCCGAGGAACGGGCGCGCACGACCGACACGTCGCACCTGCGGGCCCTGGAGACAGGGGATCGGGAGGACGAGCTTGCCGACTGGCTCGACGAGCGCGCCATTCCCGACTCGCTCGAGCTGGCGTCCACCTTCGTCGCCGCCGGGCTGGACGTGGAATGGCTCACCCAGCTGGGAAACGCGAGCGGCCCCGAGCTCGGAGCCGTGCTGCGATGGGTCTGGGCCCGCCTCGAGATCGTCGCCCTCGTCGACGAGCTGGAGGGCTCGGCCACCCGCATCTCCACCCTGGTCGGCACGATCAAGGGGTACAGCCAGATGGGCCGGTCGCACTACGGTGAGAGCGACCTCCACAAGGGCCTCGAGAGTACGCTCATCATCCTCGGTCACAAGCTCAAGGCCGGCGTCGAGGTCGTCCGCGACTACGACCTCGAGCTGCCACCGGTCCCTGGCTATCCCGCCGAGCTCAATCAGGTCTGGACCAACCTCATCGACAACGCCATCGACGCCATGGACGGCAAGGGCCGCCTCCGGCTGCGTACAGCTCGGGAAGGCGACACCGCACTGGTCGAGGTAGGCGACGAGGGCCCCGGGATCCCGGCCGATATCCAGAGGCGCGTGTTCGAGCCGTTCTTCACCACGAAGGACGTGGGAAAAGGCACGGGGTTGGGACTCGACGTGAGCTACCGCATCGTGGTGAAGCGCCACCACGGCGACCTCCGGGTGCAGTCGTCGCCGGGCGACACCCGCTTCCAGGTCCGCCTGCCGCTGTCACCGCCCGGTCCGGTCCCGTGACCTGCTTCCACCTCGACCACATCCGGCCGGTGACACCAAACTCCCGCTCTTGCGAGGCGTGCATCGCCCGAGGGGACGGCTGGGTCCACCTGCGCATGTGCCTCACCTGCGGGACGGTCGGCTGCTGCGACTCGTCGCCGAACCGCCACGCATCGGCCCACCACGCGTCGGAGGGCCACCCCATCGCCCGTTCCGTCGAACCGGGCGAGTCGTGGAGGTGGTGCTACATCGACGAGGAGCTCGTTTGACTTGGGACCCGGGCCAGCTCGTCGTCCGCCGGATGGCGCGTTTGCGAGACGAGCTCGTCGACCACGGCGTACCGCTCCCCATCGAGGCCGCCGGCGGCGAGCTCCTGCTCGAGGAGGTCGACCATGCTCGCTTCCCGCCGGTCCACGAGGGTCGGATTCCTCGGTACGGCGCCATCGTGTCGTTCGGCACACGACCACAGTGGGAGAAGCTGACCGCTCCCACGAAGCTGGAGTCCGACGACACCGACCTCGCCCTGTTGCGCTCGTTCGCCGACGGCCGATCGTCGTTCGTCGTGCGAGGTACGGGGGGCAAGCAAGGTTTGGTCGTCTTCGACCGGAGCCTGGAGTTCGAGGCCAGCGCGGTGCGACTGCGGGCCGAGACCGGAGCGTTCGTCGTGCAGCGCGTCCGGGAAGGGCAGGTGAGGGTGTGCGGGCCCGACGGCGTGGTGGGCTGGAACGGCGTCGAATGGAGCTTCAAGCCGAACGCCGAACAGCACGCCGCCCCCGTCCGCAGGTTGGTCCCCCAGCTCGCTCCGCAGTTGCTGGACGGCCTGATGGAGCTCTGCGTGCATTGGCTCAGCGCGGGAAGCGTGGGCGCCACCCTGGTCGTCGCCTTGCACGGTGGTGCCCGCGCCCTGGGCCACCTCGACCTGTCGGGCGCCATCACGCCGCCGCCGTTGTCGGTGGCCCGCCGCGATCACTTTCCCGCGCTCCTCAGCGTGCTGGCCCAGCGCGACCGCGCCGCCATCGTCGATCCCGACGGCACGGTGGCCGCCCTCGATGTGGGCCTGAGCTGGAGCGAGCGGTCCGAGCGCACGGTGAGGATCGTCGGGGGGATGCGCCACACGTCGGCCCGGCGCTTCTCGTTCGAGGAGCCCGGCGCGGTCGTCTTCGTCGTGTCACAGGACGGTCCCGCCACCGTGTTCTCGGACGGGACGGCACTCACCGTCGTACGCGCCGACCCGTGCTACTCCGGTTTCCCGCTCACCCTCCTCAGCTCGGTCGAATCCGACCCGGACGCGCAGACGACCATCACGTGCCCTCGATGCGACCGAGTCCTCGTAGTCGACCAGACCCGTTTCGAGGGCTGGGAGGGCGAACCCGAACGGCTGCCATGTCCCGTCTGCGGTGCGTCGTTGGAACTCGACGCCTACCGCTCGGCCATCCGAGGCGTGCTGAAGCGGTAGCCGGCAGGACGAGCCTCCTCCATCGACCGGCTTCTGTAAGAGTCTTACCGGTAGGATTCTTACATGCGAGTCACGGAGAAGGGCCAGGTCACGATCCCGAAGGATCTGCGAGACGCATTAGGTATCGGTGCCGGAACCGAGGTCGTGTTCCAGAAGGCGGATGACGCGATCGTCGTCCGCAAGGTCGAAGGCGGATCGAACCGCGGGCGGCAGCTGGTGGACCGCCTGCGTGGTCGGGGCGATGTACGGCTCAGCACCGAGGAGATCATGGCGCTCACGCGGCCACGCTGATCATGGCGCTCGGGACTCTTGTCGACAGCAACGTGCTGCTCGACGTGATCACGGAGGATGAGAGCTGGCTCGAGTGGTCATCGAGCGCGCTCGCCCGCGCCGCCGATGAGGGTGCGCTGTTCATCAACCCCATCATCTACGGCGAGGTGTCGGTCCGCTTCAGCCGTATCGAGGATGTCGAGGAGGCGCTCCCACCTTCGGACTATGGGCGGCTGGCCGTTCCATGGGAATCGGCGTTCCTCGCTGGAAAGGCGTTTCTCGACTATCGCCGAAACAGGGGGACGAGGTCGTCGACGCTCCCGGATTTCTTCATTGGCGCGCACGCTGCCGTCGCCGATCTCCGGCTGCTCACGCGCGACGCCACTCGATACCGCACCTCCTTCCCAACGGTTCAGCTCACATCTCCGGACAAGGAGTAGGCATCCGGCGGTGTGGCTCCGTCAGAGAACTGCCGCCAGCTCACCGATGCCGTAGGCCACGCCGATGCCGCCGAGCAAGATGGCCACGGCCAGCCGTAGCCGGCGCTTCTTGGCGCGGATGGCCACCACCGCCCCGAGGCGGGCCCCCGGCAGGACGGCCACGGACAGCAGCAGGGCCAATCGCCAGTCGACATCTCCCAGGGCGGCGTGCACGACGGTGCCGGGCACGGCCAGGATGCCCACACACGCCAGCGAGGTGGCGATGGAGGTCTTCAGGGGCAGCCCCATCACCTGTGAGTACGCGGGCACGAGCAGGGCACCGCCGCCGATGCCGAGCAGGCCGGACAGGAGGCCGGCGGCGCCGCCGACGGCCATGCTGATGACGGTCGATTCCCGCCTCGACGCCGCCGCCACTCTCACCTCGTCGGCCGATCCGGGCTCAGGGGTGCCGACCATGCGAACCGAGCTCAGCACTAGGAGCACAGCGGTCATCACCATCAGCCAGTGGCCCTCACCGGGGATGGCGTGGGACGCGAAGGACCCACCCACGACGGCGACCAGGCCCGCCGGCGCGGTGGCCAACAGGACGCGCCCGTCGACCAGGCCCTCCTTCACGTAGCGGGCGGTTCCCGACGCGGCACTGACGACGATCGGGGGCAACGTCGTCCCCACCGCCAGGAACGCCGACGCACCCAGCAGGCGCACGCCCGGTGTGGTGACGATGGCGCCGCCGATGCCGAACACGCCCGACAGGATACCGCTGAGCAGGCCGAGGAGCAGGGTGAGGACGTCGCGGAGCAGCCCGGCGTCCATCCCGCGATCATGTCGGAGCGACCGGCCCGCGGCTAGCCGGTGGCCTCAGCCCGCCGACTCCGGGAACAGCAGGTCGACGAAGCGCTCGACCGTGGGCTGCGGCTCGTGATTGGCCAGACCGGGCTGCTCGTTGGCCTCGATGATCGTGTAGTCGGGTCCGTCGACGGCGGGCACCATCAGGTCGATGCCCACCACCGGGATCTCGATGGCCCGGGCGGCCGCCACCGCCACCTCGCCCAGACGGGGGTGGAGGCGCTCGGTCACGTCCTCGATCGTGCCGCCGGTGTGCACGTTGGCGGTGCGGCGCACGGCCAGCACCTCGTCGTCGTCGAGCACCGTGTCGCCGTCGCATCCGTTGGCCCGCATCACCTCCAGGGTGGTGTCGTCGAGCGGGATGCTGGCGGCCCCGTCGGTGGCCTCGGCCCGCTCGGCGCTCAGCGACTCCACCAGTTCGGCCACCGTGTGACGTCCCGTGCCCGTCACCGTGGGCGGACGGCGCACCGATGCCGCCACCACCTCGTCGGCGATGACGATGATCCTGAGGTCCTCGCCGTCGCAGCGCTTCTCGAGTAGAACCTCGGGACACACCGGCCGGGCCACCGTGAGGGCCCGGGCCAGGGCGTCGGGGTCGGTGACGCCGACGGTGAGGCCCTGGCCGCCCTCGCCCCGCGCCGGCTTCACCACCAGGTCCTTCCACTCGGCCAGGAAGTCGAGGTCGGCGTGGTCGTCGGTGGCGATGCGGCCGGGAGCGACGGCCAGCCCGGCCCGCTCCAGCACCCGGCGGGTACACAGCTTGTGGTCGCAGCGCCGGAAGGCGGCGGCGGTGGTGAGCTCGGACAGCGACTCGAAGGTGGTGATCCGCCGTCCGTGACCGGTGAGGGCCAGCTCACCGGTGGCGGCGTCCAGCACCTCGACGCCGATGCTGCGACGCAGGGCCTCGTCGACGATCACCCGGGCGTAGCGGTTCAGCTCGCGATAGCCCTCGGGTGGGTCGGACGGGCGGGCGGCCCCCTGGGTCACGCGGCGGCGACGGCCAGAGCCACCTCGGCGGACGGCGTCGGAACGAGGGTCGTTGCCCGGTATCGGACGGCCTCGGCGACCAACCAGGCGAACAGGGCGGGGTGGCCCTCGACGTGAGGGAGCAGCTCGGGATGCCATTGCACGCCGAGCAGCGGAGCCGTTCCCAACCCTTCGACCGCCTCGATCACACCGTCGTCGGACCAGCCGACGGCCCGCAGGCCGGTGCCCACCTGGTCGACGGCCTGGTGGTGGAGCGAGTTCACACCGATGACGTCGACCCCGAGGACGGCCCGCAGGCTGCTGGCCGTCTGGATCGTGACGTCGTGGACCACCTCCGACCATCGGTCGCGCTGGCAGTGCTCACTCGTGGTGAGGGCGGGCAGGTGGGCCACAAGGGTTCCGCCCATGCCCACGTTGAGGACCTGGGCGCCCCGGCAGGTGCCCAGGACGGGTAGCCCGGTCTGCGCGGCACGACGCACGAGGGCCAACTCCCAGGCGTCGCGCTCGGGTTCGACGGCTCGCACCTCGGGCGAGGGTGGGGCTCCGTAGAAGGTCGGGTCGACGTCGCCACCGCCGCTCAGGAGGAGCCCGTCGAGGCCTTCGGCCACGGCCGGGGCATCGGCCGGGTCACACGACGGAAGCACCAGCGGGATCCCCCCGGCCCGCACCACCGCGTCCACATAGGCCCGCTCCAGGGCTTCCACGGCCCGGTCCTCGTGAATTCTCAGCGAGACGGTGATGCCGATGCGGGGCTTCATGTTCGAACCTCCTGAACCCAACATACGCCTCATCGGTTTCCGACAGGTTTCGGAGCAGGAGAAATCTCGCGGCCCATGTCTCCTCAGATTCCGTGCGACTGGAACCACAGTTCCAGGAGGCCGAGCTCCCAGAGCTTGTTGTAGCGCAGGGTCGTGAGCTCGTTGGGGTGGTCGAGGAGATGGCTCACGTGCCCGGGCCGGAACAAGCCCCGCTCGGACGCCGCCGGGCTGTGCAGGGCGTCGCCGAGCAGGTCGACGTAGGGCCCCTCGAGCTGGATCAGGGGCGGCACCGGGAAGTACCCCTTGGGACGGTCGATGACCTCGTGGGGCACCACGTCACGAGCCAGGTCCTTGAGGATGCCCTTGCCTCCCTCGGCCAGCAGCAGCTCGGTGGGGCACGCCGTCGCCAGCTCCACCAGCTCGTGGTCGAGGAACGGCACGCGGCCCTCGAGCCCCCAGGCCATGGTCGTGTTGTCGACCCGCTTCACCGGGTCCTCCACGAGCATGACGTGGGTGTCGAGGCGCAGGGCCCGGTCGACGGGAGAGGTGGCGCCGCAGCGCCCGAACCAGTCGGCCACGAACGCCCGGCTCACGTCGTGGCCGACCTGGTAGTCGGGGCTGACCACCTCGGCCATCGCGGCGTGGTCACGGTCGAAGAACAACGAGGCGTACCGGTCGACGCCGTCGCCGGTCGCCGCCGCCAGCTTCTGGTACCAGTGGTAGCCGGCGAACACCTCGTCGGCCCCCTGGCCCGACTGCACGACCTTCACGTGGCGGGACACCTCCTCGGACAGGAGGAAGAACGCCACCACGTCGTGGCTCACCATGGGCTCGCTCATGGCCGCCACCGTGGCCGGCAGCGCGTCGAGCACCCGGGCCGTGGGCACCCGGATCTGGTGGTGGTCGGTGTCGAACCGGGTGGCCACCGCGTCGGACCAGCGGAACTCGTCGCCCTCCTCGTCGCCGATGGTGTCGAAGCCGATGCTGAACGTGGACAGGTCGTCCTGACCGCCCTCGCGTAGCAGGCCCACGATGAGGCTGGAGTCGAGTCCCCCCGAGAGCAGGACGCCCACGGGGACGTCGGACACCAGCCGGCGCTCCACGGCCAGACGCAGCCCGGCGGCCACCGCCTCACGCCATTCCGCCGGCGAGCGGTTCACCGGCGCGCCGTTGCCGTCACCCGTGGGCTCCCAGTAACGCGTCTCCCGGCGCCTGCCGTCGGCCTCTATCTCCAGCAGCGTGGCCGGCGGCAGCTTGGTGACCCCGCGGACGATGGTGCGGGGCGAGGGGACCACGGCGTGGAACGTCAGGTAGTGGTGGAGGGCGACGGGGTCGACGGTGCAGTCGACGTCGGGGGCGGTGGCCAGCGCCGGCAACGTGGAGGCGAACCGCAGCCACCCCGGCCCCTCGGCCAGGTACAGGGGCTTGACCCCCAGCCGATCACGGGCGAGCACGGCGCGGCCGGAGTCCCGCTCCACGATGCAGCAGGCGAACATGCCGACGAGGCGCTCGACGAACGCCGGTCCCCACCGGTGGTAGGCCTTCAGCACCACCTCGGTGTCGCTCGAGGAGAAGAACCGGTAACCGGCCGCCTCCAGCTCCTTGCGCAGTTCGCGGTGGTTGTACACGCAGCCGTTGAACACGATCACCAGACCGAGCTCGGCGTCGACCATCGGTTGGTCGCCTCGCTTGGAGAGGTCGATGATGGCCAGGCGCCGATGGCCCAGCGCGGCCGGCCCCGACGCCCACAGGCCCGAGCCGTCGGGTCCACGGGAGGCCAGACGCTGCGTCATGTCGGCCACCAGCGCCGGGCCGGCGGGGCGTCCGTCGAAGCGCAGCTCACCGCTGATTCCGCACATGAGCGTCACCGTGTACCGGGAGATGTGAAGGAGGCGTTTCCGGCCCGTGAACAGCCATGGTCCATTGGGCCTCGGTAGTTGACCGTAGCCGGAACCTTGGACAACGGTTGGTGTGCGCGCCGGATCCACGAGCCGCGGGGAGGACGAACCTGGACACCATCACGTTGGGCGTCGAAGAGGAGTTCCTCGTCGTCGACCGGGTGTCCGGTGCCCTCATCCCCGGCGCCGACCGGCTGCTCCCGCCGGCCCGGGAGACGCTGGGCGATGCGGTCGCGTCCGAGCTCAACCTGTGCCAGATCGAGGTGGGCACGCCCGTGTGCACGACCCTGGCCGAGGTGCGCGCCAGCCTGGTCGAGCTGCGACGCGGGCTCGGCATCGCCGCCGGACGGGTGGAGGCCGGCGTGGTCGCGGTGGGCACCCACCCCTTCGGTCGGTGGCAGGACCAGAAGGTCGACGTGGCCAACGAGCGCTACCGGCGCATGGAGGAGGCCTACCGCATCGTCGCCCGCCAGCAGGTGATCTGCGGCTGCCACGTGCACGTCGGTATCGCCGATGCCGACCTCGCCGTCGCCACCATGAACCGGGTCCGTCCGTGGCTGTCGGTGCTGCTCGCCCTGTCGGCCAACTCGCCGTTCTGGCAGGGCATCGACACCGGCTACGCCAGCTACCGGGTCCAGGTATGGCAACGCTGGCCGACGGCCGGGATGCCCCCGTCATTGAGGTCCTCCGCCGAGTTCCGCGACCTCGTCGACCAGCTGCAGGCGATCGAGGCCATCGAGGACCCGACGTTCCTCTACTGGTACGTGAGGCCGTCGATCCGGTGGCCGACCCTCGAGTTCCGTGCCTGCGACGTGTGCCTCGCCGTCGACGACACCGTGGCCGTGGCCGGCCTGGTGC
>CAYTTL010000026.1:0-19252 GCA_964440725.1 uncultured Acidimicrobiales bacterium | reverse complement strand
AGCACGGCATCGGCGTCGCAGTCGTAGTACGCCTGCCGCACCCACTGGCGGTCGCCGGAGGTCTCGCCCTTGCACCACAGCTCCTGGCGGGACCGGCTCCAGAACCACGTGCGGCCGGTCTCGAGGGTACGACGCAGCGACTCCGCGTTCATCCACGCCAACATCAGGACCTCGCCGGTGACCTGCTCCTGGACGATGGCGGGCACCAGACCCCGGTCGTCGAAGGCGATGCCGGCCAGCTCCTCGGTCGTCGCGGCGATGGGTGTGGCCGTGGACATGTCCTCATGGTAGGCGGGCGCCACCCCGGTCACGGCGTGTTAGCCGGGCGGCGCAAGCGCGTTCGCGAGGCCGTTGGGGCAGGGGTCCCCAACGGCCTCCCGGCGGGCGTGGTCCCTGGTCTCGCCTGCGCTGCGCTCCGACTCGCTCGGGACTCCGTCCGCAGGACCCGGGTGCCCGCCGGTAGCTAACACGGCCTCACTATGAGACCGGCGCCGAGGAGACGCTGCTTGGCCTGGCCCACGGTCGCCTCGCCGAAGTGGAAGATGGACGCGGCCAGCACCGCGTCGGCGCCGCCGTCGCGGGCGCCGGCGACCAGGTGGTCGAGGCTGCCCACACCTCCGCTGGCGATCACGGGTACACCCACCGACGACGTGACCGCCCGGGTCAGGTCGAGGTCGTAGCCGTCGCGCGTGCCGTCACGGTCCATCGAGGTGAGGAGGATCTCCCCCGCGCCCCGGCGCTCGCACTCCCCCGCCCAGTCCACGGCGTCGATGCCCGTGGGCGTGCGCCCACCGTGGGTGTAGACCTCGTACCCCTCGGTGCCCGGCACCCGGCGGGCGTCGATGGCCACGACCACGCACTGGGCCCCGAACTCCCGGGAGATCTCGGTGATCAACTCGGGCCGGGCCACCGCGGCGGTGTTGACCCCGACCTTGTCGGCGCCGGCCCGCAGCAACCGGCGGGCGTCGTCAGGGCTGCGGACACCGCCTCCGACGGTGAACGGGATGAAGACCCGCTCGGCCACCCTCGTGGCCACCTCCACCATGGTGTGGCGGGCGTCGGCCGATGCCGTGATGTCGAGGAACACCACCTCGTCGGCTCCCTCGGCGTCGTAGCGAGCCGCCAGCTCCACGGGGTCGCCGGCGTCGACGAGGTCCACGAAGCGCACGCCCTTGACCACCCGGCCGGCGTCGACGTCGAGGCACGGGATCACCCGGACGGTCTGCACGCGGCCACCGCCTCCCGCACGCTGAAGGCCCCGTCGTGGAGGGCCTTGCCCACGATGGCGCCGGCCAGATGCCTCCCACCGGCCGTCAGGCTGGCGAGGGCCTGGAGATCGGCGAGGGTGCCCACCCCACCGGAGGCGATCACGTCGATGTCCGGGGTCGCCTCCAGGGCGGTGGCGAACAGCTCGAGGTCGGGGCCGACGAGGGTGCCGTCGCGCTCGATCTCGGTGACCACCACCGCGTCCACGCCCGCGTCGGCATAGCCGCCGAGGATGTCGCCGAGGGTCCGGCCCGAGGACTGGGTCCATCCCCGCACCGCCGCCTCGCCGTCACGCACGTCGACCCCGACGGCCACGGCGTGATCGGCCGCCAGGTCGCGGACCAGGCCGGGGTTCTCCACCGCCGCGGTGCCGAGCACCACCCGCGCCACCCCCGCCGCCCACAACGCCTCGGCGGCGGCGTGGTCGCGCACGCCACCGCCGGCCTGCACGGCCGTTCCGGGTGCCACCGCCCGGGCGATCTCGGCCACCACCTCCCGGTTCTCGGCCACGCCCGAGCGGGCGGCGTCGAGATCGACCACGTGCACCCAGCGCGCTCCGGCGGCGGCGAACGCCACCGCGACGGCGACGGGGTCGGTGCCGTAGGCGGTCTCGCGGTCGTAGTCCCCCTGGTAGAGGCGCACGCACCGACCTCCCCGCAGGTCGATGGCCGGGAACAGCTCCACCCGGTGGTCAGCCGGGCCCGGGGCCGGTCGAGGCGGCCACGAAGTTGGCCAGGAGACGCAGACCGGTGGCGCCCGACTTCTCGGGATGGAACTGGGTGGCCCACAACGGCCCACGCGCCACGGCCGCCACGACCGGCGCCCCGTAGTCGCAGGTGGCCACCACGTCGGACCCCGCCTCGGGGGCGTAGGAGTGGTTGAAGTAGACCCACGTCGGCTCGTCGAGATCGGCGAGCATCGGGGTGTCGGCCCGGCGGTCGAGGCGGTTCCACTGGATCTGGGGGCGCTTGACGCCATCGGGCAGGCGGCGGACAGTGCCCTCGAGCACTCCCATCCCGGGAGTCGCCGGGTCCTCCTCGGACCCTTCGTAGAGCATCTGCATGCCGACGCAGATGCCGAGGAAGGGCGTGCCGGCGTCGACGGCCCGGCGGGCCGGCTCCTCCAGCCCGGTCGCCCGCAACGCCTCCAGGCAGCGTCCGAAGGCGCCGACGCCAGGGAGCACGACCCCGTCGGCCGCCTCCACGTCGGAGGGATCGGCGGTGAGACGGGCATCGGCGCCCACCCGCTGCAGGGCCTTCTGCGCCGACCGCAGGTTGCCGATGCCGTAGTCGAGCACGGCGATCACCGCCACCCCCACCCGTTCTTGTCGCGCTGAACGACGCCGGGCGTCGTCGAGCGCGACAAGAACGGTGGGTTGAGGCTCAAAGTTGGCCCTTGGTGGAGGGGACGTCGGAGCCCTCGACCCGTACGGCGTCGCGCAGGGCCCGGGCCACCGCCTTGAACGAGGCCTCGAGGATGTGGTGGGGGTTCTTGCCCCGGCGCAGGTCGAGGTGCAGGGTGAGGGCGGCGGAGGTGGCGAAGGCCCGCCAGAACTCCTCGGCCAGCTGGGGGTCGAACGCAGGCGTGCCCAGGGGCTCGGTGCCGGGCTCGACGGCGTAGTGCAGGTACGGACGTCCCGACAGGTCGAGGGCCACGTCGACCAGGGCCTCGTCGAGCGGCAACGACACCGAGGCGAAGCGACGGACGCCCGCCTTGTCGCCCAGCGCCTGGTTGAGGCACTCGCCCAGGGCGATCCCCACGTCCTCGACGGTGTGGTGGGCGTCGACCTCGAGGTCGCCCTTGGCCGTGAGCGTGAGGTCGAAGCCCCCGTGCTTGCCCAGCTGGGCCAGCATGTGGTCGAAGAAGGGCAGGCCGGTGGCGACGGTGGCCTGGCCGGTGCCGTCGAGGTCGAGGTCGATCTGGATCGACGTCTCCCGGGTCACCCGCGAGCGCGAGGCGGTGCGAGACGCGGTCAAGAGAGAACCTCGGTGAGGGCGGCCAGGAAGGCGTCGTCCTCCTCGGGTGTGCCCACCGTGACCCGCAGGCAGCCGTCGAGGCGGGCCCAGCCGGCGCAGTTGCGCACCAGGACCGACCGTTCCACCAGCGCCGTCCACACGTCGGGCCCCAGCCGGGAGCGGGGCCGGAAGAGCACGAAGTTCGCCCCCGACGGCCAGGTGTCGACGGGCAGCCTCTCCAGCGCCCCCGCCAGGCGGTCGCGCTCGGCGACGAGCGCCGCCACCCTGGCTTCCATCTCGGCCCGGAAGCGCAGGGCCACGCGCCCGGCCGCCTGTTTGGCGGCATCGAGGTGGTAGGGCAGCGTGACCCTCTCCAGGGCACCGACCACATCCGCCGGGGCTATGCAGTACCCGAGGCGCAGGCCGGCGAGGGCCCACGTCTTGGAGAACGTTCGGACGACGACCAGGGGGGAACCGTCGGTGACCTGGTCGACGGCCGAGTGGGGAGCGAACTGGCCGTAGGCCTCGTCGACCACCACGAGACCGTGGGCGGCCTCGACGACGGCAGCCGTGGTGGCCGGAGGGTCGACCGTTCCCGTGGGGTTGTTCGGCGAGCACAGGAAGGTGATGGCGGGCTCGGCGCCCACCGACACCCGCCTGACCTCGTCGAGATCGAGGGTGAAGTCGTCGGCCCGCCCTCCGAGGGCCACCTCGGAGCCGGTGATACGGGCGATGTGGCTGTGGAGCGGGTAGGTCGGCTCGAACACCGCCACCGAACGCCCGGGGCCGGCGTAGGCGAGGCACAGGGCCTGGAGCACCTCGTTGGACCCGTTGGCCGCGAACACCCGCTCCGGCCCCACGCCGTGCAGCTCCCCCAGTGCCTGGCGGAGGTCGGCGGCCTGACGATCGGGATACCGGTTGAAGGCGATGCCCGCGACCTCGTCGAGCCACGCCCGGCGCCACGCCTCGGGCGGGGGATACGGCGACTCGTTGGTGTTGAGGCGCACGTCGACCGCCACCTGGGGGGAGTGGTAGCCCTCGAGGGAGGCGAGGTCGTCGCGCACCGGGACGGCGATCATCGGGAGTCTGCGGCGAGAGCGCCGCGAATGATGACCGAGGCGGCGTGGGCGGTCAGGCCCTCGGCCTCGGCCAGGGCGACCACGTGGGGCCCGACCCGCGCCAGCGCCTTCTCGTCGACGATGACGGCGTGGACGTGGCGGACGAAGTCGTCGACCCGCAGGGCGCTCGAGAATCGGGCGGACCCGTTGGTGGGCAGAACGTGGCTGGGGCCGGCCAGGTAGTCGCCCACCGACGCGGGCGACGACAGGCCACAGAAGACCGCCCCGGCGTTGCGCACCAGGGGCAGGAGGTCCTCGGCGTCCGCGCACATGAGCTCGAGGTGCTCGGGGGCGATGACGTTGGCCACGGCGATGGCCTGCTCGGGCCCCTCGACCACGGCCGCGTACCCACCCCCGGCCAGAGTGGCCTCGAGGTCGGCACGACGGGGCGAGTCGGCCACCAGCCGGGTCACCGCCTCGGTGACGGCGTCGGCCACCTCCTCGGACCAGGTGATGAGCCAGGCCAGCCCGTCGGGGCCGTGCTCGGCCTGAACGATCACGTCGATGGCGGCGAAGTCGACAGGCGTGGCCTCGTCGGCGACCACCACCACCTCGGACGGTCCGGCGAAGCCCGAGGGGATCCCGACCAGCCCCGAGGCGGCGACCTCGCGCTTGGCCAGGGCCACGTAGACGTTGCCCGGGCCGACGATGACATCGGTGGGACGGATCGTCTCCGTCCCGTACGCCATGGCGGCCACGGCCTGGGCGCCACCGATGCGGTAGACCTCGTCGACACCCGCCAGGGCGGCGGCAGCCAGGGTGGGCCCGGCGATACGCCCGTCGGCCTCAGGGGGCACGCACAGGACCAGCTCGGCGACGCCCGCCTCACGCGCCGGAATTGCCGTCATGAGCACCGTGGAGGGGTAGCGGGCCCGCCCTCCCGGCGCGTACAGCCCGGCTCGGGCCACCGGCCGCCGCAGCTCCCGGACGACGATGCCGTCGCGTTCGTGGCGGCTGTCGACCCGGACCTGGCTGCGGTGGAACCAGGAGATGGCGTCGCGGGCGCTCTCCATGGCCTCTCGCAGGGGCCCAGGGGTGGCGTCGAGGGCGGCCTGCAGTTCGGTGGCAGGAACCCGGAGGTCGTCGATGACCACCCCGTCGAAGCGCTGCGTGTACTCGCGGACGGCGTCGTCGCCACAGGCGGCGACGGCCGCCACGATGTCGCGGACGGCCTCCACCGGGCCGGGCCCTGGTTCGGCGGGTCGGGGCAGGCGGCTCCGGAGGTCCCGGCCTGCGCCCCGCAGGTCGAGACGGGTGAGCACGAACATCGATGTTACCGGCAGTCGGGGCCCGCCGGCCCGGGCGAAGCCCATGAGGCAGTGGCGGCCGGTCGGGCCCTGATAGACCCGGGCGGTGAGTTCCGACCCGGTTCGCAGCTCGGAGCTGTCCTCGATGGCCGCCAGCGTGGACGACCTGGTGCAACGGGTCGCGGTCATCGGCGAGGCGGCGTCGGGTGGCGACTCCGACCGGGTCCCCCGCGGCGGGCGCGGCACCCTGAGCGTGTCCCAGGACCTGTTCGAGGCCGAACGGGCCCTCACCGACGCCGCCCGCAGACTGGCCAACGTGGCCGAAGCGCTGAAGGAGGCCGGACGCGGCTGACGGCGCCCCGAAGGGGCGCCGTCAGCGGGCGGCCCGGGCGGCGGAACCCGTAGACCGCCTCAGGGGACCTAGGTGGCGGGAACCTGGTCCCTCAGACCATCGTAACGCCCCCACGGCCATGCTTGTTCCCGGTGCCCGGGGGGATTTCCCCGGGCGCCGGGAGGACGGTCGCCGACGGGCAGAAATCGACCAGCACGCAGTCGGTGCAGCGGGGCCGGCGGGCCAGGCACACACGACGTCCGTGAAGGATGAGGCGCAGGCTGAGGTCACCGCGCTCGCCGGAGGGGACCATGGCGTCGAGGTCGGACTCGACCTTCGTCGGGTCGGTCTCGGTCGTCAGCCCCAGGCGCCGGGCCAGGCGGCCCACGTGGGTGTCCACGGGGAGCCCGGGCAGGCCGAAGCCCACGCTGCGGACCACGTTGGCCGTCTTGCGACCGACCCCGGGAAGTGTCACCAGGTCCTCCATGGCCACCGGAACCTCCCCGCCGAAGGTCTCCTTCACCGCCGCCGCCATCCCCACGAGAGACCGGGCCTTGGCCCGGAACAGGCCGATGGTCCGGATGCGGTCCTCCACCTCGCCGGGGTCGGCGGCGGCCAGGTCGGCCGGCGTGGGCCAGGCGGCGAAGACCCCTGGTGTCACCAGGTTGACCCGCTCGTCGGTGGTCTGGGCCGACAGGATCGTGGCTACCAAAAGCTGAAAGGGGCCCTCGTGCCTGAGGGCGCAGAGCTGCGCCGCATCTCCCGGGTACTCGCGGGCCAGCCGGTCGACGGTCTCCCGGGCCCGGCCCCGCGGCGTACGCGGTCGCCCCACGACGACCAAGGGTAGAGGGCGGCGCGAGGGCTGGCACCCCGCTCAGAGGGCCGCTCGGGCCCTGGCCCGTCTCGCCCGGGGGGCCGCCGGGACCTCGACCCCCAGTAATGTCGGCCGTCGTGGCCCACCTGGAGGTGAAACGCCAGATGGGCCGTGGTGACATTGCCGCTGTCTCCGAGCTGCTCGACGTGGCCACAAAGGTCGACGGCCACGCCCCCCTGGGCGAGCACCAGTGGCTCGACCTGGTGCACGGCGGCCGCAGCGGCTTCGCCGGCCTGGTGGCGTGGGAGCCGGGCCACGACCACCCCGTGGGCTACGCCCAGCTCACCCGGGAAGGCCCGTCGTCCTCCTCGGGAGGCCGTTCGGGCCCGGACGGCCGGCGGAGCTGGGCACTGGAGTTCGTCGTCGACCCGCACCACCGCGGCACCAGCCCGGAGATCGGCACCACGTTGGTGCAGGCGGCGCTGGCGGTCGTGCGGTCCGAGGGGGGCGGTCACGTGCACCTGTGGGTACCCAAGCCCGGGCCCGACCACGACCGCATCGCCGCCGCCGCCGGGTTGCGCCAGGGCCGCGAGCTGCTCCAGCTCCGCCGGCCCTTACCCCTCGTCGACGAACACGACACCCTGGCGACGCGCCCCTTCCGGCCCGGCCACGACGAGGAGGCATGGCTGGAGGTGAACAACCGGGCCTTCAACTGGCACGAGGAACAGGGTGGTTGGGATGCCCGGACGATCCGGGACCGCGAGGCGCAGCCCTGGTTCGATCCCGAGGGCTTCCTGCTCCACGAGCGGGACGGCCGGCTGGCCGGGTTCTGCTGGACCAAGGTCCATCCCGACACCGACCCGCCCCTCGGCGAGATCTACGTGATCGCCGTCGACCCGGCGTTCCAGGGCCAGGGCCTGGGCCGGGCCCTGGCCGTGGCCGGGCTCGAGTGGCTGGCGGCCCGGGGCCTGACGACGGCCATGCTCTACGTCGACGGGGACAACGCTCCCGCCGTGCGCCTCTACGAGAACCTCGGGTTCACCGTCGACCACGTCGACCGGGCCTACACCGCCGACGTAGACGCCGCGCCGACACCCCGCTCAGAGGGCCGCTCGGGCACTGGCGGGCACTAGGGGACGCCGACGCCGACCACCGACCCGATGGCGAAGGTGACCGACGCCGGGACGGCCGACCACAGCAGTTGCCGTCCCGCAGACCGGACCATCGACCGGCCGGTGAACCCGGCCAGGGCGGCCCCCACGGCCAGGGCCGACACTGCGCCGAGGATCACCGACACCCCGATGGCGATCGAGCCCGACCCGAAGAACCAGGGCAGCAGCGGGATGAGGGCGCCGGCGGCGAAGGCGAGGAACGACGACACCGCCGCCGCCACCGGCGCCCCCAACGATCCCGGATCGATCCCCAGCTCCTCCCGTGCGTGGGTCTCCAGCGCCACCTCGGGGTTCCGCATCAACGCATCGGCCAGATCCTCGGCGACGGTGGCGTCGACACCCCGCGAACGGTAGATCTGGACCAGCTCCTGGCGTTCGTGGTCGGGCCGGCGCTTGAGCTCGAGGCGCTCCATCTCCAACTCCCGCTCGAGCAGCTCGTTCTGGGCGGTCATGGAGATGTACTCGCCGGCGGCCATGGACACCGAACCGCCGATGAGGCCGGCCAGGCCGGCCAGACGCACGTACCCGGCGCCGGGGTTGGCCCCGGCCACACCCAGGATGAGGGCCACGTTGGACACCAGCCCGTCGCTCATGCCGAACACGGCGGCCCGGGCCGCCCCGCCCTGGATGTTGCGGTGGTGGGGCTCGGGCGGAGGTGGGCGCTCCCCTGTCGGTTCGGGGGCGGGTCCGGGCCCGTCGGGCGGGGCGGAGGGCCGGGAGTCCCCGGGGCGGCTTGCCATGGCGGTCGTGAAAAATCTACCCGCCGGCACGTATGCCCCGCAGCGACCCCTGGTGGTCCATCATCGGGCCATGGGTGTTCCCCTCGATCTCGCCCCCGCCGACCTCCGAGCCATGCTGGCGGGCGAGCCGGCGTACCGGGCCGGTCAGGTGTGGCGGGCTCTGCACCAGGGCCTCCTGCCGCCGGAGATGACCGACCTTCCGCTGGCGCTGCGCCGCCGGCTGGCCGCCGAGCTCCCGCCCGGCCTCGACCTGGCGGCGACATCGGTGAGCGACGGTGGCGACACCATGAAGTGGGCGTGGGCGTTGCCGGACGGAGTGGCGGTGGAGACCGTGCTGATGCAGTACCCCGGGCGGGCCACCGTGTGCGTGTCCACCCAGGCCGGGTGTGCCATGGCCTGCAGCTTCTGCGCCACCGGGCAGGCGGGCTTCCGCCGCCACCTGAGCGCAGGCGAGATCGTGGAACAGGTGGTGCGGGCCCGGCGGGCCGCCCTCCCGCGGCGCCTGTCGAACGTGGTCTTCATGGGCATGGGCGAGCCCCTGGCCAACTACGGGGCGACCTGGGCGGCCGTCGAGCGGATCCACGGCGAGCTCGGCCTCTCCGCCCGTCATCTCACGGTGTCCACCGTCGGTCTCGTCCCCGGGATCCTGCGCCTGGCCGACGAGAGTCTCCCCGTCAACCTCGCCGTCTCTCTCCACGCCGCCAACGACGAGCTGCGCGACACCATGGTGCCGATCAACAAGCGGTGGCCCCTGCCCGTGCTGATGGATGCCTGTCGCACGTGGCGGGAGGCCAAGGGTCGGCGTCTGTCGTTCGAGTGGGCCCTGATCGATGCCGTCAACGACCGCCCCGTCGACGCCCAGGAGCTGGCCGCCCTCGCCATCCCCCTCGCCGCCCACGTCAACCTCATCCCCCTCAACCCCACGCCGGGGTACCCGACGCGCGGCACGCCCGCGGCGGCCGTTCGGGCCTTCTGCGACCAGCTGGTCGGCCTCGGGGTGAACGCCACCGTGCGCCGCAACCGCGGCACCGACATCGACGCCGCCTGCGGCCAGCTGGCGACCCTCAGCGCACCAGCACGGTGATTCCGCCGGTGGCCCGAATCGCCCGGCGCAGGTACTCCCCCGGCGCCACCCGGGCGCCCGCCCACACGACGGACGACTCGACGGTTCCCTCCACGACCGCCCCGTCTCCCACGACCGTCCGGCCGCCTGACGACTCCAGGTTGGCGGCCAGGTAATCAGCGGGAGTGCCGCAGTCGAAGAACGCCCCGTCGTGCACGACGAGTTCGAGGTCGCGACCCACGGCCAGGCGGCGCCACGACGTCTCCCACAGCCCTGAGGGGGCCAGCGGTAGGCGGGCGATCTCGGCCCAGGGCAGCAGGGCGGCGCCGGCGTAGTGGCGGTCGCCCCAGGTTCCCCGCCTCGCGTCGATGACCGTGAGGAGACGGGTGCGGTGCCCGTCCCATCCGGTGGTGAAGTCGACGAGCGACGCCCGGTGCCATGCGTCGACGTTCACCACCAGGACGTTGCGACCGTCGATCCAGGCTCTGAGGTGGGCGAGGGCGCCCGCCGTACCGAGTGCCTGAGCCTCCTCGACCGACAGGTGCACGTCACCGGCGACCGAGTCGATGGCGGCCAGGTGGGCGCGCACTCGATGGAGGCCGTGGTGGGCGTTGACGGCGACCACCGGCGTCACCGCCCGGGCCCGATCGACGGCCAGGTCCACAAGGGGCACGCCGCCGACGGGGCACAGCGCCTTCGGCTCCACCAGGGTGAGCGGCCGCAGGCGGGTTCCCGCACCGGCCGCCAGCACCACCGCCACCAGGCTCTCGGAGCCTGTCAGACTGTCGCCCATGTCAGACCGGCGCTTCGTCAACCCGGCGCAACCGCAGACCCTTCAAATCGCCGTCTTCCTCCTGTACATCGACGCCTTCTTCTGCCTCTTCGGCCTGCTGACCGACACCCAGTCCCTGCTGGTCGCCCTGCTGGCTCTCGTCGTGGACAACCTGGGCATCGCCTTCGTCCTGGCGGTCGCCGGCTATGTGGCCGCCGGGTACGGGATCGCCAACGAGAAGAAGTGGGGCTACATCGTAGGACTGGTGATGGCCATCTCGCCGTTCGCCCTCGGACTCTTCTACCTCGGCAACGACGTGTTCCGCGCCTTCGGTCTCCTCGGGCTGCTGTTCGCCGCAGCACTCGTCGCCCTGCTCGTGCACCCCCAGAGCCGCGACTACCAGCGAATCTGGTTCAAGTAGTCGCCCTCTCTCCAGGCTGACCTCCCGAAGCTGTCCGTCGCCCGCCACCTGCGCACCGCCAACCGGTCGACGACCCGGCTGCCGACACGGCGAGTGGCATTGCAGGAGGGTCCTGCCGCCGACGTCGCGGAGCAGGAAGGCGGCCGCGCGTCCGGGTAGGACGCGCGGCTGCCGGTGGTGCCGCCGGGCGTCAGTCCCCGGCGTTCGTGTACGTGTAGGTGATGCGGGCGCCCTCGAATCGGTCGTTGGTGAGCAGACAGACGCTGAACCCGTAGGAGTAGACGTTGTTCCAGACCGTTCTGACCGCGTTGGGGACGGAGTTCGTCACGGACGTCCGCAGACCGCCGCTGTCGCTGAAGAAGTGGAGAACGAGGTACTCGGTGCTGTTGGTCGACAGGTTTTCGCGCACCAGGTAGACACGTTGACCGACGCCGCCACTCCTGTAGAACGTCTCCATGCTGGAGACTCTGGCGTTCTGGGGCAGGTTCACCCCCGTGTTGAAACACCCGTTGTCCGACGTCAGGTGTCCAGCGCCGATGTCGACGTCGTAGTGACTGGCGGAAAAGTCGTTCGCCGGAGCCAGGTCCGTGGGGTGGATCGTGAGCCAGCCGGTCTTGGTGGTGCTGTAGGTGAAGTTGGTGTCGGTGACGGCGATGGCGGTGCCGCTGAGCACCAGGGTGGCGACCACCCCGATGGCGATGCCGGTGACCGGGTGCATGTTGCGGATGCGCTTGAACATGGTGGGGACCTCCCTGCCGTGGAATCGGACCCCCCATGTTCGTCGTCTCCGCGGAGAAGTGCTCGGGCGAACGGAAGCGGCCGCTACGCCCCGGCGGGGACCGCCGCGGCCGCACCTCACCCGGCTCTGAACCCCACCCGGACGAAATTTGTCTCCAACGAGCCATCCCGCCGACGACGCCGCTCGTATACCCGGGTGTACGGTGCGCGCGTAGCGCCAAACGCGGGGGCGACTGCACTCGAGATCGGGCGCCGGCGACCCCCCAGACGGGAAGGAAGCCCATGAAGAAGCGTCGTCTTGCCGCTGTAGCCGCCGGAGCGTTGTTCACCGTGCTCGCCACGTCCGCACCGACCGCCGTTGCCGTGGACGGGCCGGCATCCGGCCAGACAATCTTCGCCGTCGCCAACGGGGCGAGAGAGCTCAAGCCCGACCTGACACGCCACGGTGGCGACCCCGACGGGCGGGGCTCGTTCTCGGCCACCGTCACCGGGAACCAGTTCTGCTACGGCCTCACCGTCTCGGGAATCGACACTCCCACCGCCGCCCACATCCACAAGGCCCCGAAGACGGCCAACGGGCCCGTCGTGATCCCGCTCACGCCCCCGTCGAGCGGGAACCCGGGATCGTCGAGCGGGTGTGTCACCGCCGACCCCGCGCTGCTGGCCGACATCCTGGCCCGCGCCCCCCAGTACTACGTGAACGTCCACAACCCGGCGTACCCCGCGGGGGCGATCCGCGGCCAGCTGTTCGTACGGTAGGCGCGGAGACAACGCTCCGAACCGGTCACGACCGGGGACCAGGCATCGACTGGCCCCGGTCGTGACGGCTCGCGTATGAGCACGCTGGCCGTCAGCAACCTGTTCGGCGACGCCGCCGAGCTCGGCCTGGTGGTGGCCGTCGGCGGGATGCTGTGGTCCGCCGTGCGCCGGCTGCGACGGGGCGCCATCGCCGTCGTCCGGTGTCCGGCGTGCGGTCGGCCCGCGTCCCGGGCCTATCCTCGCTGCCGCCGGTGCGGAGAACCCCAGCCCTGAGGCCGTACGCTCGGTCGATGAACCGCCTGGCCGACGAGACGAGCCCGTACCTCCAGCAACACAAGGACAACCCCGTGGACTGGTACCCGTGGGGCGAGGACGCCTTCGCCCGGGCGCGGGCCGAGGACAAGCCGGTCCTGCTGTCGATCGGGTACGCGGCATGCCACTGGTGCCACGTGATGGCCCACGAGTCGTTCGAGGACCCCGCCGTGGCCGCGGTGATGAACGAGTTGTTCGTCAACGTCAAGGTCGACCGCGAGGAGCGCCCCGACGTCGACGCCGTCTACATGGAAGCGGTCCAGGCCCTGTCCGGCCACGGCGGCTGGCCGATGACGATGTTCCTGACCCCCGACGCCAAGCCCTTCTTCGGGGGGACCTACTTTCCTCCCGAACCCCGCCAGGGAATGCCGGGTTTCGTGCAGGTCTGCCGGGCCGTGGCCGACGCCTGGTCGCAGCGACGGGAATCGGTCACCGAACAGGCCGCCGATCTCAGCGCCGCCCTCGGCCGGGCCGGCGACATGGCACCGAGTGGGCGCGACCGCCCGGGGACGGAAGCGTCCCGAGCGGCCCGGGATGCCCTCGCTGCGTCCTTCGATCCCCAGTGGGGCGGGTTCGGACGCTCGCCCAAGTTCCCCCAGCCCGACACCCTCGAGCTGCTCCTCCGCCTGAGCGCCCGGGAGCACGACGACGACGCCCTGGCCATGGCCGTGTCCACCCTCGACGCCATGGCCGCCGGCGGCATCTACGACCATCTGGGCGGTGGCTTCCACCGGTACTCCGTCGACCGGCGGTGGCTGGTGCCCCATTTCGAGAAGATGCTCTACGACCAGGCCCTGCTGGTCCGGGCCTACCTGCACGCCTGGCAGCTCACCGGTGAGGCCCGCCACCTCCAGGTGCTGTCCGAGACCATCGACTACGTGCGCCGGGACCTGCGCCATCCCGAGGGTGGGTTCTTCTCCTCCGAGGACGCCGACTCCGAAGGGGTGGAGGGGAAGTTCTACGTGTGGTCGGCCGCCGAGTTCGAGGCGGTGGCCGGGGCCGACGCCGCCGAAGCCGCAGCCTGGTGGGGCGTGAGCGGGCCCGGCAACTTCGCCGAGCCCGCCGGAGAGGCCGTGACGGGCTCGAACATCCTGCACCGGCCGCTACGGGGCGACCCGTCCCGCTCCGACGGGGTGGAGAGGGCCCGCCGGGAACTGTTCGAGGCGCGAGGCAAGCGCGTCCGTCCCGGTCGCGACGACAAGGTGCTCACCGAGTGGAACGGCCTCTTCGTGTCGGCCCTGGCCGAGGCCGCCGCCGCCACGGGACGGTCGGACTGGCTGGCCGACGCCCGCACCGCCGGTGAGTTCCTCCTCGGCTCGTTGCGCGGTGACGACGGCCGGTGGTTGCGCTCGTGGAAGGAGGGCCGCGCCCAGCACCTTGCCTTCGCCGCCGACTACGCCGCCCTCGTCGACGCCTTCACCCGGCTGGGCGAGGCGACCGGCGAGGCCCGCTGGGTGGGCGAGGCCCGGGCCGCGGCCGACGCCATGATCGACCTGTTCGGCGACGACACCAACGGCGGCTTCTTCACCACCGGCGCCGATGCCGAACGGCTCATCACCCGCTCGAAGGACGTCCTCGACAACGCCGTGCCGTCGGCCAATGCCGCCGCCGCCGTCGCCCTGCACCGCCTCGCCGCCCTGGTGGGTGACGACCGGTACCGCGAACGGGCCGAGGCGGTGGTCGCCCTTCTCGGCGACGTGGTCGCCGGCCATCCCGCCGCCGTCTGCCACCTGCTGCATGCCGTGGAGATGGGTGCGGCACCGATCGTGGAGGTGGCGGTGATGGGCGACCGGGCCGACCTGGTGACGGCGGTGCAACGCCGTTGGCTGCCGTACGCGGTGCTGGCCTGGGGGGAGCCCTACCCCTCACCCCTGTTCGCCGACCGGCGCGAGGGCCTGGCCTATGTCTGTCGGGACTACGCCTGTTCAGCCCCCACCGGCGACGTCACCGAGCTTCTCACCCAACTGAGCTCATAGGCAGCTCGACCATGGGTCGACGGGGTACGGGGCCCCGTCGACAGCGGTGGGCGTGACCCGAAGGGTCCGGGTGCCCGCCGCCGGCAATACAGCCCCCTACCAGGAACCCCGGTGGACGACCTCGTCCAACGGGCGGCGTCGGCGGCCGGCCGACGACGATGGACGATCAGGTCGGGCGTACCCCGCGGCAATGGCACCGACGGGAACGTGGGAGTCGGGGATGCCGAATTCGGCGCGAAACCCGTCCGCGTCGGTCACCCCGAAAAAGAGTGCGCCCAGCCCCTCGTCGACAGCCGTCAGAAGAGCGAGGAGGGCGGCAAAGCCGGCGTCAACGTGCCAGTAGGGCACTCGCCATCTTTGACCATCCGATGGCGTCCGTTGCTTGTCGGGCTCGGAATAGCGGGCCCGGTAGGCCGCCTCGGAGGCCAGGACCACGATCAGCAGCGGCGCCCGCAGCACGCCCGGCCACGTCGTTCGTGAGCCGTCGCCGTCGGGTGGCTCCGAGGACGCCCAGAAACGGCCGGTCTGCTCCGGCCCCTCGAGCACGAGCAGGTCACAGCCCTGGGTGAACCCGGCCGACGGGGCCTTGGTGGCGTTGATCAACAGGCGCTCGACGACGTCGGGGGGCACCGCTCGATCGTCGAAGTTACGCACCATTCGCCGCCGGCGTACGACCTCGTGGAACTCCATGTCGCCCATGTTGCCAACCATCCACCATTTCCGGTGACAACGGCGTCACCATTGCGTCATGCGCGCTGCTGTCTCGTGCCGGGTCGAGGTGGTTGGAGCGGAGTTGCGGATGCTTGTACTTGCCGCCGACGCAGGGGGCTGTCTCGGCGTCGACCTCGACTCCGGGGCGTTCGTACGAGCCCGGTACCGCGGGGAGACCGAGCCCCTCGACACCTTCGACGTGGTGAGCGGTCAGATCGCGGCAGCGAAGTCTCCGATAGATGCCTCCCGGCCCGAGACGGTGATACTCGACCAACCTCCCGAAAGGGTCGGCTCGTTGCCGGCCCGGCGGGCCGAACGCTACCTCCAGCCATTGCACCATCCCCGGGGCCGCAGTCTGCTGGGGTTCCCCGGCGCCGCCGTGCCCTACTGGACCCTGAACGGCGACCAGCCGTCGCTCACCATCGTCGACGTCGTGGCCGGGCCCCGGGTCCACCGGGAGGCGCGGCAGTACGAGTGCCAGTTCACCTGGCAGTCGATGCGGTACCACCTACCCCTCGTCGACCGCCGCCTGGTCGGCCGCCTCGACTGCGTGGGGTGGCCCCTGTACTCGAGTCGCGACCTGCAGTCGATCCTCGGCCATCGGGTACGCCGGCTCCTGGTCGCCCTGAGCCCGCCCCACCAGGGCTACTGCTACAAGGTGGTCGCCGCCCTGCTACCTGCGGCGTAGGCGGAAGCCGACGGGGCAGGGGCCCCCGTCGGCACCCAGCGGGCGTGGCCCGAAGGGCCCGGGTGCCCGCTGGCAAACAGCTATGCGAGCTTGGCCAGGTTCTCGGCCATGGCCCAGCCGAAGGCCACGATCGCGTCGCCCCGCGTGCGGTCGAGGGAGGTGAAGAAGCCGGCCACGTCGGCGTCGACGGCGTCGGCGTCCGGAGCCTCGAAGTCGAGCACCATCGCCGGGTCGCCGTTGCCCTCGAGCACCGACGTGCGGTCGTCGACGCGGCCATCGGCGCCGAAGCGCTTGGCCAGGCGCCGGGCCCACGCCCGCTCCTCGCCCGAGGCCTTGTGTCCGGGCCGGGGGACGATGTCCTCCAGGCCGGAGAAGGCGACGAAGGCGGCGGGGTCACCCAGGCGGGTGCCGACGAGCACGTCCTCGTCGGGGAAGGCGAGGACGGCGCGGCGTAGCTGATCGCCGATCAGCCCCTTGAGGGTCGCCTCGCTGCGGGGCCCCCGCTGCACCGCGGCCAGGCCCACCAACACGCTGGGGGTGCCGCCGATGCGCTCCAGGGTGCAGAACGAGAACCCGGTCAGGCGGCCACCCTCACTCGCCTGGGTGACGAGCACCCACTCCTCGCACTGCTTGGAGAGCAGGCCGACATCCCACTGCACGCCGGCCTCGGCACACAGGTCGGCCATCTCCGACAGTTCGGAGTCGCTGAGGGCGGTGCAATCCTTGGTGTCGACCTTGATCGCCATTGGTTCTGCCTGCACTCCAGTCCTACGGATCCCCACGATTGGTGCCCCTCTAGACTAGGTCACCAGCCCGTTGGGTCCGAGCAGAACGCGCAACTCGGCGTACAGACCGTTGCGCGAGTCGACGCGGAACTCGGCGGGCAGGCGCAGGACGGTGCGGTCGAAGTGCACCAGTACCTCGGCGCCGCCGGGGTGATCGCGCAGCACGCTCTTGAGCCGGCCCAGCAGTGATTCGGTGACGCTGGTGGGATTGAGCTTGATCCGCACCGGTGGGTGGGGGTCGGAGGACACCTCGGGGCGCTTCAACTCGAGGCACACCAGCTTGGGCGGTTCCTCCCGAAGATCGATCCGGCCCTTGACGCAGACGATGGCGTCGTCGGCGAGAAGGGTGCCGTACTCGAGCATGGTGCGGGGAAAGACCATGACCTCGACCGCTCCGTCGAGGTCCTCGAGGGTGAACACGGCCATGAGGTCGCCGCGCTTGGTGTACTTGCGTGCCAGGCCGGTGACCACACCGCCGACCCACTTGCACTCGCCGTCGCGCATGTCGCGGAGGTCGTTGACGACGCACTCGACGTGGCGCTTGAGCGACGCCTCCACGCCGAGCATGGGGTGGCCACTGACGTAGAGGCCGAGCATCTCCTTCTCGAACGCCAGCCGGCGGGTCTCGTCGAACTCCACCGCGTCGATCGCCACCCGCTCGTCGTGCACGGGGTCGGGCCCGCCGTCGGTGCCGCCGCCGAACAGGCTGAGCACACCCAGGTCACGCTCGCGCCGGCGGGCGAGCGTACGGTCGATGATGAGCTCGAAGGCGTTGAGCAGGCCCTGGCGGGGGTGCCCGAGGGAGTCGAACGCCCCCGCCTTCACCAGTGACTCGATGGACCGCTTGTTCAGGACGCCGGGATCGACGCGCTGGCAGAAGTCGTAGTAGTCGGCGTAGGGCCCGCCGCGCTCGCGCTCGGCCACGATGAGCGCCACCAGGCCCTCCCCCACGTTGCGCACCGCGGAGAGGCCGAAGCGGATGGTCCCCCCGCTCGTCGTGAAGTCGGAGGCCGATTCGTTCACGTCGGGAACGAGCACCTTGATGCCTAGGGTGCGGCACTCCGACAGGTAGACGGCGCTCTTGTCCTTGTCGTCCTTCACCGAGGTGAGCAGGGCGGCCAGGTACTCCACCGGATGGTTCGCCTTCAGCCAGGCGGTCTGGTAGGCGACCATTCCGTAGGAGTAGGCGTGGGCCTTGGGGAAGGCGTAGTCGGCGAACGGCTCGATGACGTCGAACAGCTTCTGGCCCAGGTCGGCGCCGTATCCGGTGCGCTCGCAACCGGCCACGAACTTCTCGCGCTCGGCGGCCATGAGGGCGCGGATCTTCTTGCTGCAGGCCTTGCGCAGGTTGTCGGCCTCCTGCAGCGAGTAGCCCCCGAAGCGCTGGGCCACCCGCATGAGCGACTCCTGGTAGATCATCAGCCCGTGGGTGTCGGCCAGCACCTCGGCCAGCTCGGGGTGCAGGCACGTGACCGGCTTGCGCCCGTTCTTCCGGTCGGCGAAGTCGTTGTGCATGTTGGCGCCCATGGGCCCCGGCCGGTAGAGGGCCACGAGGGCGCCGATGTCGTCGAAACAGGTGGGCGCCAGCGAGCGCATGAGGGCCCGCATGGGACCGCCCTCGAGCTGGAAGACGCCGATGGAGTCGCCCCGGCGCAACATCTCGAAGACCTTCTCGTCGTCGAGGTCGACCCTGTCGATGTCGGGACGATGGCTGGGGGAGACCTCGATGAGGTCGAGGGCCCGCTCGATGACCGTGAGGTTGCGCAGCCCGAGGAAGTCCATCTTCAGCAGGCCCAGGTCGGCCACGCCGTGCATCTCGTACTGGGTGACGATGGGGGCGTCGGCAGGGTCGCTGCCCGCCTCGGGCTTGCGTTGCACCGGCAGGTACTCGGTGAGCGGCTCCCGGGTGATGACGACGGCGGCGGCATGGATGCCGTCCTGGCGGCGCAGGCCCTCCAGACCCCGAGCGACGTCGATGACCTTCTTGGCGTCGGGATCCGTCTCGTAGATGCCGCGCAGCTCGGTGGCCACCTTGTAGCCGTCCTCGTGGCCGGGGGTGACGTCGAGGCAGGCGGCGAGCGGCGTGTCGCGACCCATGACCAGCGGCGGCATGGCCTTGGCGATGCGGTCGCCCACGGCGTACGGGTACCCGAGCACTCGGGCGGCGTCGCGCACCGCCGCCCTCGCCTTGATCGTGGAGAAGGTGACGATCTGGGCGACGTGGTCGGACCCGTACTTCTCGGCGGCGTAGCGGATCATCTCGCCCCGGTAGCGCTCGTCGAAGTCCATGTCGATGTCGGGCATCTCCTTGCGCCCGGCATTGAGGAAGCGCTCGAAGAGCAGCCCGTAGCGGATGGGGTCGAGGTCGACGATGCGCAGGCAGT
>CAYTTL010000025.1:0-19298 GCA_964440725.1 uncultured Acidimicrobiales bacterium | reverse complement strand
ACCCACCACGGCGCCGCCACGTGGGTCGACGGCGGGCTCCTGGCCAACTACCCCATCACCGTGTTCGACCGCACCGACGGCAAGCCGGCGCGTTGGCCGACGTGGGGCGTCAAGGTCAGCACCTCGCCGCCACACGACCGGGACCGACCGGTGCGCACGGCGGTGGGCTTGGGCATCCGATGCCTGGCGACGATCACCGGCGACTGGTACCGCTCGTCGTTGGGCGCCGACACCGCCGGTCGGCGGACCATTCAGGTCGACACGTCGGGCGTCCCCTCCACGCAGTTCGACGTCGACAACCGCTCCCGGCTCCGCCTGTTCGAGAACGGCCGCGCCGCCGCAACCGCCTTCCTGGATCGCCTGTCCGTGGTCTGAAGCGCCGAGGGCGGGCTGAGCCCTATCGGTGACCCATCTGTCGGGCGATCACGATCTGGCGGGAGGCGGCGACGTACACGTCGGAGCGGTGCACGACGCTCCGCGGGTCGTCGGTGTCGGTCAACACGTCGAGGGTGCGGAGGTCCTCGTCGTCGAGGTAGTCGTCGAGGTGTTTGCGCGTCTGGCGAAGGTGCCCGAGGACCACCTGACGGGCGTCCTCCGCGAGTGGAGGGTCGAGGCGCTGGCGGGCGAGCCGTGAACCGACCATCTCGAGACCGGCTGCGCCGAGCATGGCCGAGAGGTCGGCCGTGGAGCCGTCGCCTCCCAGCCCGTGGCGCATCGCCGCGAACCACCCTTCCCGTGCCCGTTCGAGCCGTTCGGTGAACCCTGGGCGACCGACGTCGAGCTCGTCGGGCAGGACCTGCATGGTCTCCGCAGGTGCGGCGAACTCGGCGATCACGAGAAGCCCGGAGGGTTCGAGCAGGTCGCGGAGGACGCCCAGCGCAGCGGCCTCGTCGCCGACGTGGTGCAGCGACATGGACGCCCAGATCATCTCCGCCGGTTCGACCTCGTCGAGGCCGCCGGGCAGCTCGGCGAGGCGGACGCCGATGCGCTCGCCGAGACCGTGCACCGCAGCCCTCTGCCGCACCCGGTCGAGCATGGCCGGGGAGGCGTCGACGGCGAGGACGTGGGCATCGGGGAACAGCCTCGCCAGCTCACACGTGCCGACTCCCGGGCCGCTACCAATGTCGAGCACGCGCCGCACGGGCGGGGCATCCGGGGGGCGCAACTCGGTGGCCCACCGCATGGCGTCGGTCACGAAGGCGAGTAGCAGCTGGCCTTCGCGCTCGGTCTGGTCGGCCCACTCCCGCCAGTCCGCCTCGTCGAGGTGGACATGCCCGTGGTGCCGGGACGGCTGGTGCTCGTGTGCGGCCACGACGGCCACGGTAGGCAGTCCCGCCCCCGGGATGCGCCGGGTCTGTCGCCGTGCAGGGGTGCCCGGGCCAGTCCATGTCCTTTCGTCTGCGGCCAACGCCACGGTGGCCAGCCCGGAGGTGGCGCCGGCCGAGCGGGGCCGTAGCTCAGCTCCGTTCGTCAGCGTGGAGCGCGCCCAAGTGCCCGGCCGCCGATCGCAGCCGACGGTCTCGGGTCCACAACCGCGCGCTGTCGGTCAGCATCGTCGCGGCAAGGAGCTGGGCGTCGACGTAACCGATGCCCAGGCCAAACAGCTCACGACGGCGGATGAACTCGAGAAGCTCGGCTGCCGTCGCAACCGTCGCCTGCGGGAGATGTTCGAGCAATCGGAGGACCTCTGATCGCCCGCGGAGATGCCCGAGGGCGAGCTCGCCGGTGACCCAAGGGTGGCCAAGTGCTTCGCCGCGGTCGAGTATTCGGGCCAGAGGTGGATCGCCGACGCGTAGGTGGTCGACCCAGACGGAGGTATCGACCAGGATCACCGGGCGGGCGGGCGCCGACGCGCAGGGGCGACGAGCTCGGGCTCGCTCCCGCCAAGGCGAGCGAGCCGGCGGCCGCTCTCGCGCTCGATCAGCGCCCGTAGCGCCTCGCGGACCAGCAGGCTCTTCTCCTTCACCCCGGTGAGGCGCTGCGCTTCGGCGAGCAGCTCGTCGTCGAGTGCGAGGGTCGTCCTCATCGCCACTCCCTTCCGGTGCATCAGATAGCGCATTACACGATGCCACAATACGTGCCTCAGTTGGAAGCCCGTCCGGGAGGACCACCCCTGTTCCGTCGCTAGCCTGCTGCCATGGCGAGGGAGGTTGCAACCGACATCCCGGCGTCGGAGGTGAGACGCCACCTCCGGCGATCCTGGTACACGGGAGGGGTTGTCTTTGCGATCGCGGTCGTGCTCGGGGGATGGGGGATCGCCGAGTGGCGACAGGAGCGGGTGCTCGACGACGGGCCGCGCACACAGGCCGAGGTCGTCGACACGGACAACCGCCGCCGGCGGCCCGATGTCGTCGTCGTCCGCTACCAGGTCGAGGGACGCCGGTACCAGGAGGAGCTACCGGCAGACATCGACGGGCTGGAGCCTGGCGACCGCATCGAGATCATCTACGAGCCGTCCGACCCGAGCCATGCACGACCAGCCGGCGAATGGTCACCCACCTTTCAGTTCTTGTGGCTCGTCGCCGGGTTCATCGCCGTTATCGGGGTCGCGGGCGGAATCTATGAGCGCTATCAGGCACGAGCGGCGATCCGGGCTCTCGAGGGTGGAACGAAGCGGCGCATGTGGGTGCGCCACTTCCGTCGATGGAGCTGGGCGCAGCGTGGGCACCAGCACCTGGCCGCGCTGTGGGAGTCGGAGTCAGAACCGCCCGCAGAACAGCTGCCGGTGCTCGTGGTCGAGGTCGGGTCCAGGGACGTGAAGCACTTGGAGGACGGACCTGTCGTCGTTCACGGCGACCGGCAGCCGGGCGGACGGGCGATCATCTGGGTACCCGGTCGCACGATCTGGCCGAGGAGCAAGAGCCGGTCCGAACTGCCACCGGGTGCGAAGCCGGTCTGACCGCGTCGCCGCGCTCAGCGGGACATGGTCTCGATGATCTCGCCCTGGAGCCAGGTCAGGTAGTCGTAGATGGCGAAGGCCTGGGCCTGGGGGTCGTCGCGGTCGACCGGGCGTTCGTCGCCGTCCTCGGTGATCTCCAGGCGGGTGCCCATCACCAGCCTCACCTCGTTGAGGGCGCGCATCCAGGCGTGCATGGCCTCGGCATCGAGGCGTTGGGCGTCGACGGTCTCCTCGAGGGTGGTCAGGGCGGCGAGATGCGAGTCGAGCAACTCCCCGGACGCCAACAGCCGGTACTCGCTCTGGCGTTCGTCGTCGTCGGGATAGGCGACGGGGAACAGCCGCTTCCGGGCGGGATCACCGTCGTCGGTGAGCACCTCGCGCATCCGGGGACCCAGCTCGCGCAGCAGGCTTCGCTCCTCGGCTGAGAGGCGGATCTCGAAGGTGCCGGACCGGTTGCGCTTGACCGGTCTACCGGGCATCGCCCATGTCTACCTGTCGTGCTCCATGGTGGCCCAGAGACCGTGCTCGTGGAGGTGGAAGACGTCGAGCTCCGCCTTGTCGCGGGGGCCGCTGGACACGACCGCCTTTCCCTTGTGGTGGACGTCGAGCATGAGCTTGGTGGCCTTGTCCTTGCTGTAGCCGAACAGCTTCTGGAGCACGAAGGTCACGTAGGACATGAGGTTGACGGGGTCGTTCCAGACGATGACGACCCACGGGCGGTCGGGCACGACGACGTCGCCGGTCTCGGGCTCCTTGACCTCGACGGGCATGACCTCGGGAGGCATGGTCGACGACACCGCGCCGCTGGCGTCCACCTCTTCAGGCTACGCCCGAACGGCGACGTCGGCGATCGCCGTCAGGGGCCGGTGAGGATGGCAGGACGTGATTGGTCGCCCGAGCCGGGGTGGCCGCCCGCCGGCGAGCCCGCCGGGGCCGAGAAGCCGAGAAGGAACAGCACCGCTGCGGCCCACACCGCGGTGGCCCCGGCGATGTGCACGCCCACCAGCACGACGGGCACGCCGGTGAAGTACTGGACGTAGCCCACCGCGGCCTGAGCCACCATCACCCCGAGCAGGATCTCGCCGCGGCGCAGCAGTGCCGCCGGGGCACCGTCTCGACGCAGCCGCCAGAGGGTGATCAGGACCAACCCGATCAGGAGCATCACGCTGATGCCGTGGATGCGGACCACGTCGGGCACGAGGAAGGGCAGGCGGTCGATGTTCTCGTCACCTCCGTGAGGGCCGGAGCCGGTGACGACCGTGCCCAGGAACACGGCGAGGCCGGCGGCGCCCACGACCAGCCGCCCCCGCAGGATCAGCTCCCGGCCCACGACCGGGCGCTGGGGGACCGCGGCACGGTCGTCGCCGGGCGCGTCGGGCAACCCGGCCCGGTGGTGGAGCACGACGGCGTCGGCCAGGATGGCCATGGACAGCAGGAAGTGGCTCATCACCAGCGGCGGCCACAGGTCGAACAGCACGGTGAAGCCGCCCAGCACGATCTGGCCGATGACCCCGGCCACCAGGCCGGCCGAGAGCAGGGTGAGGTCGCGCCGCCGGGGCCGGCGGATCAACGACCCGAGCACCGCGAGCATGACCGCCAGCGACACCAGGCCGGTGATGGTCCGGTTCACGAACTCGACCATGGCGTGGTACTCCCAGGGGGCCACCACCCGGTCGCTGTCGCAGGTGGGCCAGTCGGGACAGCCCAGACCCGAACCGGTGAGGCGGACGGCGCCGCCGGTGACGATGATGAACGACAGAGCCAGGACGGCGCCCAACGTGATTCGCCGGTAGGCGGCGGGTGACAGTGTGGGGAGCCTCAACCTGGGGCGACTCATCGGCAGCGAATCGTAGGGCAGGCTGGCCGCCCTCTCACATCGAAGGAGATCTCGTGACCGAATCCACCGGAAAGGGCGCCGAGGAGCTTCACGAGCTGCACAAGGGCAAGGACGACCAGGTGCTCGAGCGCGAGTCGCTGGAGACCGAGCTCATGGACGACGAGCGCTCCGGAGCGGGCGAGGACATCGAGGGCGTCGAGGAGGAGTAACGACGGCGGTGGCACACGGCCGGCGACCGGCGGCTGCGAAGCCGCCAGCGACTAGCGGTGCGTCTGAGCTGAGAAGTCTCCTCCTCCGTTCAGTTCAGCCGCAGTTCTCGTCCTGCTCGGTATTCAGGCCGGCCCGCATCTGGCTGACCCGCCCGCCGTCGTCGATCTGGAAGTTGAGGGAGAATGACGCCAGGCTCGAGTCGTTGGGCCGGTAGATGACCCAATGGGGCCCGGGGGCCCCGGCCCGGACCTCGAGCTGACCCGGGTAGGTGGCCAGCACCTGGGCCTCGGTGTCGCCCACGCCGATCCCCGACACTGTCTTGATCGGGCCTTCGAACACGTTCACCAGGTTGATCCGGTCGCTGTCCTCGGCGATGAGGGCGACGGAGAATCCGGCCCCTTCCGGGGAGAGGCTCTTGCAGAAGGGTCCGTCGGCCTGCTCGAGCGGGATGCCCGCGGCCCGGCGGGCCTCGTCGAGGGTCATGCCGACCCGGACAGGGCCCACGCCGTCGACCCGGAGCTTCGAGTCGGGCCCGAGGCGGGCGGCGGCGACCGTCGTCGTGGGCTCGAAGCCGTTCCTGCTCGACGTCGGCGTGACCGCGGTGGTGGCCGCGCTCGTCGTCGGGGAGGTGGTCGTCGCAACGGAGCCGGTCTCGTCGTTCCCGCAGCCGGCTGCGCCGAGGACGGCGACGATGACGAGAAGGGGCATCAGCAGAGCACGTGTTGTTCTCATGCCCATCACGATGCCCGCTCAGGGTCACAGACCGTTCTCGATCGTGTCACAGCTCGGCAACAGTGATGGCCACCTCGATGGCACAGCGCATCTCCGGCGACGGGCTTGATCGTGGCCGAGTTCGAGGGCGACCTCATTCCCGGCATTGCGTCGCCGAGCTGAGCGACCTCTTCGGGGTCCCGTTGGGGCTGCACGTGTCGCTCAGCTGGGCAATGTTGGGCGTTCACCACCTGTGGGCGACGTCGAGCACGATACGGCTGTTCGAGCCGGGCCCGGCGAGGCTGAACACCCGGAACGGCAGGCGGGCCCGGACGCCGACGCCGAAGCTGGTTTCGCCCTCGAAGCATCCTCCGAAGACGACATCGCGGAGCGTCCGGTAGCCCCGGACGTCGGCCACGTGGTCGCCGTCGGCGCGGGTGTAGTGCAGGTGGCCGAGCTCGTCGAAGACGTTTGCCTTGAGGGCCACGCGTAGGATCGCACCTCCGGCCACGGTGAGGCGGCGGCCTGCGCCGTCGGTGCGAAACTCCGACACGTATTCGACCTGGTAGCCGTCGGCGGACCCGTCGAAGTCGAACACCACCCGGTCGAAGCACGCGTGGGAACCGGTACGCACGTTGGCGATCGGAGCCACGCTCGACGGGACGGCCGCCTTGGCCAGGCTTCCCCAGGTGATGCCGCAGTAGGGGGCGGCGGCGCTTGCCGTTCCGATGGATCCGATACCAGTGGTGACCAGCATGACGGAGAGCCCGGCGATCACGGTCGCCGGCCGTCGGAAGATTGCCAACATGGAGGGTCCTCCTCAGTAGATGGTGTCTTTTGGGAGCCCACAGCGTCGCCCTCCAAGGCAACGGCTCCGTCTCGGTTCCGTCACAACCCGGTCACAAGCCCCCGGTCGCCGAGGCTGGGGGTTGAAATGCCCGCGGCGAACGGTGAGGGTGGCGCCGTGGCCTTCATCCTGTTGGTCGAAGACGACGCTTCCGTCCGTGAGGCCGTGGCCATGGCCTTGGAGGGCGACGGCCACCGCGTGGAGACGGCCGTCTCCGGCGATGAGGCACTGGGCCGGTGGCGGCTGTCGCGGCCCGACCTCATCCTTCTCGACGTCATGCTCCCCGGTGCTGACGGCCTGGAGGTGTGCCGGGCCGTGCGCAGTGAGGACCAGGTGCCGATCATCATGCTCACGGCGCGGTCCGACACCATCGACGTGGTCCTTGGTCTGGAGTCGGGGGCCGACGACTATGTCACCAAGCCGTTCGAGGCCCGCGTCCTGCTGGCCCGGATCAAGGCCCTTCTCCGCCGGCAGTCCAGGGAACCCCATGATCAGGTCGTGCGCTACGGCGAGGTGGTCGTCGACCCGTTGGGAATGGCCGTCACCCGCGGTGGGGTCGAGGTCCACCTGAGCCCGACCGAGCTGCGGCTCCTCCTCCAGCTGGTCCGGCACCCGGGCCAGGTGTTCACCCGGGCAGCGCTGCTCGAGCAAGTCTGGGACTACTCGTACCTGGGCGATTCGCGGCTGGTCGACGTCTGCGTGCAACGCCTGCGCGCCAAGATCGAAGACGACCCGTCCCGGCCCTCCCTCATCCAGACCGTCCGTGGCGTGGGCTACAAGTTGGTCCCGCCGCCATGAGCCGGCCGGGCGCGGAGCGAGGCGAGCGACGGCCCCTGGCCGTCACCCGCCTGCGCCCCCGCCTGGTGGCGACCTTCGCGCTGGTCGCCGCACTGTCGACAATCACCGTCGCCACCACGTCGTATCTCCTGGTGCGGCGGGTGACACTGGAGCGGGCCACCCAGGATGCGGTTCGCCAGGGCCGAGGCGCCATCGAGGACGCCGCCGACCGGCTGCCCGCCTCGCCCAGTCGGGCCCAGGTGCGCGATCTGGCCTCTCATCTTCGGGCGCGGGGCGGTTTCGACGTCGTTGCCGTCGAGGGTGACGGCAGCTTCCAGACCACGTCGATCTCTCGCTCGGCTGCCTCGGTGCCCGCCACCCTGGTACCCCCGGTGAAGGCCGGCCGGCTGGCGTGGACCCGCAGCGGGTCCGGGCGGAGCTCGGCCGTGGTTGTCGGCGGCCACGTGCCCGACGGCCCCGATCTCTATCTGTTCTTCTCCCTGTCCGACCGGGCCGCCGATCTGGACGTCCTGCGGAACGTCCTTCTCGCCGTGAGCGCCGCCGTGGTGCTGCTGTCGGGGCTGCTCGGGGCGCTGGCGGCGCGGGAGCTCCTTCGTCCCCTCCGCCGGGCCCGCGCCGCGGCGCACCGCTTGGAGGTCGGGCTCTACCAGACGCGGCTGCCCGAGCGGGGCAGGGACGAGTTCGCCGACCTGGCCCACTCGTTCAACCGAATGGCCGATGCCCTCGAGCACTCGATGCAGGACCTCAGACGTCTCGAGGCCAACCACCGCCGGTTCGTGTCCGACGTGGCCCACGAGCTGCGGACGCCGCTGACCGCGCTGACCACCTCGGCCGACGTCCTCGACGCCCACAGCGCCGGCCTCGACGACCACGGGCGGCGAGCCGCTCGCCTCCTGGTGGTGGAATCACGGCGATTGGCCGCCCTGGTCGAGGACCTCATGGAGATCTCCCGTCTCGACGCCGGGGTCGCCGCCATGGAGTGGGAGCCCGTGGAGGTGGCGGCGGTGGTGGCCGGCGCCCTCGACCTTCGGGGATGGCGCCACCGCGTCGAGCTGCACGCCAATGGCGAAGCCCCCACCTGGGGTGACCGCCGCCGTCTCGACGCCATCGTGGGCAACCTGGTCGGCAACGCCCTCGAGCACGGCAGCCCGCCGGTACGCGTCGACGTGAGCGCGACGGGCGACGAGGTCTCCGTGGCGGTGACCGACGTGGGTCCCGGTATCGCCGCCGAACACCTGTCCCATCTCTTCGAGCGCTTCTACAAGGCCGATCCCGCCCGGACGCGCTCCGGTGGGAGCGGCCTGGGCCTGGCCATCGCCCGGGAGAACGCCCGGCTGCACGGGGGCGAGGTGAGCATCACCGGTGGCGCGGAGCGGGGGACCACCTTCACCCTCTCGCTGCCCGTTCGCTCCGGGCCCCCCGAACCCGGCGAGACGCCCCTGGCAACCGTTCCCGAACTGTTACCTGCCGGCGACGCCGCCGTTACCACCCAACGCTTGACTGCCATCAGCCGGTCACGGAAGTGGAGAGGGCGATGAAGCGCCTGGCAGTCCTGGTGTTGACGACGTCCTTGGGGGTGGCGTGCGCAGGCGGAGGCTCAAGGGTGACCGACGCGGGACCGGCGCCGACCCGAGCGCAGAACGCCCAGGCTTCGTCGGCCGCATCGGGGGGCTCCGACCCGACCGGAGGCCCTGCACCGGGCCCGGGCTCCACGTCCGCCGTATCGCTCTATTTCACCCAGGGCGACACCTTGCACCGGATTCTGCGCACCATTCCCAAGGTGGCGGGGATCGGGGCGGCGACCCTGCGGGCACTGCTGGCCGGGCCGACGCCCGAGGAGGCACGGTCCGGCGTGGGGTCGGCCATTCCCTCCGGGACCCGCCTGCTGGGCCTGACCATCGACGGCAGCGTGGCCAGGGTCGACCTCTCCCGGCAGTTCGAGGTGACCGGCAACGAGGAAGGGGTGACCGTGTCCGTGGCCCAGATCACGTGCACGATCGGCCAGTTCGACACGGTGAAGGGTGTTCGCTTCGCCATCGACGGGGAGGACGTGGGCGTGGTGTCGGGGGACGGCACCGTCACCGACCGCCCACTCACCTGTGGCAGCTATGCGCGGTTCAATCCCGCATCACCGAGATCGGAATCCGGCATCTGGCCCTACACCTCGGCGGCGGAATCCGACGCAGCGGTGAGCGGCGGGGATCGTTCCTTCCTCGACCCGGTGGCCGCCGCCCGGGAGTTCGCGTCCCGCTATCTCGGCATGGACGATCCCGTCGTGTTCGACTTCGCTGAGGCAGGGCCGGGCGACGGCGAAGTGCCCGTGGGCTTCCGCTACTCGGAGGGACGCACTCCCGTCGACAACCCCACGCCCACCACCACCGTCGTCGTCCGTCAACTCGGTCGCCACGGTGACTCGGGCGCGTGGACGGTGACCGCGGCGTCGGCCCGGAACATCGAGGTGAGCGGGCCCCAGCCCTTGGCCCGGGTGTCGTCGCCGCTGGTGCTCAGCGGCCGAGCATCGGCCTTTGAAGGCCACGTGGACGTCTCCGTCCGCGAGGACGCCATGCTGGCCGGGGTTTCCCTGGGGGACGGGTTCGTCACCGGCCGGGGCGACGGCGAGCTCGGTCCCTTCCGTGGCGAGGTTGCCTTCCGCTCTCCGTCGAAGCCCGGGGGTGCGGTCGTGTTCCTCGAACGTTCAGCCGCCGACGGCCAAGTGCTCGGAGCCACAGTCGTGCGAGTGCTGTTCGGCCCCTGAGCAGCCTGGAACGCCCTGGATTTTCAGCAGGCCTTCTCGTCGATGAACCACCGGTCGCCCAGCTTCAAGAAGTTGCCTTTCGTGGCCGGGCTGGCCAATCCCTGCATCGGCAGCACGAACTGGTAGTCGACCGTCGCCCGGAACCCGGCGACCTGGACGTCGGCCACCCGGGCGGCGATCCCCGTGCCCTGCGCCCGCGCGCGCAGCTCGCCGTAGTTCTGGTCGGCGATCTCGGCGAAGCGGTCGATCGGGCACCGCGACCGTTCGGTGGGGATGAACATGGCCAGCAGGGCGGGCCAGTCGCCGAGGACGATGTTGTCGGCCTGGACGTCGAGCACCGTCTGGATCTCCTCCGCCGCCCCCGGGCCGGCGCTGTGGAACGAGGGCTCGCTGATCCGGTAGGTGGGCCCCTCGCCCTGGGCGCACGCAGCCGGCGCCAGGCCCACCAGCGCGGCCACGACCACCGACGCGGTCCGCCGTCGGCGGGCAGGCAGCCGCAGCCGCAGCCGCATGATCCGCTCGGCGCCCATCAGTCCGCCACCGGGGCGGCGTCGGGGATCGGGGTCGCCGGCGTCGAGACGGCGGGACGGGCGTACTGGGTGAGGTAGAGCTCCTGGTAGAGGCCGCCGCCCGCCAGGAGGGTGTCGTGGGTTCCGCGCTCGACGATTCGGCCGTCGTCGACCACGAGGATCTGGTCGGCGGCCTGCACCGTCGACAGGCGGTGGGCGATCACCAGCGACGTACGCCCGGCGAGGGCCTCGGCCAGCGCCTGCTGCACCAGCGACTCGGTCTCGGAGTCGAGATGGGCGGTGGCCTCGTCGAGAATGACGATCGACGGGCTCTTCAGCAGGACCCGGGCCAGGGCCAGGCGCTGCTTCTCGCCGCCCGACAGGCGGTAGCCGCGCTCGCCCACCACCGTGTCGTAGCCGTCGGGCAGGCCGGCGATGAGGTCGTGGATGCGGGCCGCCCGGCACACCTCGACCAGCTCGGCGTCGGTGGCGTCGGGGCGGGCATAGCGGAGGTTGACGGCGATGGTGTCGTGGAACATGTGCGGATCCTGGGTGACCATGCCGATGGCGCCGTGGAGGCTGTCGGCGGTCAGGTCGCGCACGTCGTGGCCGTCGACGCGCACGGCGCCGGCGGTGACGTCGTACAGGCGGGGGACGAGGTGGCACAACGTCGTCTTGCCCGCCCCCGTGGGGCCCACCAGCGCCACCATCTGACCGGGCTCGGCGGTGAACGACACGCCCTTGAGGATGAGGCCCGACGGGGCGGTGGACAGCGGCGCGCCGGCGTCGGCCTCGAGGGAGGCGATCGACACGGTGGCGGCGGCCGGGTAACGGAACCACACGTCGTCGACCTCGACTCGGCCCTCGGGATCGATGAGGTCGTAGGCCCCCGGGGCGTCGTCGACGATGCTGACGGCGTCGAGTACCTCGAACACGCGCTCGAACGACACCAGGGCGGTCATCACGTCGACCTGGGCGTTGGTGAGCAGCGTGAGCGGGGAGTAGAGGCGGGTGACGTACACGGCCAGGGCGGTGAGCGTCCCGACGGACAGGGCGCCTTCGACGACCAGGCGGGTCCCCAGCCAGTAGACGGCCACCGTTCCCACCGCGCCGAGCAGGCCGAGGGCGGCGAAGAAGATGCGTCCGTAGAAGGCGGTGGTGACGCCGATGTCGCGGACCTTGGCCGCCTTCTCGGCGAAGTCGGCTGATTCCCGCGCCGGGTGGCCGAACAGCTTCACCAGGAGGGCGCCCGACACGTTGAAGCGCTCGGTCATGTTGGCGTTCATCTCCGCCGACAGCTCGAAGGAGCGCTTGGTCAGCCGTTGCATGCGCCGGCCGACCCTCTTGGCCGGGATCATGAACGCCGGCACCACCACCAGGGCGAGGAGCGTGAGCCGCCACTCGAGGGCGATCATCACCGACAGGGTCACGATGACGACGACGAAGTTCTGCACCACGCTGCCCAACGTGCCGGTGAAGGCCTGCTGGGCCCCGAGGACATCGTTGTTCATGCGGCTGATGAGCGCACCCGTCTGGGTCCGGGTGAAGAACGCCAGGGGCATCCGCTGGACGTGGTCGTAGAGGGTGGAGCGCATGTCGAAGATGAGCCCTTCGCCGATGCGGGCCGACCACCAGCGCTGGGCCACGGCGAGGGCGGCGCCGGCCAGGGCCAGCCCGAGGGCGAGGAAGGCGAGCCAGGTCAGCCCGGACCCGCCACGCCGGGGCAGGGCGTAGTCGTCGATCATGCTGCGGAACACCAGCGGCGGCAGGATGCCGACGATCGAGTCGACGAGGATGGTGCCCAGCAGGCCGGCGATCATGGCCCGGTAGGGCCGGGCGAACCTCCAGACCCGGCGCATGATCGACCGGTCGACGGTCGCGCCGGTGAGCATGTCCGGGTCGCGCCACAGCGCGCCGTGCCAACCGTGACCGAATCCTGATCTCACCTCGTCACGAGGGTACCGTTCACCAGTGCCTTCCCCCGGGCTGCCCCCCCTCATGGCCGCCCTGGTCGGCTCCATACCCAGCCCGAGCCGGGGCGTCCTGAACCTGGGCCCCCTCCCTCTGCGGGCCTACGCCGTCTGCATCCTCGCCGGCGTGGTGGCGGCGGTCGCCGTGGCCCGGGCCCGCTGGATGGCCAGGGGTGGCGACGACCACACCATCGCCGATCTGGCCATCTGGTCGGTGCCGGCGGGCTTGATCGGCGCCCGGATCTACCACGTGATCACCGATTTCCAGCTGTACAGCGACGATCCTCTCGGCGCCCTGCGCATCTGGGACGGCGGCCTGGGCATCTGGGGTGGGGTGGCGGTCGGGACCGCCGTCGGGCTCTGGAAGGCCCACCAATGGCACCTCGACCTGCCCACCCTCCTCGACGTCGTCGCTCCCGCCATCCCGCTGGCCCAGGCCATCGGCCGTTGGGGCAACTGGTTCAACCAGGAGCTGTTCGGCCGACCCACCTCGTTGCCGTGGGGCCTGCGAATCGACGTCTCCAACCGACCGGCGGGGTACGAGCAGTACGCCACCTTCCACCCCACCTTCCTCTACGAGTCGCTGTGGTGCCTGGTCGTGGTGGGGATCGTGCTCGCCGTCGAGCGCCGGAACCGGCTCCGCCCCGGCCGCCTGTTCGCGGTGTACGTGGCCGCCTACACCTTCGGCCGCTTCTGGTTCGAGCTCCTGCGCATCGACCCCGCCAACCGGATCGGTGGCCTGCGCGTCAACGACTGGGTGAGCCTGGCGGTCTTCGTCGGGGCAATGGCCATCGTTCTGACCGGCCGCCGGACCGACGGCGCCGAACCGTCAAGAGTGATGGCCGACGACAGGGAGGCGCGCAGGTCAGGAAAGGGCGAGGGTGGCGAGCACCGCCACCACGTTGAAGAACGAGTGGGCGAACATCGCCGGTCCCATGCCGCGCAGGCGCACGGTGACGCCGAAGACCACGCCGGCGGCGGCGACGGCGGCGACGATCGTGACGTTGGCCAGCCCGTACAGAGGCGTGAAGTGGGCAAGGCCGAACAGCACGGCCTGGAGGGAGACCGCCCCGGCGGTGCCAAGTGAATCGAGGAAGGCGCCCTGCACGACCCCCCGGAAGAACAGCTCCTCGACGATGGGGGCGCCGACGACGGCCAATAGCGAGACGATGATGAACCCCACGGTGGTGTTGTCGAACGCCCGGAAGACCCGGTCGTTGGTCCCGGAGAAGCGGCGGGAGATGACGACGATCATGGCCACGGCCATCCCGGCGGCCATGCGGGCGGCCAGCGACCCGAGGGCCCCCCAGCCCACCGCTGACCACCCGCCGGTCACGCGGAAGTCGCGTATGGGGTGCCCGGTGCCGAAGCGCCGGCTCACCACCACGACGGCGCCGAGCAGCCCCGTCCACAGGGCGGCCTGGGCGACGACCACCCGCGCCAGCCGGGGAGCCCCGACGGCCTGACCGGCCAGGCTGAGCCCGACCGAGGCCCCGACCCCGGCGACGAAGCCGATCAGGGCGATGACGGCGGCCTTGGCCGGCAGTCGCAGCTGGCGTTCGACCGCCGGCTCCACGACCACGGGCGGCGGCGGGGGCATGGGCAGGGTGCCGACCTGGCCGGCCCGCACCACGTCGATGGTCCAGTTCCAGCCGTTCCAGTACCGCAGCTCGGCGACCCCGGACGGGTCGGGGTACCAGCTGGCCGGCGGCAACGTCGGGGCCACCGGCCAGGTCTGGGTCATGGGTTCAGGATGCCAGCCTCCCCGCCGTCCGGGGGAGCGGTGCGCTCAAGCAGCGGTGGTGACGTCGGTGCCGGCGGAGGGGGACGAGACCTTGGGGGCGCGGATCACCGCGGCGGTCTGGAACACGGGCACGGAGAGGCTGTGGGGTGTGCGCCGGGGCAGGGTGTGGGCCCGCCACAGGCCGAGGGCCAGGCTGGCGGGAATCGCCACGGCTGCGGCGGCCACGGGCGAGAACACGACGGCGAGCACGAGGAAGGCAGCCGACAGGCCGATGCCCGCGCCCACTTCGAGGGTCCAGGCCCTGCTCGAACGATTCTCCCGCACTCCGGCCATCTTCTTTCCTCCCGATCGGTTGTCCTTGGTGGTATCGATCACGGAGGGGCGGGACTTGATACCGAATGTTTCCGGGACCACGCTGGGCAGGACCACCAACACCGCAGGAGGTTGAGATGGCAGACGTCAAGGCGATCCCCGATGGGTACCCGCAGGTCACGCCCTATCTCTGCGTCGACGGCGCCGACGCGGCGATCGAGTTCTACACAACGGTGTTCGGCGCCACCGAGCGCATGCGCATGGCCATGCCCGACGGCAAGGTGGCCCACGCCGAGGTGGAGATCGGCGACTCCCTTCTGATGCTGTCCGACGAGGCGCCGGAGATGGGCCAGCGCAGCCCCAAGGCGATCGGCGGCACGCCGGTCACGATGAGCGTCTACGTGGAGGATGTCGACGACGTCTACGACCGGGCGGTGAACGCCGGGGCGACGGGGCTGCAGCCCGTGCAGAACCAGTTCTACGGCGATCGGTCGGGCCAGTTCGAAGACCCGTTCGGCCACCGGTGGAACGTGGCCAGCCACGTCGAGGACGTGCCCCCCGAGGAGATGGGCCGGCGGGCGGCCGAGGCCGCGGCCGGCGGCTGAGGATCTCTCTCGGTTCGAAGCAGGTTGACGGCGCGCGCCGCCCGGGTGGCGCGTATGCTTCCGGTTCGCATTGACGTCGAGTTGAGGAGGCAGGTCATATGAGGATGAAGAAGGTGGCAGCCGTGCTGGGGGCGCCTCTGTTGCTCCTGGCACCGATCGTGGTTGCGCCGGCGTATGCCGGGGGCAATGGGCCCGCCCTGTGTTACGGCAACGGTCCCTTCGGCCCCCCGACCGAGGCGACGATCGTCGGCTCGGGAACGATCACCGGCACCGAGGGTGACGACGTGATCGTGGGCAGCGCCGGTCCCGACACCATCAACGGCCTGGGCGGCAATGACCTCATCTGCGGCGAGGGGGGCAACGACGTCATCAACGGAAATGCCGGCGACGACGTCATCCTCGGCGACGGTGCCGGTCCCAACGACCCGCCGCCGTTCGGACCGGGTGGCAACGACCGCCTGTCCGGTGGTCCCGGCAACGACGCCGTCATCGGTATCGGCGGCAACGACGCCATCTTCGGCGACGCCGGGCGCGACGACCTGATCGGCATGGGCGGCGCCGACCGCATGCGGGGTGGCGACGGGCCCGACACCATGTTCGGTGGCCCCCAGGACGACGTGATGTTCGGTGACGCCGGCAACGACACCATGTTCGGGAACTACCAGAGCGACACCATCTCCGGCGGCGGTGGTGCCGACTTCATCAACGGTGACAACCCCGAAGTGGGCGGTGGCCCCCCGGGCGGTCCCACCGAGACTCCCGGCCACTTCGACGCCTGCAACGGTGACGGTGGCGTGAACACGGTCATCAACTGCGAGTCGGGTAACACGGGCGGCGGCGGCGCCTAGGCCGTAGGCAGCACACAGCACAGGCCCGAATCGAAACGCGTGGCCCGGCTTCGGCCGGGCCACGCGTCGCGAGCGGCGACATCTGTCGGGTCATGCCGCGTAGATGTCGATCTCGGTCGCCTTGACCGAGACCCAGACAGGGCCCCCCTCGTGGAGGCGGAGGTCGGCGGCGGCGGCGGGTGTCACCTCGGCCACGATCGACGGCGAGCCGGCGACCTCCACGCGCACGCGGTCGGCCTGGAGGTCGAGGGCGTGGGCCTCGCCCGTCCAGGTGTTGCGGGCGCTGCCCTCGGGGCGGCTGCGGTGCAGGGCGACGGCCCGGGGGTGGACGAGGGCGAACGCCGGGCCCCGCAGCTCGTTGGCCACGTTGAGCGAGACGCCGGACGCCAGGGTGATCTCGCCACCGCCGGCCGTCCCCTCGTAGAGGTTCAGTCCCACCAGGGCGGCGACCCACGGCGAGCGCGGCCGGGCGGTGACCTCCGACATGGGGCCCTGCTGGGTGACGTGGCCGTTCTCGAGCACGACCAGGCGGTCGCCGACGGCCATGGCGTCGACGGGGTCGTGGGTGACGATGACACGGACACCCGCCGATCCGGCCAGCTGCGCCCGCAGCTCCCGGCGCAGGGGCGCCTTCCCGGCGGCGTCGATGGCGGCGAGCGGCTCGTCGAGCAGCAGGAGGGCGGGCCGGGTGGCCAGTGCCCGGGCCAGGGCGACACGTTGGGCCTGACCGCCGGACAGCGCCGACGGTCGCCTGGCGGCGGTGTCGGCGGCGCCGACGCGCTCCAGCCACTCGTGGGCGAGGCGGCGCGCCTCGGCCCGCCGGGTGCCCCGGCACCGGAGGCCGTAGGCGACGTTGTCGAGGGCGCTCAGGTGGGGGAACAGCAGGTAGTCCTGGAACATCACGGCCACGGGCCGGTGCTCGGGCAGCACGTGGGTGCCGGCGGCGGTGTCGTCGAGCACCACGTCGCCCAGGGTGACCCGTCCGCGCTCGATGGCGACCAGGCCCGCCAGGGCCCGCAGCAGGGTCGTCTTGCCCGCGCCGTTGGGGCCGACCACGGCGATGATCTCCTCGGTCGTGGCGTCGACGTGGACGTCGACGTCGAGCGGACCCACCCGCAGCGCCACCTCGGCGCGCAGGCTCATCGGGTCGCCGCCTCCGCGCGCAGGCTCATCGGGTCGCCGCCTCCGGCGGCCGCCCCCCTGAGCCGGGGGCGCTGTCCTTCCTGTGAGCTGCGCTCCTCCGCTCCGCTTCGGTGCTCGCTCATTCGGTACCGAGCAGCCTGCCCCGCAGGGCCACCAGCACGGCCAGGGAGACGGCGAGGAGGATCAGCGACAACACGATGGCACCCTCGGGCCGGCTCTCCAGGGTGACGTAGATGGCGCTGGGCATGGTCTGGGTGCGTCCCGGGAGGTTGCCGGCGAAGGTGATGGTGGCGCCGAACTCGCCCAGCGCCCGGGCCCAGCACAAGGCGGCGCCCGCAGCCAGCGAGGGGGTGATGAGCGGAAGGGTGACGGTGCGGAACCGCCGCCACGGGCCGGCCCCGAGCGTGGCCGCCGCGTCCTCGTAGCGCCGGTTCATCTGGCGCAGGCCGGCCTCGGCGGTGATGACCAGGAACGGCATGGCCACGAAGGCCTCGGCCAGGATCACGCCTCTCGTGGTGAAGGGGAGGGGGAACCAGGGCAGGGAGCCGAAGGTGCGGCCGAGGAACCCGGTGCGCCCGAAGGCGTAGAGCAGGGCCACGCCGCCGACGACGGGCGGCAGCACCATCGGCAGGGTGACCAGGGCCCGCACCAACGACCGGCCGGGAAATCGGATCCGGGCGAGTACCCACGCAAGGGGCACGCCGAGTACGAGGGACACGATCAGCGCCCCGACCGAGCACACGAGGGACAGGCGCAGGGCCTCGCGAACCTCGGGCGTGGCCAGCTCCGAACCGAGCTGCGACCACGGGGCCCGCTGCAACATGCCGATCAGGGGCAGCACCACGATGGCCACCGCCCCCACCGCGGGCACGATGAGGCCGATGGGCGTCCGGCGGTTCCTCACGGGGCCAGGAAGCCGTGGGCGAGCAGGGCGGCCTGGCCGGCACCGCCGGCGAGCTCGTCGAGGTAGGCCTGGGCGTCATTGCGGTTCCCGGTGGCCCGCACCACGGCCGCCGGATACCTGGCGATCACGTTCTGGTCGTCGGGGATGTCGACCCCGGCGACGCCGGTGCCGGCCGAAGCCACGTCGGTCACGTAGACCACGCCGGCGTCGGCCTCACCCGACGTCACCCTGCGCAGCACCGACTTCACGTCCACCTCCAGCGACACCGGGCGAACAGTGACCCCGGCCTTGTCGAGGGCCTGGCGGGCGTACTTGCCCGCAGGCACCGACGGATCGGCGAGGACGACCTTGAGGTTGTCGGCCGCCAGGTCGCCCAGGCCCTTCACCGCTTCGGGGTTCCCGGGACGAACCACGATCTGCAGCTTGTTCCTGGCGAAGACCCTCGGCGGGTCGACGAGGTCGGCGGCGGCCAGCTTGGCCATGCTCGCCTCGTCGGCCGTGGCCACGACGTCGGCCGGCGCGCCGGCGGTGATCTGGCTCACCAGCTGCTGGGACCCGGCGAAGCTGTAGGTGATCGACAGGCCGGGGTTGGCCACCGTCAACTCATTCTTGGCGTCGTCGAGCGACTCGGTCAACGAGGCGGCGGCGAACACGGTGAGCGACCCAGCGAGGCGGGCGGACGCCCGTCCACCCTCTCCACTGGTCGTCGGGGCCGATGACCCGCTGCCGCTGCCGCAACCGGAGGCCACAAGGGTGACGGCGATGGCCAGGACGGCCAGGGGGTGCAGGCGTCGGGGCACGGTCCGGCTCCTATCCCTCGGGACCGGGCAGTTCGACGATCACGTTGGTGGCCTTGACGGCGGCGACCGCCAACATTCCCGGGGCCAGACCCAGCTCGTCGGCGGCCTCCCGGCTCATCAGTGACACCACCCGGTGGCGGCCGGCCTGAATCTCGACCTGGGCCATGACCTTGTCCTTGACCACCTCGGTGACGATGCCGGCGAAGCGGTTGCGGGCCGACCCCGACACGACGGTGCCCGTGTCGCGTTCGGCGGCCAACGACGAGGCGAACCGGGCCAGGTCCTCGCCGTCGACGACCCGGCGGCCGCCCTCGGTGCGGGTGGTGGTCAGGCGGCCCGAGTCGGCCCACCGGCGCACGGTGTCGGGACTGACCCCGAGCAGTTCGGCCGCCTGCCCCATCCGATA